>CALIKL010000019.1 GCA_938018055.1 uncultured bacterium
AAATCCAATACGCAGGCCATTTTTTTCAGCGGCACCGCGCATCACCACCGTATCGCCGTCCTGGATGAACTTGCGTTCACTACCATCGCTTAGCGGAATGGGATTTTGACCGCGCCAGGACAGCTCAAGCATGGACCCATAGCTTCCTTTATCCGGACCGGAGATCGTTCCTGAAGCCATCAGGTCACCCGGGCGGATAGTGCATCCGGTGACGGAATGGTGGGCGAGTTGTTGGCTGATGTTCCAGTACATGTACTTGAAGTTCGATCGGCACACCACGTCATCCATAGAGGCGCCCTCGGGCTGGATGCCCACTTCCAGCGCAATGTCGTACGAACGGTCCCCCGATCCCTGCAGGTAGGGCAAGGGTTGCGGATCCTGAGAAGGACCTGCACACCGGAATGGCTCAAGCGCATCCAAGGTCACGATCCAGGGCGAAATTGATGTAGCAAAATTCTTGGCGAGGAAGGGGCCAAGCGGGACATATTCCCATTTCTGGATGTCCCGGGCAGACCAATCATTGACAAGCACGAAGCCGAAAATGTGATCGGCGGCATCTTCAATGGGGATTCTTTCGCCAAGCGCGTTACCAGGGCCTATGAAAAAGCCGAGCTCCAATTCAAAATCAAGGAGTCGGCATGGTCCGAAGACGGGTGGCCCATCCGCCGGTTTGGTCTGACCCATGGGACGACGAACATCGGTGCCCGAGACGACAACCGAACTGGCACGTCCATGATATCCAACCGGAAGATGAAGCCAGTTGGGGAGCAGCGCATTTTCCGGATCGCGAAACATCGTGCCCACATTGGTGGCATGCTCCCGCGACGAGTAGAAATCTGTATAGTCGCCGATATCTACGGGCAAAACCATCTGGACGTCGGACTGATGGAAGAGCACGCGTAATCGCAAGTCCTCATTGTCCCGGAGTGTGGGGCTGTCAGCCGATAGCAATGATTGCAGCCTGCTGCGGACGGCCGTCCAGACGGGTCGTCCAGCGGCCATGAAAGCATTCAGGGTTGAACCAGCAAATACATCGGTTTCCAGCAGGCCCGCCTCTTGAAGGGCCTTGAGGTCTACCACCCATTGGCCGATGGCCGTTCCAGGTCGAGGCTGATCAGAACCGGCAGGCGTGAACACACCGAAAGGGAGGTTTTCGAGGGGGAAGTCACACCCTTCGGGAATCTCGACGAATGAAGTCATCTGTAATCCTAGAAAATGGTAGAGAGTCGATGGTCTCAATGCGAGAGCCATCCCAGCTGGTGTAGATCCTGCCGGGGTTCGTCAAAGCTGCAACTGCCAATCGACAAGGCGAGTTGCCGACGATCACGAATGAATTCAGTCGTGGAGGCGCTCAGGCCATTCCATTCGATTCCTCGATCCGTGAAGGTGAAATGTGAAGGGTCGGTATCGGCAAGTATGTCCTCGATGCCCGCCGCATTGAGTCCCTGGCAGCGGCCTATGGTGACTGCAAAAAATACGTTCAGGAAACCATGCATCATCATGTGCTGGCCTTCATTGAAATGGCGTACCGGGTGATGCAACCCTGCGGTAGCCTTGAACGGATAGCCGGTACGCAAGGCAGCATGTAGGAAGGCAGCCAACTCACCGGTGGAAGGGAAATCGGATGATTTCATTCCTCCACATCGGATCTTGGCCCGAACGCGGTCGGGTCGTTGCTGTGCCCCAAGAGCCAAGAAATACAAAGGAAGTTGCCGCAAGAAGGCTTCATCACGAACGATTTCGAGGTAGCGCGGACGGTCGGCGAAGTCGGAGGCGTCAAATGCAGCCTCAATGCGACTGATTGCAAGTACGGCAGTGGACGCTTCCAGCAAAGCATCCATGGGGAGCTTCCACTCGAATCCTGCTAACGTGACCCGCCCTTCAAATCGTTCCAGATAGGCTGCCGCCTGATCGAGCGCTTGTGAAAGGACTGATTCGATATCAGCCATCTCACGTGCGGGAGGGGGGAGGAGTTGGATCGGAAGAGGCGAATCGGCAGAAAGCCCCTCTGAGCAGGCCACCAATTCTTCCCAGTGTCCATAGGTCATGACGAAGGGTCCGAGCATCCAGTCGTCCGCTTCTTGACGATGGGCCAGGTACTCGACTATCGCATCCTTGAAGGGAAGCGATGCAGGAGGAAACAGTCCCGCATAGTCGAAGAGACCGTTAAGCAGCGTCTTGACGCTTGAAAAGGCGGGAAAAGAGGGGCTGGAAAGCGGCATGATTCGGATTGGATGCAGAAAGGCGTCCGGACGAGATGGCAACCTCTTCCGGGTCCATGTGTCCAGACTAAGAACTTGCTATTAAACCTTGTATGAACTCAGAGGTAATATTACCTTGACAGGTCTGAAAAGAGGCTTTCTGGGCCTGTTTCAGAACGTTGACCCCACCGTGTGACGGAACGCCTCAGGGTGCTTCCGGGGACCGGTCCACCGCAGTCCGAGGCCTTTATCGGCACTCTCCACGGCTTTTGGCAGCACGACTGTCGATAC
Organism: uncultured bacterium; assembly: GCA_938018055.1. GTDB lineage: Bacteria > Bacteroidota > Rhodothermia > Rhodothermales > UBA10348 > JAAZVD01. The sequence goes on from CALIKL010000019.1 coordinate 2,493, forward strand.
ACTGATATTCCCGTTATCCAATTTGGACGTCATGAATCGAATTCCCCTATTTCTGAGCCTGATCTTTGCTGCGCTCCTCATTACAGGTGCCGACGGTTGCTCGAGCGATCCCAACGTGGAGGGGGCGAAGCTCGACCTGCGCAATCAGGATTATGATCGAGCGCTCCGCAATCTTGAGACGGCATTGGAGAGCAATCCGCAGAACGCTGAAGCTCACGAGCTCAAAGGCCGCGTTCTCTCTGAGAAGGCTTTCGCAACGCAGGATCAGGATGAGCACATTGCCACGATCTCGGAAATGCTCGACGCCTTTTCGAAAGCTGTTGAATACGATCCGCTCTACCAGGAGTCGGTAACGAACTCCCTGCGTTTTGCGTTTGCCAACGAATTCCAGCGCGGGATCCAGGCTTTCAACCGTGGTCGCAACGACGACAGCCAATTCCTGGTAGCCGCCCGCTACTTCAACACGGCGGGTGTCATCCAGCCTGATTCAGCGGGCGCATACGTAAACGAAGCGTATGCCTATATGAATGGTGGTCAGCCTGAAATGGCTATCGGGCCGTTCGAAAATGCACTCGAAGCAGGCGATTCCGAGCCGGAGACCTACCGCTTTCTTGCCCAGCTTTACCAGGCAAATGACCGCGCCGCCGAAGCCGTAGGTCTGCTGGAAGATGCTGCTGCGGTGTATCCCGAAAATGTGGATATCCAGACTGAGCTCTTGAATGCCTATCAGATGACAGGCCAGATCGACAAAGCACTGGAGCGCTACAGCTCGGCTGTGGAACGCGATCCGGAGAATGCGTTGTTCCGTTACAACTTTGGTTCGCTGCTTATTCAGGTAGAGCGTTACGCTGAAGCCATCGAGCAGCTGGAAGCAGCAATTTCGCTGGATTCCAACTACAGCAGCGCGTACTACAACATTGGCGCAGCGCACATCAACCAGGCTGTTGACGTCAACTCAGAGATCTCGGATATGGACGATCAGCTGCGTGAAAATCGCAGCGATATGAGTAACGATGAGATCGAAGCTGCAGAAGCGGCAATCGATGCTAAAGTCGATGAGCGTCGCATGCATTTCCAGGCGGCCATTTCACCTCTGGAGACAGCCAAAGAGCTTTTTGAGTCCAACGAAGAAGATATCAGTGACGTTTGTCGTGCACTGTATCAGTCTTATGCTCAGACGAATCAGACGGATATGGCCCAGTCAGTTGCCGAATGCGCAGGTTACTCGGACAACTAGTCTTTTTCCAGCCTCTGAGGGGCTGACCTGACTTCCAGGGCGGGCCCGGGCTGCATGCAGCCCGGGCCCGCGTGGTTTTACACCGAACCAATCCCGCATCGGAATGAACGCAGACGAAATGAAACGCATGGGCCTGGCCACCCGCGCCGTACATGCCGGGCAGCAGCCCGATCCATCGACAGGTGCCGTGATGACACCTATCTATCAGACGTCGACGTACGCCCAGGCGGCGCCGGGTGATCACAAAGGCCACGAATATGGCCGGGTCTCAAACCCCACACGTACGGCGCTTGAAGGCAATCTGGCTGGTCTGGAGGGTGGTGAACACGGGATTTGCTTCGCGTCTGGAGTTGCGGCTACCGATGCTATTGCCCGCTGCCTTCGTCCCGGAGATCACATTCTGGCCTCGAATGATCTGTATGGTGGCACCTACCGGCTTTTCCGCCAGGTATTCGGACCCTTCGGAATCACGTCGGATTTTGTTGACATGTCAGACGTAGAGACGGTCGAAGCCGCACTGAGGCCTGAGACCAAGCTGCTCTGGATCGAGACACCGACCAATCCGCTGGTTCGTGTTGTGGACATCCGGGCATTGACCGATCTGGCTCGATCACGCGGTATTGCATCGGTTGTCGATAACACGTTTGCTACCCCTGTTCTGCAGCGTCCTCTCGAGCAAGGTGCCGATCTGGTTGTGCATTCAACGACGAAATATCTCGGTGGTCACTCCGATGTGATTGGCGGTGTCGTCTGTACCGATAGTGATGAGTGGGCCGGCAAGCTTCGCTTCCTGGTCAAGAGCGCAGGGGCCGTTCCAGGTCCCATGGACTGCTTTCTGACGTTGCGTGGGACGAAGACGCTTGATGTGCGCATGCAGCGTCACTGTGAAAACGCCCAGGCCATCGCTGAATTCCTGGAAGCCGATGCACGGGTTGCCCATGTGTATTATCCCGGGTTGCCTTCTTTTGCCGGCCACGAATTGGCCAAGCGCCAGATGGATGGTTTTGGTGGGATGGTCTCCTTCTTGCTGACGGATGATAGTATGCCGGCTGCCAATCGCGTCTTGTCCTCAACACAGGTCTTTACCCTGGCGGAGAGTCTTGGGGGCGTGGAGAGTCTCATGAATCACCCGGCCACCATGACGCACGCGTCCATTCCTGCGGACGAAAGGCGAGCGGCAGGTCTGCACGATGCCCTTATCCGACTTTCCGTCGGTATTGAGTCCAAGGATGACTTGATCCGAGACCTGGATCAGGCTCTCAGTCAGTAGGCCAGAACACCGCGTGCTGCCTCGAGGATGTCTTCATCCTGGGGAAGCAGCTCGCGCTCAAGCGGATCGGCAAAGGCGATCGGAGCGAATTTGCCCGCAAGACGCCTCACGGGCGCATCCAGGTGTTCGAATGCCTTGTCGGCAATCTGTGCCGCCAATTCAGCACCATAGCCAAGGAATTCGTGATCCTCGTACACCACGAGTGCACGGTTGGTCTTGAGGACGGAGGTCATCACCGTGTCCATGTCGACCGGGAGAAGAGAGCGAAGATCAATGATCTCGACCGAGACGCCTTCTTTTTCAAGCGCACGCGCAATGGAGACGGACTTGTGAACCATCATGCCATAGGTCACGATGGTCAAATCCGTGCCTTCTCGAACGATGCGGGCTTTACCAAACGGCAGCAAATAATCCTGATCCGGCTCGGGACTGCGAGCTGCAGCCGAGCGATAGAGTGCTTTGTGCTCCATGAACAGGATCGGGTCTTCCATGCGGATTGCTGCCTTGAGCAAGCCTTTGGCATCGGCCGCAGTGGAAGGCATGGCGATCTGGAAGCCTGGCATATGGGCAAAAAAGGCCTCGATGTTCTGGGAGTGGCACAGTCCTCCGTGGATGTAGCCGCCTACCGGAACACGGATGACCATGGGGCATCCCCACTCTCCGTTGGATCGGTAGCGATACGAAGCAACCTGGTTGCGAAGGTGCTGCAGGGCAGGCCAGATGTAGTCTCCAAACTGGATTTCCACGACCGGTTTGAACCCTGCCGAGGCAAATCCTACGGCGGTCCCAATGATGGAAGCTTCAGCCAATGGCGAGTTGAAGCAGCGATCCGGACCGAACGTGGCCGTCAGCTCTCGCGTAGCAGTGAATACACCACCTTTTCCGCCCGCCACATCCTCACCGTATACCAGCACGCGGTCGTTGCGCTCCATTTCTTCGTGGAGGGCATGGTTGATGGCATCGACCATCACGATGGGTTCTCCTGAAGGCACGGAAGCCTCGAATTCGAGGTCCAACTCTCCTTCGTAGAGGACATGCTTCGTCGCTGACTCGGAGTCAGGATCTGCTTGTTCATCAGCCCACTTCGCGGCCTGGTCCACACTGACCTGTACTTCTTTTCGGATGCGCTCTATGTCCGTCTCTTTCAACAGTCCTGCATCCAGGAGCCGCTTTTCCATCTGGAGAATCGGGTCCTCACGCTTTTCAGCTTCCAACTCTTCGGGAGTCCGGTATTTGGCGTGGTTATCGGAGGAGGAGTGGGGAAGAAGACGCACAAGGTCAGCTACGAGGCAGACAGGGCCTTTGCCGGACCGGATATGCTCGATGGCAGCTTTAGCCGCAGAGTACGTTTGGAAGAAATCCGTTCCGTCAACTTTGATGCGTGCCAAGCCTTCATAACCGCGGGCCAATTTGTAGGCAGAGCCGCCGGCTGTCTGATCCTTCACTGGCACAGAAATCGCATAACCGTTGTCCTGAACCACAAACAGGACCGGAGCGACCGCACGAGCTGCCCAGTTCAATGCTTCGTGGAAATCGCCCTGGGATGTCGCACCATCCCCACAAGAGCAATAGACGTAGGCGTCTTTACCGTCACGCTGGAGGGCCATGGCAGTACCAACTGCGGGAAGGAATTGGGCACCAACCGAGGACGAAATGGTCAGGATGTTTCGTTCCGTACTGCCGAAGTGCTCTGACATCTGGCGACCACCCGAGTTGGGATCATTCGCCTTGGCCATGTGGTGGAGCATGATTTCCTCTGCTGTACCTCCAAGCATGAGATACATCATCATGTCTCGGTAGTACATGCTGAACCAGTCTTCTCCTGCACGACTCAGGCTGCCAATTGCAGCTTGAGTAGCTTCGTGGCCGGCACATCCAATGTGGAAGAATCCTTTTCCCTGCTTCAACAGCGTGAGCATCTTCTCATCCAGTCGACGCGAGGTCAACATGGTACGATAGACTCCAAGCAGCTCCTCGGCATCGAAGTCGGCAGGACCAACAGGATGTACATCAAAGTCGCCGTCCAGCAAGAAAGGGGTTGCTGAATGGGCCGTCAGATCCACGTCCGTGCTCGCACCGTCCCCCGTGGGGGCCACTTTCTTCGATTTGGAGGTTTTCGCCATGGATTCCGCTGAAGTTGGATAAGGAGCCTCTGCTACGGGAAATGATACAAAAATGTTTGCAGATGGCCGGCTGGGAATTGGTGAAGTTGGCCTCAATAATTAACACCGTTAAACGGCCTTCAGGGACGCCAGGGATCGATTAGCATCCAATAGTGACCCACGAGGAAGCCAAGTTCACATAGCGACGAAGGCCCAGGATCTTCCTGGATGCCGCAAGGAACATCAATCAGGCTTCTGCCCGGGCTGATTCCGTATCCTCGAATCCCAACTCGAACCAGAAGCGGGTTCCACGTCCTAACGTGCTTTCCACGTAGATATTTTCACCGTGGGCCGCCAGGATCTGTTTCACGATACTCAGTCCCAGTCCGGTGCCGCCGCTTTTTCGCGAACGATCCGGATCTACTCGGTGAAAGCGCTCGAAAATGCGCTCCAGATGGTGTTCAGGTATACCTTTTCCTGTATCCACGACCTCAATCCGGACTTTATCCAGGTGCCTGCGATAACGGCATCGGACAGTGCCTTCATCGGAATATGCGATCGCGTTATCGGTGAGGTTGATCAGAACCTGACGGATACGTGCCCGGTCCGCGCGCACGTTAACAATGGGGTTCTCGACAACCAGATCGATCCCCTTTTCGTCGGCTTTTGCCTTTTCGATATCGTAGACCTCATCCAAGAGCTCGGACAGCTCAAATACGGACGGTTTGATGAGGTCCTCGCGATATTCCAGTCGCGCAATCTCAATCAGGTCAGAGAACAGGTTGTTGAGCCGTTCGAGGTTGGTAAGGCCCTTTTCGGCGTAGAATTTTCGTTTTTCTCCGTCAAGACTGTCAGAAGCCAAGGCTTCCAGATATCCTCCGACCGCGAAAATTGGATTTCTCACCTCATGGGAGACGTTTCCAATGAACTCGTTTTGAAGGGCTGCCATCTTCTGGAGTTCGTCGATCTTCTCCTTGAACGTATCCGACATCAGGTTCAAGCTCTTGGCTAAATCCTGGAATTCGGCCGCTCTGGAGTCCACGAATATTTCTTCGTCCAGTTTTCCTTCTGAGATGGACTTCGCGGAATTGCGGATGGTGACAAGGGGCTGGGTAACGCGTTGCGCGGCGATCCAGCTGCCGAACATGGCCAGAAGGAGTGCCATGATCATGGCAACTACCAGCGTAAATTGTAATCGACCAATCAATCCAAACAGCATCGGACGAGGCTGCGCCACGCGCACGATGATCCCGGATGGCATGTGCTTGACGGCCGTGAAGTACACCGTCTGCCCATTCACATCGCGCCGGACGAAATTGAGCTCATCTCCTGCGCCAAATTGCATCTCAGGCTGGGTCAGGACAGCCGGGTCATCGCGCATCGTACCTCGATCCACATCCATCAGAAGAGAATCGTCCACAACGGTAATGCGCAAATCACCGAACCGCGTCATCGTGCGAATGGCATCCTGTCTCCGAGCATGGTCGTGTTCATCTTCCACAATGGACATCACACGATTCGCCTCCTGCAGCATGGTCTGCTGGAAGGCGATTTGCACTTCGCTGCGCAACACAAACGTGATGTACAGACCCACGGCGGCGACGGCAATGCCGACCACCAACAAGAGTGTCAGGATCATCCACGTCTGCGTCGATGCGCGCGATGGAAATAAGCGCTCGACGAGCCGTTCAAACATGGATTCTAACCCCGTTCAGGGTAGGATGTGAGAAGCCTAGGCTTCCTCGGGGGCACCTTCTTCGACGAAACGGTAACCGACACCGCGAACCGTCTGGATATGCTGGGCAAACGAGCCGAGCTTCTCGCGGAGGTTCTTGATATGGGCATCGACCGTACGCTCGGTGACCATCATGGCATCTTTCCAGATCGTCTCGAGCAGCTGCTGACGCGTGAACGCCTTACGTGGGTGACGCACGAGGTAACGCACCAGCTCAAATTCTGTGAGCGTCAGACCGAGGTCCTTACCGTCCAGCGAAGCACGGTATTCGTCTTCGTAGATCGTGAGGTTCTTGACCTGCAGGGTGCGGCTTTCTTCGATCCCACTGCGACGCAGTACCGCTTTCACGTGGGCAACGATAACCTGTGGAGATACCGGCTTGGTCAGATAGGCATCAGCGCCAAGCATGAGACCCTTTATCTGGTCGTCTTCTTCGCCTTTCGCCGACAAGAACACGATCGGAATGGTTTCCGTTTCGACGCGACCGCGTAGACGGCGGCAGATTTCATAACCATCCATTTCGGGCAGCATGATATCGAGAACGATCAGATCGATCTCCGGCGTAGCTTTCGTTAGCGCATCATTTCCCGAGTAGGCCTTGTGGACATTGAAGCCCTCCTGCTCGAGGAAGTGGGACACTACCTCAACGACGTCTTCTTCATCGTCAACGAGAAGGATGTGCAACTGGGACGGATCAAAAGTGCTTGCCATGGCAACAGCGATGTAATGCGAATAACGGAATCACTGACTGTCCTGGGACAGCCGTAATTTTCGAAGAGGACCGAATATACTACAGTGTCTTCACATCCCGAAAAGTTACCCACTCTTAGTTGTAGAATGGACGGGCTAAACAATGGGCTGCACGGATATTGGAGCGGCTGAGTGCATCGCTCGGATTCGGAGTGCGGAGGGCCGACCCGACTCAGGGCACTTCCTGGTCAGGCACCTCCGAATCAGGCCACGATCCGAGGTACTCGATTTGAAAGAGCACAGACCGGGACGTACGTGATGGATCCGGAATGGTCTGCAACATCGAATGCCGTGGGTCCCGCAGCTCCGAACAAGAGTACCGGGTCTCCGACACGAATGTCTCCACGATCCGGTCCGATGTCCACCATGACCATGTCCATGCATACCGTGCCGACCATCGGAAAACGACGTGTTCCGATGCGGACGTCGCCAGAGCCAGACAAGTGACGGGAGACACCGTCAGCGTACCCGGCTCCTATCGTGGCAATCCATGTTTCGCGAGGAGCGCTCCACCGGGACCCGTACGAGATGGGCGTACCCGCCGGCACACGCTTCAGGGCGGTGATCCGGCTCACGACCTCCATAAGGGGCTGCAGACCGTCTGCAGGACGAGCGTGGCCCGGGAGATCGAGTAATCCATAGAGGGCAATGCCGACACGGATAATGTTATAGCGGGATGCATCGACCGATCGGGGATGGCAAAACACGGAGGCGCTTGCTGCCACATGCAGGGGCGCTGGAGCCCCGCCAATCCCATCAATGAAAGACTCAAATAATGTCAGTTGGCGGTCGGTAAAATCTGATTCGGGTTCATCGGCACGAGCAAAATGTGTCCACACAGATCCCAGATCCAGGGAAGTCGATTGCTCAAGGGATCGCAGCAGTGATTCCGATTTTTCGGGGGACTGGCCAAGTCGGCCCATTCCCGTGTCCACCTTGAGGTGGCACCTTAATCGCCCTTTGGTGAGCAATGCAGCCTCCAGGGATGCTTGACTGTCAACCACCACATCTAGGCACGCTTCTGTTGCCGCATCAACCCAGTCTCTGCGCAGAGGAGCAAAGACCATGATGTTTGCTTCGATACCTTCGGCGCGCAGCGCCAGGGCCTCAGGTACCGTTGCGACCCCGAGATGCTTAACACCCAGAGATTGTAGCTCGCGAGCGACGCTCAGGGCTCCGTGGCCATAAGCGTCAGCTTTAACCACTCCCATCAGGTCCAGGCCGGACGCTTTTTTCCGGATGGTAGCCACATTGCCCCGCAGCCGATCCATGTGGATGATCGCTTGGGTTGTAGCCAGGGAAGAGGTTGGCGGCAACGACGAGGAGGACGTTTTGGAAGAATGTATCACCGGATTCGCCGGAGGCTGAAGAAAGGGTAGCAGGCTGGAATAAACGGTCGACAGGTTGGATGACAGCCGTCACGATGGAATCTAGCGCCAGATACATCTGATTTCCACGCTTTTCAACGTGATGAGTATGCATGCGGCGGGTGGTCGTGCGTACCTTGGTTCCGTAATCGACCGGACGATGGCGTCTGGAAATCCGACCGCACTGTCACCAGCTTTGTCTGCGACCATGACCGTTCAAGCCACACCCGATCTGCTGATCAAAGGGGGAACCCTGCTCGACCCTGTCACCGGCTCCACGTCTCAATCTGATGTGCTGATCCGGGATGGAGTAATTACCGCGCTCGGAGAAGGCTTGTCAGCCGAGGCTGTCCCAGTCTACGATGCGACAGGGAAATACGTGTCGATGGGATGGATGGACATGCATGTGCACTTGCGTGAACCTGGCTTCGAGCACAAGGAAACCATCCAGACGGGCTGTGCTGCTGCAGCCTTTGGAGGATTTACTGCCGTTGCTTGTATGCCCAACACCGATCCACCGATCCACACCCGTGATGTTGTGGAGTTCATTATTGAGCGGGCAGGACCCACGCCAGTCGATGTGTATCCCATCGCGTGCGTTTCCAAACACCGTAAGGGAGAAAGTTTGGCCGAAATGGCCGATCTGGCCGAAGGTGGAGCCGTCGCATTTTCTGATGATGGCGACCCGGTTCAAGACACGGGATTGATGCGTCATGCGCTGGAGTACAGCCGCATGCTCAATAAACCGATCATCGGTCACGAGGAGGATTTGCCGCTGGGGCCGAAAGGCCACATGCACGAAGGAGAGGTATCGACTCGCCTTGGACTACCAGGCATCCCGACCATCTCGGAAGAGATCATGATTGCACGGGACATCCTTTTGGCTGAGTACACGGGCGGACACGTCCACATCGCTCATATTTCAACAGCCAATGCGGTCGATCAAGTGCGTCTGGCGAAGGCCAAGGGCATCCACGTAACGACCGAAGTGTGTACCCACCATTTCACGCTCACGGATAAGGCGGTCGAGGACATGGACTTCGACACCCACACCAAGATGCATCCGCCGCTTCGTACCCAAACCGACATCGATGCCATCAAGGTGGGGCTCAAAGACGGGACGATTGATGCCATTTGCACGGATCATGCTCCCCACGCCTCCTTCGAGAAGGAGGTAGAATAGGTGGCCGCTCCGTTTGGCATTCTGGGCCTTGAAACGGCTTGGGGTCTGACCGGACGCGAGTTGATCGACCCCGGTGTACTCAGCATGCAGGAAGCCGTGCATAAAGTGACGGTAGCACCCCGGGAGATCTTGCACATACCGATTCCGGCGCTGGCCGAAGGGCAGCCGGCGAACCTGACCATTTTCGATGCCACGACTGAGTGGACCTTCGAGAAAAAGGATATCCACTCCAAGAGCGTGAACACGCCTTTCGTAGGAGAGAGGATGGTTGGGAAGGCCTGGGCGACCTACAACAAAGGACAGTTGGTAGACAACGCCTGAGGTCAGTTTCCGCGCTCAAGTCGCCGTCCAAGAGACGAGGGAAGCCCTTCCTCCCGGATGCGCTGCCGTGCGCGATCTACGTTGTACGGGACACGCTTCAGGTCGAAGTGGTAGGTGTCCATGTCAAAGATGCCGTAGCACGCGCGAGGATCCCCGTCGCGAGGCTGTCCTACGCTGCCGGTATTGATGATGAAGCGGTGACCAGCGCGCGGCCGCAAGACGCCGAGCGTTTCGGAGAGAACGCCGGGCAAGTGCGTGTGCCCCACGAAGCATACATCCGTGTCAAAGTGCTTGAACTGCTCCTGAGCCAGGAAAAAGGATTCGATACGCATCCAGCGTTCTGGAAACTGGGGAGACGCATGAGCCAAGGTTACCTCATGGCTGACGGTTTTGAGAGGAAGCCCAGCGAGCCACGCCAGATCTTCGTCATCCAGTAGGTCGGCATTGTGCTCAGCAGCTACCTGTCCGTGAGCCGGTAGCATCTCGATGCCTTCGCCTGTTGCCACGGCCAGATCGTGATTTCCCAAAACGACCGCGTCACTCCACTCACGCACGAGCTTCACACACGCCAGTGGATCTGCTCCATATCCCACCACATCACCCAGGCAGAGTACAGCGTCTGGTTTTTCCTTTTGCAGGTCAACCAGCACCGCCTCCAGAGCGGGGAGATTGGAGTGTATGTCAGAAATGAGGGCGAGACGCACGGTGTGGCGGGTTGGATGAAGTGGCCGAGGACGGCGGATCAACGCCGAAAGGCGCACGAAGATCGCGGGGACAGGAACGTAAAGCAACCAAGGATCACGCGAGAGCAGGTATCCCATGCTCCGCTTTGTATTTTCGGGCAGATAAAGAATCCAACCTGATGCATCGATATCCCGTCGCCGTTTTCTTTGGAGGTCCGTCACCCGAACATGAGGTGTCGGTCATAACCGGGCTGCAGGCCGTTTCTGCCCTCAAAGAACGAGGGCATGATGTGCTTCCGGTATATGTGTCAAAGGGTGGCCGCTGGTATGTGGGTTCGGGATTGGATGATATCGCGCGTTTCAAGGACCTTGCAGCATTGGAGCGATCGGCCACCGAAATGGCTCTGGCTCCGGGCCCGGGAAGATCCCTGCGGCTGGTTCCACTGGATCAGCCGATCGTCGGTCGCAAGGAGGGCATCCTGGTTGACGCCGTCTTACTTGCCTTCCACGGGGGAGCCGGAGAGAACGGCGGAGTACAGGGGCTCTGTGAAAGCATGGGGGTTCCGTACACCGGTTCCGGAGTGATGGCCTCGTCCGTTGGAATGGACAAAGTACGCGCCAAGGTACTCTGCCAGGCAGCTGACATCCCCGTGGTCGACTGGGTCGAAATCACCGAAGAAGACTGGTTGGGAGAGGAAGACGCCCGTCTGGATGCCGTGGTTGAATCGTTGGGCTTTCCAGCCATCGTAAAACCGGTACATCTGGGGTCATCCATCGGTATAGGACGGGTCACGGACCGCGATGAGCTGGAATCGGCCATAGAGGAAGCATTCCGCTACGATGCATCCGTGATGGTAGAGCGGTGCGTGAGCAATCTCCGGGAAATCAATTGTTCGGTTTTGGGCACTGCGGGTAATCGACGTATTTCGGTGCTCGAAGAACCTGTAGCGGGAGACGGCACGCTGTCTTTCGAAGACAAATACCTACGCGGCTCTGGTGGTAAGGGCACCAAGGGAGGGGTGGAAGCCGGGATGGCATCGCTCGACCGTATCATTCCGGCCCCGGTTTCCGGACAAGTCACTAAGCACATTACTGATTTGGCCGGACGCATTTTTGATGCGTTGGACGCAAGCGGTGTCGCCCGGATCGATTTCCTCATGGATGATGTCACCCATGACGTCTGGTTCAATGAAATCAACACCATTCCGGGCTCGCTGTCGTTCTACTTGTGGGAGCCCACAGGCGTCCCGTTCGGCGAGTTGCTGGAACAGCTTCTGGAACTGGCAGTCGAGCGCTTCGAGACCCGTAGTCGTCGTGTCAGAACGTTCGAGACCAACCTGCTGGATACCCGCGCGGCAGGTGGGTTGAAGGGAAAATTGGGATCCTAGAGCGCGACAGCGATCCGGGCTGCCAACTCCGCATTTTGCTCCAGCAGGGCCACATTGGCCGTCAGTGCTCCATCTCCTAGTTGCTTTCGTACCTGATCGAGCAAGAAGGGAGTCACCTCGTAGGGCCGGAGTTCTTGGGCCTCAGGCGAAGTCAGCGCGGCTGAAACAACCCGCTGGACATCAACCATGGAAAGCGCAAAGGTCTCGGGTACCGCGGCCGTAACGAGAATGGCTTGGGGCAGCTTCAGATCATCCCGTGCACGAATTACGTCGGCCACATCGTCAATTCGATCGCATCGGACATCGACTGCAAAAGGGGACTCTTCACAGTAGAAAGCGGGCATGACATCGGTCTTCCATCCGACTACGGTGACGCCAAGCGTCTCCAGCCGTTCTCTCGTCGCCTCCAGATGCAGAATGGCTTTGGGACCAGCACAGACGACCGTAACGGGGCAACGAGCCAACTCGGTCAGGTCAGCACTCTCGTCCCACAAAGGACGCCCATCCGCTCCTTGATGCACGCCCCCGATCCCTCCTGTGGCCATGACCCGGATGCCGGCTTGATGCGCCAAACGGATGGTCGCTGCCACGGTTGTTGCACCACTGCCTCCCTTGGCAACTATACCTGGCAAGTTTCGGAGGCTGACTTTTTCCATGCCTTCGTCAGTACAAAAACGCTCCAGGTCGTTCGGGGAGCACTGGGTGACGACCCTTCCATCCAAGATGCCCACGGTCCTGGGTTCCGCTCCTTGAGCTGCGACAATGGACTCCAGGGATCGGGCCAGCTGCAGGTTGGCCGGCCACGGAAGCCCATGGGACAAGACCGTGGTTTCGAGAGCGACGGCGTGCATGAATACCGGAAGCTGTTTGGACAGACAAGGAGGGAAGAATCGAGCGAGGCGGCAACCTACGAAAGGAGGCATCGTTCGTCATGAAAGTAACCTTGCCCGATTCGAGTATCATGGCCAAAATGCATCGCGTGTTTTTTCGTTTTCCTGTTTTCGTTTTGATTCCGCTTTGGCTGGTCGCCTCAGCTTGTGGGCAATCATCCACGGCGGAAGACGATACAGAGCTGGCATCCCTTTCCATTGATGGCGAGCGATTGATTCAGCATGTCGAAATACTTTCTTCTGACGAGTACCGTGGGAGGAAGGCTGGAACAGAGGGAGGTCAGATGGCGATGGCCTATGTGGAAGCTGCCTACGATGAGCTGGGGATTTTTCCGGTGTGTGGTGACACCTTCCGGCAGCCATTCTCCTTTGAAGGAAGAAATGGAACCGTTGATGCAGTGAACCTGATCGCACATATTCCAGGGACAGCGGGGGAGGGCGCCATCGTTCTGACAGCCCATTATGACCATCTTGGCGTTTTCAATGATGACATTTATAACGGTGCCGACGACAACGCATCGGGTGTTGCGGGCCTGTTGGAGGTTGCTCGCGCCGTTCAGTCAGCACCGCTGACCCATGATCTGATTCTGGCGGCCTTGGATGCGGAGGAGACCGGTCTTCTCGGGGCACGACACCTTGTGGGTTCGGATTGCTTTGACGATCTCGACGTGCGCCTAAATGTGAATCTGGATATGATCAGTCGCAACAAGGCCGGAGAGTTGTACGCAAGCGGTACTTATCACTATCCCTTCCTCAAGCCCGTTCTGGAAAACGTGGAAACAAGGGAAAACTTGACGCTGCTTTTTGGGCATGACGAACCTGGGTCGACCCTCATGGACTGGAGCAATTCCTCGGATCATGCGCCATTCCATGCCGCGGGAATTCCGTTCGTTTATTTTGGCGTGGAGGATCACGAGGGGTACCACACGCCGGAGGACGTCTTCGAAGACATCACGCCTGCGTTTTTTCAGTCGGCCGCCGACTTTGTACATAAGGCACTGAGGTCGTTGGACGAAGCTATTCCGGGATTCCCCCCTGCGTCCAGCGATTGATTCGGGATGACTCAAGAAGCGCCATTCATTGATCGGCTGTTCGTTTATCCTGTCAAAGGGCTGGCCGGCCTCGAGCGGTCCGAGGCCGCAATCACTCCCTTCGGCCTGGAGGGAGATCGCCGCTACATGCTCATCGATCCCGCAGGGCGATTCATGACTCAGCGCCTGACACCCGAGTTGACGCAATTTCAGGTGCAGGCATCGGGCCCTGAACAAGTGACCATTTCGATGGCGGGGCATGGAACGCTTGCATTGCCACTTGATGACGGAGTAGCGACTTCCTCCATGGGGGAGACCCAGCGTGTGCAGATTTGGGACGACGTTTTGCAAGCTGCCGTGGGAAATGACGAAGCCGACGCATTTTTTTCGGACGCTCTCGGAAGGTCTGTGCGTTTGGCCTGGATGCCTCCGAATGCGGAACGAGAGGCTGATCCTGCCTTTGCCCCACGCAGTGAGCGAGTCAGTTTTGCGGACGGATTTCCCATTCTGGTTCTCGGAAATGCTTCGATCGCCGAATTGAATGAGCGACTGGAGATACCCGTCCCTGCGAATAGATTTCGCGCCAACGTACTGATTGGAGGAAGCCAACCCTGGATTGAAGACCAGTGGAAGACCATCAGGACCGAAGACGCCTCGTTGGACCTCGTGAAGCCGTGCGCGCGCTGTGTTGTAATTACGACAGACCAGGAATCAGGCGAACGGTCCAAGGAGCCAACGGCAACCCTGTCCACATATCGAGTAAGGGAGGGCAAAGTTATGGTAGGAGTGAATGCTGTGGCCCATCCTGAAGGTGGCGTACTTCGATCTGGCCAGCGTATTGACGCTGCATAGCCGTTATACCGCAGCCATTCATCGACAAAAGGCCTTTCCTGATTGCATTCCAATTACGTTATTGCGTAGGCAGATGTCCGTGAAGCATCTGAAAATCCGTTATTGCACTTGGGAATGATGGATTTGGTGACCACTGTATTCAGGCCATTCACTGGGTCCAGAGTCGGTTCGATCCAGATTCCATCCAGTCAGGCGAGGTATCACTTTCCGAGACTCCGAACTCTTCTTTTACCGGGCAACTTGGCGCCATTCAACATGGAGGCCTCATGTCAGTTGAACCTGCGTATTCCAGCGCCCTTTCCGGGCACGTCCTGGTTCTGAATCAAGATTACCAGGCACTCACCATAACGAGCGTCCAGCGCGCCACGATTCTGGTTCTGTTGCAAAAGGCTGAACTCGTGGAAGCAGCGGCCAAGCGATTCATCCGTAGTCCGAATCGCAAGTTGCCGTGGCCCAGCATCGTACGACTCAAGCAGTACGTGCGGGTGCCCTACAAGCGTGTCCTGTTGACTCGAAAGAATGTCATCCGAAGAGATGGTAATTCGTGTCAATATTGTGGTTCGAATGATCGTATTACCATTGATCATGTGATGCCACGTTCAAGAGGGGGCAAGGACTCTTGGACCAATCTTGTTGCCGCCTGTGTCCCATGTAACAATCGAAAGGGAAACAAGACACCGGAAGAAGCGGACATGGTCCTCGCCCGAAAGCCGTTTCGGCCGAGCTATGTGATGTACATCCGGGACTTTGTTGGGTCGCTGGAATCCACGTGGAAGCCGTACCTGTTTCTCTCCTGACGGTATCGCCGGGTCAACCGTGCACAGGAGTCATCCAGATTGGCGTCATTTTCATGACGCAATGGAATCCCGTGCCCGGTCCTCCGGTACCAGCGCTTCATCGACACGGGTCTTCCTTTTTCTGGTATGTCTTCCCACCTCATTGCTCGTATTGCCTGGGTAGTTCCTGCGCTCCTCTTGGCTTTGTCCATTCATCAGGTCAGTACGGCTGTCAATCTGGCACGTACGCTGGATAACGGTGAGCAGGCGATAGCAGAAGTAACCCGCTACGATCGTTCAGACCGCAAGGATGTGACGCATGTGGAACTGGATCTTCGGGTCCGGTTGTCCGATGGGACGCTTTTCGAACGTACCCGATTGGCACTTCCGTATTCGATTGGACACCGTGTAGAAGCCGATTCGCTGGCGGTCACTGTCCTCCCCGGAAGTAGTCAGGAAGTCGTCATTACTGTGATCGGCCGTACGCAGGTAAGCATAGCCTGGAGTAACGCAGCCATGAGTTTCGTCATTTTTCTGATGGCTTTTGCGGGCGTTTTCAGTTGGAATCGTTGGCTTCGCAAGAACAGTTGAACCGGCTTTTTCGAGGACGGCTTTCGATCTGATTCACGCGGGATTCCCGGTCGTTCTCCCGCTCGTTGGCCAGGAGGACGTATATTCTTACTCCTCGTTGGGGGTGCCCTTGTGGCTGAGATCATACCCCTGGAACCTGCCCGGATAATGCCGGCGAAGGGAAACGGAATCGATGAGGTGATCCACAGCGCACGTGCTGAATCACGTTCAGGAAGGCCCCGACGAAGACCGGATCCATACCTCGCATTGCGAGCCGTGTGGGCACCACCCAGCTATTCAATTGGTCTCGTCATGGCGATTTTCAATCCGTCGTTCTCATTCGCAATTACGCAGCGGATACGTCCTCTCCTCATTGCATTCCTCTGTACTGTTGCACCCATCGCAGCGGCCGCCACGGCGACCCCGGCACTAGAGGAGTACGTAGCTGAAGCAGCGATATACGGCACGGTTGTGTCGGATGCGGGCGCGCTGATTTCCGGAGCAACCGTCCAGTTGTTTGTGCGAGGGTCCGGTCAGCCGAGAGCGGGTACCGTAACTGACGATGGGGGTCGTTTCCAATTCGATTCTGTGGGTTCAGGGCGGTTCGATCTGTTCATTTCACACGTGGCTTTCGGGACACGCAGTGTGCCGGTCACGGTAGGTACAGAAGACGTGGACGTCACGATCGAGATGCGGTCAGGCGTGGTGGCATACGAAGAAGTAGTGGTGAGTTCAGGGCGTGCGCGAGAAGGTCTGACGCCGGTAACGGTCACGAATATTTCAAGGGCCGAACTCGAAAAGCAGCCAGACATGAAGGACTTGCCGGTTCACCTTGCACGGCAACCAGCCATTACCTGGTCCTCCGAGAACGGTAATGCCATAGGCTACTCGACGTTGCGCATGCGAGGATTCGGTCAGCGTCGCTTGGCCGTTGCCATCAATGGCATTCCTCAAAATGACCCCGAAGAGTTCAACGTGTTCTGGATCAACTTTTTTGACATCCAGGGCGCAGTTCAGGACATACAGATTCAGCGTGGAGCTGGTAGCTCAGTATATGGGCCTACAGCCATCGGGGGAGCGATCAACCTGAGGGCCATGCCCTACCAGCCAGACTTTCATGCCAAGCTCCACGTTGGAGCTGGTGCTTTTGGTACGCGACGCATAACCACAGAAGTAAACTCGGGTTTGCTGGCGGACCGCTGGGTGGCTTTCGGGCGACTTAGCCGGCTGGAATCTGACGGTTACCGGGATTGGTCCTGGTCTGAATTCTGGCGCTTTTTTGCTGGTGTGACCCGGTATGGTGATCGCAATTCCTTAACGATCCAGGCCTACGGTGGCCCGCAAAAAGACGGTCTGGCGTATTCCGGTATTCCAAAAGCTGCCAATGCCATGACCGTCGACGATGGTTTTGGCGGGACGATAGATCGGAAGTACAATTTCTCCGCCTTCGATCAGGATGTGGAAAATTTCCACCAGCCACACGTCGAGATGCACCACGAATGGGATATCCGTGACGGACTGTCCTTCAATCAGACCTTATTCTGGATCAAAGGGGAAGGCTACTTCGACTTCGGAGGGACGTTTCGCAGTGCTGACTATCTCCGACTACCCACAGGAATTGTAGCAGCCGGAGACGAAGCCCTTCCGCTCTTCCTCAGCCGACCTGATATCTCGGTCCTTTTCCGGGCATACCTGGATCAATGGCAAGTAGGCTGGATGCCGCGCATGACATGGCGAGACGACGTGTCTACCACATCATGGGGAGCCGAAGCACGACTGCATCGAAGCCTCCGCTGGGGACGCATCCAGGAGTCGAATGCGCTTCCGGATGCCATCGTAGGCACCGAGGCCGATGCGCGAGTCTATTCGTTCAACGGTGAAAAGGCCATTGCGTCGCTGTACGGATCTCACCTGCGCCGCTGGGATGACCGTTGGGCAGTTCAAGGCGAATTTCAGGCAACATGGCGTCAATACCGCATCTACGATGAGGCTTTTTTCGGTACATCCTTCTCCAAGCCGTTCCTGTTTTTCAACCCGCGCGTTGGCGTAACCTGGCGTCCTGAGCAGCCTGTGAGTGCCTTTGGTTCCATTGCCTTGGCCAGCAGAGAGCCCCGCATGAAGACGCTCTACGATGGGGAAGAGGCTGGTAACGGCTTCGAGCCCCGGTTTGCAACGAATGGGAATGGTGATTTGGATACAGAAAACCCGCTCGTAAAGCCAGAGCATCTCATTGACATCGAGTCCGGAATCCGCCTGAATCGGGATGAGTGGAAACTGACCGCTGGTGCATTCTGGATGGAATTCCGAGACGAAATTGTCTCCTCAGGTGGCCTGGATCAGTACGGCGTTCCCCGGACTGGCAATGCTGACCGGACTCGTCATATTGGGTTAGAGCTCGATGGAGAATGGCGACCGGCGCATGCGGTCACGGTCTCTGCGAATGCGACCATTTCGCGCAACCGGTTCATCACGTTTGAGGAATTCGTGTTTACAGGTGCAGCGACGGAGCGTCTGGATCGCTCTGGTAATACCATAGCCGGGTTCCCTGCACGGAGTGGCAATCTGGGAGTCGATTGGCAACGCGGCCCGTTTTCCCTGGCCATTATGAGTTCTTGGGTCGGCGAGCAGTTCGTGGATAACGGCAACGGACGGAATGCCACTGGAGAGGAGATTGCAGACCTTGTCGTTGACCCTTTCATGCTGATCGACACGAGTGTGCGCTGGCGTATGGAGAAGCGTCATCGACTGGAATTCAGCCTGGACGTCAACAATGTCCTGAACGACAAGGTCTTAACCTACGGCAACGTTTCCGTCACAGGACCGCAATTTTTCCCGGCTGCCACCCGGCATCTGTTCCTGTCTACCAAACTGACGCTGCGCTGAGCGAGCACGCGGCATCCTTGCATGCCCGCTCGTCGTTTTGGTGCTACCAGGTCATCAGTTTCATGCAGAAGACGGAGCCTCCTGACTTGAGGTATTCGTCCGTGTCAACTTCTATAACGTCGAAACCGTAATCGCTTAGCGCTTGGTTGGTTTCGGTGCATCCACGCTGGATCACGACGTGATTTCCATCGGGGGAGTGCGCATTGCATGCGAAAAGCTCGCGAGCTTCACGTTCTGGAGCCTCGATTACCCGAGGAAAGAAGTGACGGATCAACGCGAGGCCGTCGTCCGTGTAGGCATGTGGGTAGATCAGCGCTGTAGCCTCATCGAGAATACAGAGGCATGTATCCAGATGATAGAATTCCGGGTCGTCCAGCTGCAGGGCGATTACCGGTGTTTCCAGTCCGTTCGTGATCGTCTCGTACACAGAGATATCTGTTCGGAAGCCGTGCCCACCCCAGAGCAGTCGCTTGCCACGATGCCACAAGGTATCGCCCATGCCTTCAAAGTCAATATCCCCGTTGAAAATCTGATCGAATACATCCCATCCCCGGTCCGAGAACCACGATTCGAAGTGTTTGACTTCGCCTGCTCGTTGCGCGGCATGCATCTTACTGAGGACCACACCCTTCGAACCATCTGGACGCAGGAAGGGTAGCGTTTGATTGGCACAGAAGACCATGTCTGGTTGACCAGGCATACCATCTACCACGTCAATCGGAAGGCCACACGTTGCAAACGCCTCTTTCAGTTCGTTCCACTGTCGGAGCGCCTTGTTTTTGTCAACGCTTCCGATGTTTCCCGCCATGTGCGGGTTGATCACATATTGGATGTCGAAGTGATCCGGGGTGGTCATAACCAACCGGCAAGCCGGAGGCATATCCGGAAGGTGGTCCAGCTCGAAATCAACTTGGGACAAACGGGAGTAAACCATGGGCGTTCAGAAATCCTGAGAGTCGGGAGAAATACGCCGCAGGAACAGCGACGGACGTCAGAAAACTCCCATCGGATTCGAACGGTACCCAAAAACTAGGAATTCACGTCCTGATGCCAAACCCTAGTTGAAGCGCGCACCCATTTCTTCACGCAGCTCTTCACTGAGGCGCTCCATGTCCTCCCGGTCAACTTCGAAGGAGAGTGAAACCCACTCCTCTTCGGCGTCGATGTTGATTTCATCAATCATTTCCGTCGCGACGTCCAGATCGCGAAACTGCAGGCGCATCATCGCGCGTACTCCGGAGAGCAGATTGGCGTAATCGTCAACAGAAACCGAGTTGTTGGGGCGAATGATCGCCTTCGCCGCCATGGTTTCCGCGTCCTGGTTCATTCCCACGGCTACGTCTTCGAGACTGGTGAGCAAAGGAAGGACCATGGCAAGCTCGGTACCCAGGTCGGACTGAGGAATTTCGTTTGTGTAATCCCCGATGTTGCGAACAATCATCCAGGAATTACGATCGGCAACCTGTGCGAGCATACCATCTGTCTGAACGGAGCCACCTTCTTCATAGGCTCGCTCGAGCATGGTTTCCAGATGGTCGCGTCCGGAAGCCAGCAAGACCAGCGATCCTTCTGCAAAAGCCACGGCGGCGTTGCCCTCTTGCCCTGCAAGGCTGTATGCATCCACGGGCCAATCGGTGTCGAATCGGACTACGCCGTCCATTGAGGCAGCCTGGTCGGCAACGGCTTCCTGGTCGAAGTCAACGAACGCAACCATGCCGCCTTCAGCATCATTGGAGAAACCAGTGAGGCCCATGTATACCGCATGTACGTCCTCGTCAACGCGGATACCTGTCATTTCAAACACCTGGTTCAGTCCTTCTTCCATCATCGCTTGCTGCTGCGCATCACGACCCATCATTTGACGCGCTACGTCAATCTGGTCATCCACATCGGCGAAGGCGAGCATCGGGGAGTCCACGCGCAAGATGCGCAATGCCGTATCACGCTCGGAAGAGTCGGCCGTCAGCATCCCCTCGCTATCACATCCGGTGAGCGTGAAAACGAAAGCAGCACAAACCAGGAACATCATTCCAAGAGTGCGGCGAGCACGGTGGACGTTGGAACGCTCGTAATCGGAGCCGACGGCCATGGCCGTGTCAGAAGTCGCGGCGTGAGAACCAGAAAAATCCGATGCCATAGGTCACAAACCCGAAAAGGAGGGAGGAAATGAAAGGATACCACGACGTTACGACCGTGCCTTCAACGAGTTGCGCCTGTACCCCGACCACTTCTATGAAATTGGGTAATACGTGGTAGAATGCCATGAAAATGGCTGCGTTCGTGTTGGAGAGGACCGGGACAATCTGGTTATGCGAAGCGAGAACGATCGAAAAGAATATCAGCCCATACGTTATCACCAGACCCAATCCGGAAGAACGGGTGATGATTGAAAAACTCAGGATGACAGCGTACATCACCGCAAACATGACGGTGATGATTGGAATGGCCATGAGAAACATGGGCATCCAGACCCCGGTCTTGAACGAGAGCGACAGCCACACCCCGCCAACCAGATAGGACGAGAGAACCAGGACAGTGAGCCAGACTCCGACAAGATGTCCTGCCAAAAGCCGAGGGCGGGACAGCGGTTTGGAGAGCAGCAGATCAATTCGACCATACTCAAGAAAACCGTTGATGAGAGGCATCGTGGCGAAAAGGCCCAATAACGTTCCCAGGAAATACGCCGCTCCGAATACAAACGTGTTAATCCCGATCATGAATTTGTCCAAGCTGAGTGCCTGACTCATCCATTCTCCCGTGTCTTCATTGAAGACGCCGTCTGTGGGCGTCGTATCGAATCCAAAGATGCGTACGGCTGCTAGCGATCCTTCAACCACATCCATGTTCAGCGCAAACGAAAGCAGCAGCCAGGCCAAGGACGCAATCACCAGCATCGCCTGCGTGAGACGCATCGCCCATAACTCCCGAAACGTGAGAAGGAGGGATCCTGACAAGGTGGTCATGATGCATCCTCCTGCGACGTGATCAAATCGATGAATCCGGCTTCCAGGGAAGCTCGATGCCGTTCGATGCCCATGATTTGGACCTGCTCCTCCCGAAGATGATCGATCAGCGCATTCAGTGTTTCAGGTAATCCGTCTTCTACAACGATGGCTCGTCCAGTCTCTTCGAGGGATGCACTCCATCGTTCTGGTTCAAATAATGGAACGAGTCGATCGACTTCGACACGCCATCCGCTACCCTGTCGAGCCAATTCATCCACCGTACCCGACCGAATGATGCGGCCTTTATGCATGATCAGCACCCGATCGCAGACCAACTCGATTTCGGAGAGCAGGTGCGAATTTATGACCACGGTCGTGCCGGTCTGTTTGAGTGCCCGCAGCCGGTCGCGAATGTCGCGTCGTCCCACGGGATCGACACCGTCTGTGGGTTCATCAAGAATCACCACCTCCGGTTGACTGAGCAGGGCTTGGGCGAGACCGAGCCGCTGCATCATGCCCTTGGAAAATTTTCCGACACGGGTATCCTCCCAGGATGCCAGACCCACGTCCCCCAGTAACCTCGGAATGCGTTCCCTGCGGGCCTCGTCGCTGAGATCGGAAAGCCGCCCGTAGACGTCCAGCGTTTGGCGGGCGGTGAGATAGGTCGGAAAGCGGTGGTTTTCTGGTAGATACCCAAGCCGGCGACGCGCTTTCGGATCTCCGGCAGGCTGACCAAACAGGCGAGCACTGCCAGAGGTAGGATGAACAATACCCAAAAGGACCTTCAGCAGGGTAGTTTTTCCGGCTCCATTCGGACCCAGAATGCCCAGAGCCTCCCCTCTGGATACCTGAAGGTCGACCCCTCTGAGGGCATGCACCTTTCGGCGACGCAAGCCTGAGGCGTAGGTCTTGTAAAGGTCAGCGATATCTATGACGGGGGAGGACACGCGGGAAGGTACGGAAATACCGTTCGCGGGATTCACTGACACCAGGATGGGCATGGTGAACGCATGCGTGCCCTTGAGGAAAGCCGGATCTGGCTTGGCTTGTCAGGACCCAAGCGCTTTGACGCCAGGGAGTTCTTTGCCTTCGAGCAGCTCAAGCATGGCTCCACCGCCGGTCGAAACATGCGAGACGCGGTCAGCCATTCCCGCGCCAACGATGGCTGCCACGGAATCCCCTCCGCCAACGACCGAGAATGCGCCACTGTCGGTAGCGGCCACCACGGCTTCGGCAATCGCGTGGGTTCCCTTGGCGAAGTTCGACATCTCGAAAACGCCCATAGGTCCGTTCCAGACGATGGTTTGGGCACCGCTTATGACATCAGCGTAGGCAGCCATCGTTTCCGGTCCGATATCGAGTCCCATCTGGCCATCCGGAATCGACTCTCTGGCGACCTCAGTCGGGGCATCATTTGCAAAGGCTGCCGCACATGTGTGGTCTGAGGGAAGATGAATCCTGTCGCCGGCTTCATCCAGAAGCTGCCGAGCCAAATCGATACGATCCTCTTCGACCAGCGACGTCCCGGTAGTCAGACCCTGCGCCCTCAAAAAAGTGTACGCCATGGCACCTCCGATCAGGAGGTGGTCAGCCTTGGTCAGCAGTTGGGAGATGATGCCAATCTTGTCCGAAACCTTGGCGCCTCCCACAATGGCGACAAAAGGCTTGTCGGGGTTCGTGATCAGTTTTCCCAGGGTATCCAACTCGCGTTGCATCAGGAACCCTGGTGCCTTTTCTGCGATCAGGTGCGCTGCTCCTTCGGTCGAAGCGTGAGCGCGATGTGCGGTCCCGAAGGCATCATTGACGTAGACGTCCGCCATTTCAGCCAGCTGACGGGCCAGATCCGGATCGTTCTTGGTCTCGCCCTCTTCGAAGCGCACATTTTCCAGCAGAAGGATTTCGCCAGCTCCCACGGAACGCACAATTTCCCGCACGTCATCTCCAACGACAGCGGGGGCGATCACGACCGGATGACCGGTGAGAAGGGAGAGATGGCGCCCCACCGGTTGCATCGAGAAGTCTGGATTTACTGTTCCTTTGGGGCGACCAAGATGAGAGACCAGAATGGCCGTACCCCCTTGGGTAAGGACATGCTGGATGGTTGGAATGGCGGCGCGGATGCGCGTGTCGTCGTCGACGACACGCGCTCCGTCATCATCAGTGGACAGCGGGACGTTGAAGTCCACGCGGATGAGAACCCGCTTGCCTTGCAGGTCCAGATCGGTCAGAGTGGTCATGTGCCCGAATCAGGAAAAGAGGCGCTTTACGAGGTCAACCGTACGGTTGGAATAGCCCCATTCGTTGTCATACCAGCCAACCACTTTGACCATGTTGCCCATGACCATGGTGGAAAGGCCGTCGAAGATATTCGAATGCGGGTTGTGTACGATGTCTGTGGACACCAGCGGCTCTTCCGAGTATTCGAGGATACCTTTCAGGGAGCCTTCTGCAGCTGCCTGGAACAGAGCGTTCACTTCTTCGGCCGTGGTTTCGCGACCCACCTCGACCGTGAGGTCCGTCAGCGAACCATCCGGAGTAGGCACGCGCAGCGCAAATCCGTCCAACTTGCCATTCAGGTGCGGCAATACCAGGCCGACGGCTTTGGCTGCGCCCGTCGTGGTCGGGATGATGTTGACGGCAGCGGCGCGTGAGCGGCGAAGATCCTTGTGCGGGGCGTCGACCATGTTCTGATCGCCCGTGTAGGCATGGACCGTCGTCATCATGCCTTTCTTGACGCCCAATGCATCATCGAGCACTTTCACCATGGGGGCGAGGCAGTTCGTCGTGCACGAAGCATTCGAGACAATTTTCTCATCGCCCGTCAAAATGGTGTCGTTCACTCCGAGTACGACGGTAGCATCAACTTCTCCTGCGGCTGGCGCTGAGATGACAACCTTTTTGGCGCCAGCTTCCAGGTGCAGACCGGCTTTTTCGCGGCTGCGGAAGATCCCGGTCGACTCGACAACCACATCGGTGTCAAGTTCGCCCCAGGGGAGATCGGCCGGGTTGCGCTCGGAGAAAACTTTGAATCGGTCTCCATTTACGATCAGCTCGTCACCGTCAACCGACACATCGCCAGGGAATTTGCCATGGACCGAGTCGTATTTGAGAAGGTGGGCCAACGTGGCAGCGTCGGTCAGATCATTGACGCCTACAATGTCGAAGTCGTTCGATCCACGCTCGATGATGGAACGGAAAACCAGTCGTCCAATGCGGCCGAAGCCGTTGATTCCGAGTCGAATAGCCATGGAATTACCTGGATTAATAAAAGGGAAGAGTGGGAAAGGCCTCAGGCCACATTTCAACCCGAAGTTCGCCACGAATCTCAGTAAATGCACCGCAGATGCACCAAAAAGCGGTTAAGAAAGCGGTTCCAGTAGAAGGGGGAGTTCAAAAGCTGGATCAGGGCGCAGAGGAACGACCTGTATTTCAAAAAATGGGGAAACATCACCACCGTTGGGGGCATTCGTTGCTCGGCGCCCCAGATGGGGGTATTTTACTTGTCTTTGCGAAAAACCACTTCACTGGCCCGGTTTCTGATTCGCCCCAATGGCTGATCACCCAGTAGCCTGGCCTACATGAGCCGTCAACGGATCACATGTCAACTCTGAATCCAACCCGGAAAGTCTCTCGTCGTCAGGAATTGCGCGAGGACAAAGTCGTCACTTTTTACGCCCGCGTCCTGGACCTCTTCGAGAACAACCGCCAGGCTGTTATCGGTGCAGGTGCTGCTGTTCTGGCCGTTATCCTGCTCATCATGGGCTGGAATTGGTACCAGGGCAACCGCAATGAACAGGCCCTCTCTGAAATGGCAGAGGCGGTTCGTCAGTACGAAGCAGGATCCTACCAGGCTGCCCTGGACGGTGACGCCTCCTTCCTGGGTCTGATGGACGTCGTTGATTCCTACGGTGGAACAGCCTCCGGAAACCTGGCTCGTTTCTACGCGGCTGACGCACTCTTCCGTACCGGTGATTTTGAAGCCGCTCTCGAGTTGTTTGAGTCCTATTCGAAAGGGAACGACTATATCGGCGCCTCAGCTTTTGCTGGGGAAGCAGCCATCCATGAGCTTCAGGGCAATCACGAGCGTGCTGGTGATCTCTACATGCGTGCCGCCAACGTGTATTCGAGCGAAATCACCTCTCCAATGTACTTGTCAAATGCTGCGCGTGCCTACACGAGCGCAGACGAAACGAATGATGCAGTTGATGCCCTGGAAATGATCGAAGAGGATTACCCGGATTCGCAGGCAGCCCGTTCGGTCGAGTATAAACTCGCCATGCTCCAGGCCGGCAGCTGATCCTCCAATCTCGCTGAGTCCATATGGCCGTCCCTGTCATCCTCGTAGTCGACGACGAAGCCAGCATCCGACGGACGCTGCGCGAAATTCTGGAATACGAAGACTACGCGGTTGAGGAAGCGGAAGACGGAGAAGCCGCGCTGGACAAACTGCGCAAGGACCGTTTTGACGTGGTCTTGCTCGATGTGAAAATGCCCAAGGTGGATGGATTGGAAGTCCTGGCCACGATGGGTAAAGAGCAGATTGACGTACCGGTGGTCATGATCTCTGGTCATGGTACCATTGAAACGGCCGTGGAAGCCACGAAGCTGGGCGCCTTCGATTTCGTCGAGAAGCCGCCCGATCTGAATCGGCTGCTACTCTCGATCCGCAATGCGATGGATCGCGGACAACTGGAGTCCGAGAACAAGCGCATGCGGCAAACCATCGTCGAGAAGGTATCGGGGGAATTGACTCCGATACTCGGCGAGAGCCCCGGAATCCGCAACATCAAGGAGACCATTCAGCGTGTCGCTCCAACGGAGGCTCGCGTCCTGATTACCGGCGAAGCCGGTACGGGCAAGGAACTGGTTGCCAAATGGGTGCACAAGCTGTCCCATCGCAACGAAGGGCCGGTGGTTGAAGTGAACTGTGCCGCGATTCCTTCCGAACTGATCGAAAGTGAGCTGTTTGGGCACGAGAAGGGTAGCTTTACCGGAGCGACCAAGCAGCGAATAGGAAAATTTGAGCAGGCGCACGGTGGAACGCTGTTCCTGGATGAGATCGGTGACATGAGCCTTTCTGCGCAGGCCAAGGTGCTTCGCGCTCTTCAGGAGAACACCATCACTCGCGTCGGAGGCGATCGATCCATTCCGGTGGATGTACGCGTGATTGCGGCTACCAACAAGGATTTGTTGTCCCAGATCGGCGAGCATCAGTTCAGAGAGGATCTCTATCATCGCCTTTCGGTCATCCTGATACACGTTCCGCCTTTGCGGGAGCGGCGGGGGGATGTCCCGGTCATCACGGAGAATATTGCCGAGCGGATTGCTCGTCGCAATGGCCTCGATCCGAAGCCGTTCACTCGCGATGCATTGACGGCGCTCTCCAATTTCGACTGGCGTGGCAATGTGCGTGAGTTACACAATGTGGTCGAACGCTTGACGATTCTGAGCCAGGGTGAACGCATCACTGAATTGGATGTGGAGCGCTACGTTCATCCCGGTGGGGCATCGGGCAATCCGATTATCGGTCTGATGGACCGATTCGATCAGTTTTCGGACTTCCGTGACAGCGCCGAAAAGCTGTTCATTGAGCACAAGCTCACACAGAACGATTGGAACATCTCACGTACGGCGGAGGCCATTGGCATCCAGCGCTCTCATCTCTACAACAAGATGAGCAAGTACGACATCAGTCGCGACGAGGATTAAGACCGTGATTCTTTCGGCACACGGCGTATCAAAGGCGTACCCGGTGGCCGGGAAAGATCCACTCGTGGTTCTCGAGGAGTTGGACTTGTCTGTTGACACGGGTGAGTTCTTGGCCATTACGGGCGAATCGGGCTGCGGAAAAAGCACCTTGCTACACGTTTTAGGCGCGCTGGATCGACCGGATGATGGCAAGGTCGAGATTCATGGCGTTGATGTTTTTTCGCAGAATGACGACGAATTATCAGCCTTTCGTAACCGTCGAATCGGATTCGTTTTTCAATTCCATCACCTGCTCCCCGAGTTCACCGCGGAGGAAAATGTCATGATGCCTGCGCTGGTTGGAGGGACTCGTCCGGCAGAAGCGCGCGCTCGGGCACTCGAATTGCTCGACCTTGTGGGCCTGGCCGAGCGCGCTGAACACCGTCCAGGTGAACTGTCCGGCGGGGAAAAGCAGCGGGTAGCCATCGTGCGCGCACTCATGAATGAACCAGATCTTGTTTTGGCCGATGAGCCTACGGGCAACCTGGATGAAAAGACGGCGCAGAGCCTGCATGCAGAGCTGATCCGATTGAGCCGGGATCTGGGTCAGACGTTTGTTGTGGTCACCCACAACAGGGATTTTGCCGATATGGCGGACCGTGAAATGATTCTCGAACATGGACGACTGAAGGCATCGTCTTCTGACTGATTCCCACCGAATCGACTCAACGCTCATTGAGCAGCCCCATGCGCATCTTCAAGAATCTTAGAGCCCTTATCACGTCCGGTGCCGGTATTGTTGTTGGCATGCCTGATGCCGATTCTGACCCGAACCCGACCCGCCTTTTTCAGGCCTGGTTCAAAGCGGCTCGCAAGTCCGGTTTGTATCTGCCCGAAGCCATGACTGTGGCGACGGCGTCGCCAGAGGGCAGGCCCTCGGCGCGCATGGTTCTGCTCAAACACGCAGATGAGGAGGGCTTCGTCTTTTTCACCAATTACGGAAGCCGTAAGGCATCCGAGCTGGAAGCCAATCCCTACGCGTCCTTGCTGTTTCACTGGCCCATCCTTCAGCGACAAGTCCGGGTTGAAGGCCGCGTTGTACGAGTTTCACGGGAAGAGTCGGCAGACTATTACCACTCGCGCCCGCGAGGTAGCCAGATTGGTGCTTGGGCTTCGAAGCAGTCATCGGAGTTGGACGCTCGTGAGACACTCGAGCGCCGGGTCCAGGAGTTTGAAGGGCAGTTCGGAGAAGGGGACGTCCCGTTACCCGATCATTGGGGCGGTTATCGCATCATACCGGACCGAATGGAGTTCTGGCAGGGTCGTCCCTTCCGCCTGCACGACCGCATCATTTTCGAGCGCAATCATCCAGATGCTGCGTGGGAGACGCATCGTCTTTATCCCTGAGGCGCAGGTGCACGAATGAACTGGGTTTCCATTCGCAGTGGTGCGGATTTTGCGGTTCATTTCTACCGAACAATGGCGGCTTGAACGGGTTAAATGCCGACTGCCCACTACGGCGGTCCGTCCAAACTTGCTCAACGACTTACGCTTTACTGATGGTCGCCGACCTCCTCAAGATCCTTAAAGACGCCAACCGCATCGTCATCTCCACCCATACGCGCCCCGACGGGGATGCGATCGGGTCACAGGTGGCGCTCGGTCATTTCCTGCGTGCCAAGGGGAAGGAGGTCTGGATGATCAATGCGGATCCAGTGCCTTACAACCTCGAGTGGATTCGTGGCTCGTCCGACGTGCGCGTCTACGATCACTCCCTTGAGCTTGTCGAGGCCATCGCGTCCGCGGATGCTGTGGTCATTGTTGATACCAACGCTTTGAATCGTCTCGGTAAACCGGGCAATCAGTTTATAGGGTCAGGTGGAAAGAAGGTGCTCATTGACCACCATACGGATCCGGAAGATTGGTTCGATGTGAGTCATCGCCGGGAAACGGCTTCATCAACGGGTGAACTGCTCTATGAGTTGATGGCTGCGTGGGACTTGGATGGCATCACGTCAGATGTGGCAGCTGCGCTGTACGCAGCAATCATGACGGATACCGGCTCCTTTCGGTTTTCCAATGTGTCTCCAGCGCTGCATCGCATGACGGCCGTTTTGCTGGAGCGTACCGAGTTGACACCGGCAGACATGCATTCTCTGGTCTATGACCGCAAGTCCGCGGAGGGCATGCGGTTGATGGCGGCCGTGCTTTCATCGTTGCAGCTTCATTTCGAAGGGGTGGTAGGCACCATGCAGGTCACCCGAAAGATGCTGGCAGACACCGGGGCCCCGGTAGAGGAAACCGATGGTTTCGTGAACATGCTTCTGACCATCGAAGGTGTTCAGGTCGCACTTATCATGACCGAAACAGCAAAGGGAACGAAGATCAGTTTTCGATCCAAGGGCGGTTGGGAAGTGCACAAGTGGGCCCAGAGTATGGGAGGAGGAGGCCATCGTAATGCCTCAGGCGCTTTTGTGCAGGACTCCCTGGACAACACCTTTACTTCGGTGCTGGCGTCAGCACCTGATTTTTTGAATCTGGATCAGCCGGAGAGTTCATCTGAACTGTCAGCCGAGGATGCGGACTATCTGGCTATGCTCGGAGGCGGCTGATTCTATGGAAACCGGACGTTGATCCGGTTGTCGAAAAGTGGCCTGTCCATACGGGATCGGCCCCCATCGCAGAATAAACTTCACGTACCCAACTCCATGAAAGTATCTGTTTCCACGATCTCTCTGTCAGAGCTGGATGTCGATGTCCTTATCGTCCCCGTCTCCTCTGAGCATGTTGCAGACGGGTTGGAAGACCTGGTGGACGCGTTTGGCTCGGTAGTCGAACGTGCACGGGTTGATATCGCAGGCGCCCCGGGCGACTCCCTTGTGCTGTATCCCGATTCAGGTACGGCCAAACGCGTCGTTCTCGTGGGTATCGGCGAGATGAGCGAGGCCTCGCTGGAAACGCTGCGTAATGCGGCTGCTGCTGGAGCGTCCTCAGCCGGTAGCGTAAAGGCGGAAACAGTGGGCATTTCGGTTCCTGATACCGACCTCGACGGCGATGACGCTGCGCAAGCACTCGTCGAAGGGTTCATGTTGGGCTCCTACCGGTTTGATCGGTATCGCACGACCCAAGAAGCCCGCCTCCCGGCGCAACGGCTTGTGATCCAGACCTCGGATCAGGACAAGCAGGTGCGCCGGGGTGCTGATCGAGGACGCATCGTATCTGAAGCCGTGGCAACGGCTCGCGATTTGGTCAACCTCTCGCCCGACGAGAAAACGCCTGTCTTGCTCTCGAAAGCCATTGAGAAGTCAGCCAAGAAATCCGGATACGAAGTAACCGTGTGGGATAAAGAGCTGATCGAAGAGGAGGGAATGGGTGGCCTGCTGGCCGTCAATCGGGGAAGCCAGGATCCACCTACGTTTTCCGTGCTCGAGTGGCAGCCTGAACATGCACGCAATAGCCGTCCAGTCATTCTGGTTGGCAAGGGAGTCGTGTTCGATACCGGTGGTCTGTCCCTGAAGCCAACCAAAGGCTCCATGGATTCGATGAAATCCGATATGGCCGGTGCCGCGGCGGTTATCGGTGCGATGGAAGCCGTCGCCAAATCGGAACTGCCGCTGTATGTGATCGGATTGATTCCAGCGACAGACAATCGCCCGGGTGAAACAGCATACGTACCGGGAGAAGTCGTCAAAATGCACTCTGGCAAGACGGTAGAAGTACTGAACACGGATGCCGAGGGCCGTATGATCCTCGCGGATGCCCTGTCCTATGCCGCCTCCTTCTACCCGGAATTGGTCATCGACCTGGCAACGCTTACGGGAGCAGCCGTGGTGGCCCTCGGAGATATTGTGGCGGCGACGATGACGAACGACGAAAAAGGATCTGAAGAACGACTGGCGGCCATGGTGTCCGCCGGCGAGCAGTCCGGCGATCGGGTGCATCCGATGCCTATGTTCGACGAATACAACGAGCAACTCAAGAGCACCGTGGCCGACCTGAAAAACGTCGGTGGTCGTTCAGCCGGATCAATTACGGCAGCCAAATTCCTTGAGCACTTCGTCGATTATCCGTGGATCCACGTGGATATCGCTGGTCCGTCCTTCCTCGACAAAGCCCGTGGCTATCAGTCTGTTGGAGGCACTGGATTCGGTGTTCGACTGCTTACCCAGTTCCTGCAAGACTACGCAGAGAAGAAACGCTGACAGGTTGCTGATGGCGGAGATTCACGCTAACGACCCTGAATTGCACCCTTCTTCGAGGATCCGGATCGCCGTTTCCATGGGTGATCCGAACGGCATTGGCCCGGAAATTCTGGCCAAGGTCTTGGTTGATCACGCGATTACCGATCGGATTGAACTCATTCCAGTCGGATCCGTCTCGGTTCTTCGGCACTATATGGAACGTGTTGGCCAGGATGGCCCCGAGCCGTATGTGGAAGACGTTGCGACCGATACAGAGTTCGAGTTGCTTCCCGGTCGTGCGGATCCTTCTGCTGGAAGACTCGCCATGCACAGTGTGGAGCGTGCCGTTGAAATGTGTCTGGAAGGCCGTGTGGATGCCATGACGACCTGCCCTATTTCCAAAGAAGTCATCGCGCACGCAGGGTTCAATTTTCCCGGTCATACCGAATTCATCGCGGAAAAGACGGGAACAGGGGAGGTATTGATGATGATGGTCTCTGGCAGCTTGCGTGTCGGTCTCGTCAGCGCACACATTCCCTTGTCTCGCGTGGCTGGGGCAGTTACGATAGAGAGCGTCCAGCGCACGATCGGACTCATGGCGGATTCCCTGAGAAAGGACTTTGGAATGGAGCGACCCAAGATCGCGGTGCTGGGACTGAACCCCCACGCCGGCGATGGCGGGGTACTGGGGAATGAAGAGAGGGATGTAATCGTGCCAGCCATGGCTGGCCTGTCGGTTGAAGCTGAACTCACAGGTCCCTTTCCTGCAGATGGTTTCTTCGGCAGTGGAAAATGGAAAAAAGTGGATGGGGTAGTAGCCATGTATCACGATCAAGGATTGGGCCCTTTCAAGGCACTGTCGTTTGGTCAAGGTGTTAACATGACAGCCGGGCTTCCCGTCGTTCGCACGTCGCCCGATCATGGCACCGGTTTTGATATTGCAGGTACGGATGCAGCAGACCCTTCCAGTCTGCGAGCGGCGTTGATCCTGGCCGCGGAGGTTGCCGAGCGGAGAAAAAACGCTCTCCAGAGCACGGGTGGACCTTCAACAGCTGAGATAGAAGCATGAAATCAGTCGCTCCTTATTCCAGTCTCGCTACGGTCTACGACGCGGTTATGGCGCATGTCGACTACGAAGCGTGGGCAGATTATGTGCTTCACTTGATCGACGAATACGGTTGGGACGGAGAATCCGATGATGCCCCGCCTCCGACTGAAGGGATTCACGTCCTGGAACTGGGCGCGGGGACCGGACTGCTGACCGAAGAGCTGCTGGATCAGTCCGATTGGACCATGCTGGTCACAGACGGATCGGCTCCGATGCTGGCTGAGGCTCGGGTACGCCTGGGAGAGTCGAATGAGCGTACATCATTCCAGGAACTGGATTTTTCAACGATATGGGAGGCGGATGGCACGTTTGACTGTCAACTTCTTCTCTACGACGGATTCAACTACCTGTTGGATCTCGAGCAGGTGAATGCCCTTTTTGCTTCGGTGAAGAAAGCTGGTCGTCCGCGCGGACTTCTCGTTTTCGATCAGAGCACGCCGCATAATTCCATCAACAACGCAGTGTTCTTTGAAGATGCGGGAGAGAAAGGGACACTCCAATACCACCGAAAAAGCCATTTTGACGTGGAAATGGGTATCCACACCACGGAATTTGAGATCACTGGGCCGGAAGGAGTATTTCGGGAAGTACACCGTCAGCGCGCCTGGACGCGGTCTCAGGTCGTGGATCTGTTGGCCCAAGCTGGGCTTGAAGTGGTTGCATCTCTTGACGGATTCAGCCTGGATCCAGCGCACGATGAGAGCGAGCGTATCCACTGGGTGATTCGGCTGCCGGACTGAACTTCCCGGGGAGAGAATCTGGATTTCCAGCGGCTATGGTATCCAGCGCGCCAATCCGTCGTGAACATCCCAAGCAGCTTGGATTATATTCGGACGCAGCGTGCCGACCTGTCTCCCGTGGGATAGCGGGATTCTGACCTTGCCTACTTCCTGTGATTGAACTCAAAAACGTAACGGTCTCCTACGAAACGCCGGAAAACAAACGGCGCGTCGTACTGGACGATGTTTCCCTGCGGGTGGAGCGTGGGGAGCTCGTGTACCTGGTAGGGCCCACGGGGAGCGGAAAGAGTTCGCTATTGAAACTGCTCTATATGGAGCAGCAGCCGGATCGAGGCATCGTCAGGGTCGCTGATTCCAGTTCTGACACCATCAAACGCTCCGATGTCCCGTATTTGCGTCGGTCCTTGGGAATAGTGTTTCAGGATTTCCAGCTGCTCCCGGATCGAAACGTCTTCGATAATGTCGCATTTGCCCAATACGTCACGGGGCACCGGGGGAAAGGCGTAAAAAGTAAAGTGCTTCATGTCCTCTCGCGCGTTGGTCTCTCTCGCAAACGTCGCCAGTACCCGCATCAACTCAGCGGAGGCGAACAGCAGCGTGTCGTCATTGCGCGGGCCATCATCAACGATCCCTGGATCATTCTGGCGGACGAACCTACTGGCAATCTCGATCCGACTGTTGCCGACGAAATCCAAAGGCTGTTGATCGGGTTGCATCGTAGTGGCATGACGGTCGTCATGGCCACGCATGATTACCGTTTGGTCCGCAGCTTTCCTGCCCGGACGTTGGCCGTCATGAATCGGCAGATTGTAGAAGTGGATCCCCGATCACTCCAGGGTTGATTCTGGCATTATGGGACCTGAAGGCCGCCTTCGGGGCGGGCCCGGGTGCTTCGAAGTCCGTTTGCTCACACCCGACCATCGGGTTATATTGGCCCCCATTCGATTTAAAACGGCCTTTCGGGGAATGACCCCTCTATCGGCGGGCTGAAGAGAGACCCGGATCCTGTGAGTTGAAGCCGAACCCGCTCGGGCCCGGCGGCAACAGGTCTTGAGGCTGCGCCCCTAACGGAACCAATATCCTGATCCATGGAATTCATTGAGCACTTTGTAGACATCGTCGGCGGCTTCCTATCGCCCATTCTGGTCGTCGGCCTCTTGGGAGCGGGTGCCTTCCTGACCGTTCGCCTGGGCTTTATCCAGCTTCGACGCCTGGGTCACGGTTTTGCCGTCACGACCGGGAAATACGATTCAGAAGACACGCCGGGTGACGTTTCTCACTTTCAGGCCCTTACAACAGCTCTCTCTGCTACCGTCGGAACCGGTAATATTGCCGGTGTAGCCCTCGCTATTCACTGGGGTGGTCCGGGCGCCTTGTTCTGGATGTGGGTTACTGCTCTCCTGGGGATGGCTACGAAATATTCGGAGGTCACGCTCGCCCAGCATTATCGCATCAACATGGACGGGGAGGCCAAATGGGAAGGCTCGGTGGCCGGTGGTCCGATGTACTACATCGAACGCGGCATCAAAGATGTCTTCGGCTGGAATTGGAAGCCGGTAGCCGTCTTTTTTGCCTTCATGCTCATGATTACCTCGTTCTTTACAGGGAACGCCATTCAGTCCAATACAATTGCGACTCAGGTAGCTGACAACTTCGGCATCGATACCTGGATCACTGGTCTGATCACCGCTTCCATAGTGGGCGCCGTGATTATTGGTGGTATCAAACGTATCGGACGCGTAACAGGAATTCTTGCCCCGGTTATGGCCGCTATTTACGTCACGGCCGCGTTACTGGTGCTGATGGTCAATTTCCAGGAAGTGATTCCAGCCTTCGGGACCATCATTGGAGAGGCCTTCAGCCCGTCTGCGGGTGTAGCTGGAACCGGAATGGGCGTCTTTCTCTTCACGCTTCAGTACGGTGTTCAACGAGGCCTTTTCTCGAATGAGGCTGGACAGGGTTCAGCTCCGATTGCCCACTCTGCTGCCAAAACCGATGAGCCAGTCTCTGAGGGTGTTGTAGCCCTGCTGGAGCCTTTTATCGATACCATCGTTATCTGCACCATGACCGGTCTGGTCATTGTGTCCACAGGTGTATTTGAAGCCAAAGTCCCGACCGAAATCTCTCTGGATGACGGTAACATCTCCTTTGTCGAGTACGATGTGGATGGTATGCACCAGAACGCCGATGACCCCACCGAGGTGTCGGTCATGGCAGGTGTTCCGACCACCGATAACGGATCCCTCTTCGCCTACTACGATATCTCGGTCGATGGCTTCTTCACGGACGAAGCCCAGACTGTTCCGTTCACGGGAACGATCCTGCCCGCCGAGGCGCGCGCTGTTTCTGCCGAAGGAACGGAGTACACCGTCCTCTATGGTGATGCCGCGCGAAACAGCTCTCCGCTGACGACGCTTGGATTCGAGCAGGGCCTCGAGCCCCTTGGACTCGCATGGCTTGGGAAGTGGGTCGTATTGATGTGTGTCTTCCTGTTTGCTGTGTCCACCGCAATCTCCTGGAGCTACTACGGTGACCGCTGCGCCAACTACATTTGGGGCAAAAAGGCCATCCTCCCGTACAAGTTCGTCTTCCTGCTCTTCCACTTTGCAGGTGCGGTGATTGCTGTCACAACGATCTGGGATCTCGGAGATGTAGCTCTTTCCCTTGTGACCCTGCCGAACGTCATCAGTTTGATCCTGCTTTCAGGTCTGCTGAAGAAGATCACCGACAGTTACTTCGAGCGGAAGCCTTGGGAGTCTGAAGGCCACGTCTAATCGATCCGAGCTTGGCCCCCATGGACCACGTCCACGTCATTGAACATCCGATCCTGCAGCGGGACCTCACGATCCTGCGGCGGGCGGATACACCCTTCGGTGTTTTCAGGAGTACGCTCTTGGACGTGTCGTCAATTCTGGCCTACGAAGCACTTCGCAGCATTCGGATGCGCGAGGTCGGAATCGACACACCGCTCGAGCCTACTCTCGGACACGAGGTGGATGAGTACGTCATTGTAGTTCCCATTCTGCGAGCGGGATTGGGAATGGTTGACGGCTTTGTCCGTTTTCTTCCAGAAGCGCGTGTGGGTCACCTCGGGATGTACCGAGATGAAAACACGCATGAACCGGTGGATTACTACACGAGTATCCCTCCCGGTATTGAGATGGCCAGGGTGTTTGTGGTGGATCCGATGCTGGCTACCGGCGGCAGTGCTGCAGGTGCCATTGACCAACTGAAGCGGCTGGGAGCGCAGTCCATCGTGCTGGTGACCCTTGTATCTGCACCGGAAGGCATCGCTTTCGTTCATAATGCGCACCCCGACGTTCCGCTTGTGACAGCTGTCGTCGACCGGGAATTAGATGAAAACGCCTACATCCGGCCCGGTCTCGGCGACGCCGGAGACCGGATTTTTGGAACCAGCTGAGACACGTATGCAGCGTCTTTTTGCGACGGCCTTCCTGACGATCCTGTTACTGACGGCAGGATCCGTTCACGCCCAGGACACCAGTTTCAGTATCCCGGAGGTCGTACTGGATGGGATCGAGTTCAATGTGACTCTGCATCCCGGTGCCACGGATTCGCTTTCGGCCGCCTTCTACACTGTGGCCGGCGTCAACGAGCCCGTTGCATTCGAGTTGGATGACGATGGTAACTTGGTCGCATCAGGAGTCCGTGTATCTGGAACGAAAACCCAGGAGATTTCACTACTTCGGGATGGGGAGACCTTTCTGGTCAAAACGACGCGTAGCATCTCCGGATGGTGGAGCATCATTCCGCCACTCATGGCCATCGGGATGGCCCTGCTGACCAAGCGTGTCATTCCGGCCCTCTTTACAGGTATTTGGTTCGGTGCCATGACGGCCATCGGATTCTCCATCGGCGGCGTTTTCCAGGGAGCGCTGGATACCTTTCAGGTCTATGTCCTACAGGAGTTCATCGACGAGGGTCACGCCTCGGTGATATTGTTCTCGTGTATGATTGGGGGACTCGTTGGCATCATATCGAAGAATGGTGGGATGCAGGGTGTGGTCAACATCATCTCCCGGTTTGCCAGTAACCCGCAGCGTGGTCAAACATCGACAGCTGCCCTTGGGTTAGCCATCTTCTTTGATGACTACGCCAACTCATTGGTTGTGGGCAACACCATGCGATCGGTCACGGATCGCTTACGCATTTCGAGAGAAAAGCTGGCCTATCTCGTTGATTCAACCGCGGCGCCGGTAGCCTGTATTGCACTCGTCACGACCTGGATCGGCTACGAGGTCGGAATGATCGGAGAAGCCATCAGCAAGGTGGACGGTCTGGACGGGAGTGCCTATGCCTTCTTCTTGGGCTCCATCCCGTATTCATTTTACCCAATCCTTGCCATCAGCTTTGTATTCATGGTGTCCCTGACCCGACGCGATTTCGGGCCCATGCTCAAAGCAGAGATGCGAGCCCGTTTAACCGGCGAAGTGGTTCGGGAAGGAGCCAATGTGGATGAAGCGGCTGTTTCTGGAGAGGAAACCAAGCCAAAAGATGGAATTCCTATTCGTGCCATCAACGCCATCATTCCAATTATTGTCTTGGTTGGAGGCGTCCTTGTCGGGTTATACGCAACGGGTGATGGAGATACGCTCCAGGAGATCATAAACAATTCTGACTCCTATACAGCCCTGATGTGGGCCTCCTTGATCTCCGTTCTCGTCGCCGCCATCATGACCTCTTTCCAGCGCATTCTGGATCTAGGCGAGATTGTGGAAGCATGGTATGGGGGATTGAAGAGCATGCTTTTTGCCATGATCATCCTCGTGCTGGCTTGGGCCCTGTCTGCCATCACCGAACAGCTTCACACCGCTCCGTATCTTGTTTCTGTGCTTGGCGATTCGCTTAATCCCGGGTTCGTCCCGGTCGTGGTCTTCTTGCTGGCCGCCGCAACTGCGTTCGCCACGGGCTCGAGCTGGGGAACCATGGGTATTCTGCTTCCCTTGGTCATTCCGCTTGTTTGGGCGGTGATGTCATTCAATGGCATGGGAGATGAAGCGTACTACTACATTCTCTATTCGACCATTTCCTGCATTCTTGCAGGTGCCGTTTGGGGTGATCATTGCTCCCCGATTTCTGACACCACCATTTTGTCGTCCATGGCTTCTGGGTGTGACCACATCGACCACGTCCGTACCCAGTTACCTTATGCCATGTTTGTCGGCATAGTGGCCATTATCGTAGGTATCATTCCCTCAGGATTCGGATTCCCGTGGTGGATTTCCCTTCCCGTTGGACTGGTGATACTTTTTGCCGGGCTTCGCTTCTTCGGACGCGTAGCGGAGGAGGAGTTGAAGGCCATGGAGGTGGCCTGAGTATGGAAGGAAACTGGATTGATTCAGACGATTGCCCATGGGGACGCTGGGAAGAATACCTCAATGAACCGGGATATCGGGTCAAGCGAATTATCGTGCATCCCGGCCAGCGTTTGTCCCTTCAGCGTCATCAGAAGCGCAGTGAGCACTGGGTTATTGTTGCGGGAACCGGCATGTTCACCTTGGACGAGAGTATTACTGAGGTCAATCCCGGCGATAAGGTATTTATCCCGGTTCGCGGGGTTCACCGCATTGAAAACCCGGGTACTGAACCGCTGATCATCATCGAAACCCAGCTGGGTATCTGTGACGAGGATGATATCGAGCGTTTGGAAGACGACTACGGACGCGAGTAGGACCAACGCAGTCGAATGAGCCGGCTATTGCTTTCAGTCCGACGTTCCCGATGTGCGTTGCAGATGGCGTGTGGAGATGGTTACGCCCATTACCAGGAAGATGTAGTACCCCAGAATCCGCCACGTCAACAAAGACGGAACGATCAGAGCAGCGCTCGGCAGCAAGTCGCCAAAAAACAGCGCATATAAGCCCTCGATTCCTCCTGCTCCCCCCGGCGTCGGCATGATCAGCGACGAGATGGTCTGAGCGATGGATCGCATGGTAAGCAGCAGCGTGTCCACATCCGGTACAAAGCTCCAGATAACCAGCACGGCAAGGGAATAGCGTGCCAACCATGTCCCTGCAGTCAGTCCGAATCCTCGAAGAAAGAAATCTTTCTTCTGCTTGCGCAGCACGGCGGACCGCTCTGCGAACTGCTCCATTTCTTTCAATACCCGCTCTCTGAAACGACGCAGGAGCGGCAGCTTGAACAGCGTGGCGGCGATGCGCGAAAGCAACTCGGGGTGAAAGAGCGTGGCGTAAGCAAATACCGCGGCATAGGCCATGAGGGTTACGAAATAAATCATGGCCGTCCACAGGCCTACCGTACCCGCGGCCGCTGGAATGACGTCCATGTATATCGATGCAACCAGGATCACAGGGACCGACAGCGCAAACCAGACCTGGTCAAGTAGCATGACATACGTCATCACGGCAGATGCATCACCGATCGCAATGGGTCCTCTCCGGGATGCTTTTGTCTCCATGGAGGTCACACGTGACTCCCGGGCAATGTAGTATGCCGTCAGCGGTGCTCCTCCAACCACGCTTGGGGAAATGTTGGAAGCAAAATCCCACATCAGCTGACATCGTATGCCAGCCTTGAATCCCAATGAGTGACGCGAGACGAAGCTGATGCGCCATCCGCCAAACCAGACTCGAGCCGCCGTTGCTCCCAAGGCGGCCAGCATGATCCAGGGATTGACGGCTTTGATGAACTGACCGAATGCCCCCTCGTCCCACGTATACCATGCAATGATGCCAAGCACGCCCAGACCAAGCACCAGGGGCAGGAGCAGACCCTTCAGGGAAATGGTCGGTGCACCAGCGGCCAGCTGGCCCGAGTCGGGAAATCCAGCAGGATGGTCGTCGGTCTGAACCGGGTCGTGATGAATCGTAGGGTCTGCCATGTGGGGCCGGAACGGGGAGATGCCTGTCGGGTTCAGGCGGTGGGCCGATTACGATCAGCCTGCTCCGTGGTTTCTGGAGCCGACATCAGAGTAGTTGAGATCCTATGCCTTCTTCCACCATTCAGCGCGCAGATCTGCATATGCACTCCACGGCTTCCGACGGCCGAATGGATCCTGCGGATCTTGCCCGAGCTGCTGCCGACGGTGGATTGGAGCTGGTCTCGTTGACGGATCATGATACCCTGGCCGGGTGGCGAGCATTTGAAGAGGCTGCCCGGGAGGCCGCCATTCAGTGTGTGCCCGGCGTTGAAATCAGCGCTCGTCAGAAAGGCGAAGAAGTGCATCTGGTTGCCTATGCCTTCAATCCGGAGGAGGAGGGGCTGCAAGGCTTCCTTTCTTTGCAGCAGCATCGTCGAAACGAACGGGCCCTCGCTTTTGTTACGACATTGCAGCAGGCAAAGGTACTGCCTGCAACGGCGCGTCTTGTTTCGGACAACGGGCATACGTCCTGGGCTCGACCTCATATTGCCCGGCTATTGCTCAAACACGGTGCGGTGGCGTCTATGGACGAGGCGTTTGACCGGTATCTCACCCCAAGGTGTGCCACGTTTGTTGAGAAGCCGCTTCCCAGTGGTGCCGAAGCCATTTCTGTCATCCATGAAGCGGGTGGTATTATCAGTTTGGCTCATCCAGGACATCACGTGTCGCATCAGGTTGTCATGAGTTTGATTGATGCCGGACTGGATGGAGTGGAAGTGGTGCACCCCTCGCACGACGAAATGCTGGAGTCGTATTAC
This sequence comes from uncultured bacterium, assembly GCA_938018055.1. GTDB lineage: Bacteria > Bacteroidota > Rhodothermia > Rhodothermales > UBA10348 > JAAZVD01. The sequence continues at coordinate 43,852 of CALIKL010000019.1, forward strand.
GTATCCCTTGCCGAGCGTAACGGGCTCCTTAAAACGGGTGGTTCAGACTTTCATGCGCGACCCAAACACGGAGCCAGACAGTTGGGTGAACGTTGGTTTACCCCGGATGCATCTCTTTTGCATGCCCTTCGGACCCATTGATTCCGCCTGGCGTTTGTCGATGGCATCCCGCTCAACTCGGAATACTGCATCACGTTGATGATTTCCCGTCTACTTGCCTCTGTCTTGGCGATGATGTTGCTCGCCGCACCGGTATCGGCTCAACTGGTCGATGGCTGGGTAGCTCACACATCATTTGGCGAAGCGACCGATCTGGTGGTGGCTGGAGACGAAATCTGGGTAGCTACGACAGGGGGGGTTTATTCGGTCAATCCGTCCGTGGGTGATATTTCCCGTCTTACAGTCGTTGATGGTCTTTCGAATGTTGGGGCCTCGGCGCTGGATGAGGATCCCGATCGGGGGTTTGTGTGGGTCGGATATGACGACGGGCTTCTTGACCGGATTGACCGGACATCGGGTACCATTCGCACATTTCGGGATATCACTCGGGCCGATCAGTATCCGTCCCGCGGAATCAATCGACTCCGTGTGGTTGGCGACTCTCTTTTTATTGCCACCCAGTTCGGGGTCGTAGTATTTGACCCAGAGCGAAACGAAGTGCGGGATTCGTTCGATCGATTTGGTTCAATGACAGTCGGTCAAGAAGTACATGACGTGCTGGTAGAGTCCACTATCCTTGGCCAGCCAGCGCTTTGGATTGCGACTGACGATGGGATTGCCGTCTCTCCCCTGGATGGGCGAAATCTCAAAGATCCTGCGTCCTGGCAGATCGAACGACTTGGGACAGCCTTTCGTCCCAGACCAGTGCTCTCACTCGGTGCGCTGGATGGGCGTCTCTACGTTGGGACCGACGCAGGCATTTTCGAACGCACGGCACAAGATCAGTTCACGGACCTTTCCGTCACCAACCGTCCCGTGAATCGACTTGAAAGCGGCCCGGTATTTCTGGCAGGAAGTGCGACGTTTACCGTTGCATTCGTTCGATCAGGCGGCGCGGCGTCAGCCCATACCGTAACTGACTTTGGATTTCCAGTAGCAATCGACATTGCCTCCAACGGCGATATCTGGGTGGCCGATGAAGCCAATGGCACCGGGCGATCGAGTCTGCCCTCTGCTGACGAGGGAGCAATTTCACTCACTGGGGTGTGGCTTCCCGATGGACCAGCTGATGGCACATTCTCCCAGGTCTCTATTTCTTCTGAAGGGGATGTTTGGCTGGCGGGAGTGAATGAAGCTGGCACCGGATTTTATCGGTTGGATACCCAAGGTATGTGGACCACATGGTCTTCCTCTCGTACCTCAGAACTGGCCGGCAAAGGAGCGTTTGTCCAAATCCACGCCGGCGCCAGCGGATCTGGATGGGCCGGGTCGGAAGGTGGCGGGGTTGCTCAGGTAGAAGCTGATGGATCCGTAACTCTTTTTACTCCCGCCAATTCATCTTTGCTTCCGGCCTCGGGTTCCGTGGATTTTGTCGTTGTCGGGGGCGTTCACGAAGACCAAGTCAGCAATCTCTGGGTTACTACGCGGGCTTCTTCCAGACCACTCCATGTTCGGACGGCGACGGGGGATTGGACCGCGTTTGGACCCAAGATTGGTCAAGGACTGCTCTCCAGTGCTACGGCTTATGGTCGCATATATGTCGATTCCTTCGACCAGAAGTGGATTGTTGTCCACCGAGAGACCAACTTCCAGCAGAAGAAAGGTTTGATGGTCCTTGAAACGGGGATTCCGGAGAATCCGAGTGACGACGAATTCCGGTATTTCGATGATCGTGGGGCGGCTGGACAGGGGCTTCCAGCTGTCAGTGTAAACGCTGTTGCGGAGGATCGCGATGGGCTTGTCTGGATTGGTACGGACAGCGGTCCGGCGTTTTTCATCAATACCGGTATTGTGGCGCGTGACAACTCCGCCGTTCCGATTTGGCCGCAGTGGGCGGATCGCAGTCGCGGGACCTTCATGCTGTTTGGACTCACAATAAATGATATCGCAGTAGATCCCGCTGGTCGCATTTGGTTTGCGACAAATGACGGAGCCTGGCTGGTCGAAGCTGTCGAGGGTGGTTTCGATCTGGTCCAGCACTTCACATCTGAGAATTCCCCTCTCTTCTCAGACGAAGTCCTCTCCGTGGACGTGAATGCTTCCACAGGTGATGTCTTCTTTTCGACGGATCGTGGTCTCATCTCTTACGCGTCCGACGCCATCGCCCCACAGCAACAGGCCGGAGACCTGGTTGTATTTCCGAACCCCGTCAGGATTACGGATCTGGCCAATCCGAGTGTTTTTGTCGAGGGCCTGGTTGCTGCCACGGATATTCGAATCGTCACGGTGGCAGGAAACCTGGTTCGTCGTATGCAGGCTCGTGGAGGACGCACTCGGTGGGATTTACGGGACGAAGAGGGGCGGATGGTTGATTCGGGCGTTTATCTGATCATTGCGGTTGGTCAGAACGATGAAGGATCTTCCGTTGGAAAGGTTGTCGTTGTCCGATAGCCCGGAGCTGTTTCGGACGGATGGACCAGCGGGATCTCTATGTCCACCAAAAGTTCAACGTTTATCAGGTTGAACGGCATTCTGACAACGCCCTATATTTCTAGTCTATGATTTCATGGTGGTCGTAGCTCAGTTGGTTAGAGCGCCAGGTTGTGGCCCTGGAGGTCGGGGGTTCAAATCCCCTCGATCACCCCAAGAGCTGCGATGAATCGGAAACCCGATTTCGCCGTGAGCTCGAGATGCCGCGTTCGTCTAGGGGTTTAGGACGCCGCCCTTTCACGGCGGTAACACGGGTTCAAATCCCGTACGCGGTACGACGAGGCCCCGCCGACCTTCGGTCGAGCGGGGCCTCGCTGGTTTTGGACTTTTTTTGGGCCCGGTCAGCTTCAGCTGGCCGGGCTTTTGTCGTTTATCAATGTGTGTGATTCGGCATGCCGATGCTATCGGTCAGTAAACAGCAGCTGGCCTTCGCGCTTGAGGTACGCCCATCCCGAAAGTCCGTGCCAGCGCATGCCCAGCTTCACTTCATACGTCACGCGGCGACCGTCTTCCTCTACTTCAAACGTATGTTTGGCACCCAGAATGGATCGTTTGGACGAAACCACATCGCCATCGTATGTGACGTTTTCCATCCCTGTCGGCGTCATTCCAGGAATACGGATCGTGTGGCCGTTATGAATTACGGTACGCATGCTTCGTTGTGCTTTGAGTGAAAGATGCCTCGACACGGTTTTGCAAATTGGTCAAACGCATCGAAAAGGGTATCGTCGGTCGAGGAAGCTGCATTAAGTAGCTCCCGATCGTCCAGCTTTTCATCTGGTATCATCAGGCCTTGGATCCGTCCTGTGCGGGCACCTGAGGCTGCCTATCCCATTCTCGTCCAGCGATGAACATTCTGACCATTGAAGACCTTCGAAAGTCCTATGGGACGAAGCCACTGCTGACCTCGGTCACCTTTGGTCTCGAGGACAATGAAAAAATGGGATTGATTGGCGCGAATGGCTCCGGTAAGACGACCCTCATGCGCATCATTTGCGGTATTGAAAAGCACGAGGCCGGGCGCATGGTGGTTCAAAACAATGCCCGGGTCGCTTTCCTGCCCCAAAACCCGTCTTTTGATCCTTCTCATACGGTGCTGGATGCCGTTTTTGATCAGGGCGATCCCTTGCTACGGCTGTTGCACGACTATGAGGAGGTGTCCTATGCGCTTTCTCAAGCCGGTGCAGCGGTCGATGAGCAGCTGCTCAAACGCATGACCGATCTGAGTCATCAACTCGATGTAACAGGAGGTTGGGACCGGGAGGCGAGCGCCAAGGCCGTTCTGGACAGACTGGGCCTTCGTGACATGGACGCCCTCGTCGGCTCGTTGTCCGGCGGACAGCGAAAGCGGGTAGCGCTGGCTCGGGCCCTGGTTCTTCAGCCTGACCTGTTACTTCTTGACGAACCAACCAACCATCTCGACACCGAAACCATTTCCTGGTTGGAATCCTACCTGGCCAGTTACCCGGGAGCGCTGCTTCTAGTGACGCATGACCGCTATTTCCTTGACCGCGTAACCAATCGGATGCTTGAAGTGACCCCCGAAGGTGTCATGAAATACGAGGGTAACTATTCTCGTTACCTCGAGCTGAAAGAAGAACAGGATCGCCTGAAGGAAGCCACGGAAAGGACGCGGCAGAACCTGGCGCGTCGTGAATTGGCTTGGTTGCGTCGCGGACCAAAGGCGCGGACGTCCAAGGCAAAGTATCGAGTGGAACGGGCGCAGGCGCTTCAAGAAAGTACCGGGTCAGGACCGGATGCGAGGCTGCAGTTAGCCGCAGCATCAACGCGACTGGGCAAGAAGGTTTTGGAGTTCAAGGGTATCTCCAAGGCATACGATGACAAAGCACTTATCCAGAACTACTCCCGATTGATCGCCCGAACTGATCGCTTGGGGATCATAGGGGAGAATGGTACGGGTAAGACCACGCTGCTGGACATGATTGCCGGTAAAGTTCAACCTGACAAAGGAGAGATTGAAGCGGGCCCCACGGTTGTCATCGGATACTTTGATCAGGAAGGGCGCCCGCTCAACGACGAGCTCAGGGTAATTGATACGGTCACCGAGGTAGCCGAGAATGTCCGTACGGCAGATGGATCTGTGATCACGGCAAGCCAGATGCTGGAACGCTTCCTTTTTCCACCCGCTGTCCAGTACACCCCGGTGGCCAAGCTCTCCGGAGGGGAACGTCGTCGGCTGCATTTGCTGTTGGTGCTCATGGAAGCGCCCAATATCCTACTTCTTGATGAGCCGACGAACGATCTGGACATAGCAACATTGGCGGCGTTGGAAGAATACTTGGACACGTTTGATGGCGTGCTGATCGTCGTGTCACACGATCGCTGGTTCTTGGATCGGACCATAGACCACTTGCTTCATTTCGAAGGCGGTGGGGCTATTCGGGAGTATCCAGGAGACTATTCTGCATTCCTCGAAGTGCGCAAACAGGAGCAAGTCGCTGAGGCAGCCGCATCGAAGAAGAAGGCCAAGTCCAAGCCGGCTATGTCAGCATCACCGTCCTCCAGTAGCACGGCGGGGCCTGCCAAACTTTCCTACAAGGAGAAGAAAGAACTCGAAGAAACCGAGCGGCGAATCGAAGCGGCAGAGGAACGGAAAGCGGCCATTGAGTCTGATCTGAGCTCTGGAATTACGGACCTGGATGTCATCACCTCGCTTTCTGAAGAGTTGGGGGACCTGCTGGCGACTTTGGAGAGCGATATGGAACGGTGGGCAGAGTTGGCCGAGCGGGCCTGAGTCCGTGAAAAAAGGAGGCCCGGTCAGCTCCTGCTGACCGGGCCCTGAATCGCTCGTCATCTCATGACGCGCCCCGACGAAACCGGCTGCCTCCCGATCACCCAGAAACGCCAAGCTAAAACGGCAACGAGAGGTGTCATGGCAGGGGGAATGGACTGGAGCCAGACCAGTTGGGCAACCAACGTAACCGCCATCAGCAAGCTACAAGCTCGGAGATAGGTGGTGAGCCAGGATGCCCGTTTCCACCAGATGGCAGCAATCAGGTGAGTTGGCAAGGCCCACAGAAGGTCCGCATTCCAGCCGGTTACCCAGTGAAGCGTTGCCAGCCACATGAGCAGAAGGATGAAGCCCATTATGCCGAGGACAAACAAGAACACCCGGTCGATGGACTCGGGTCCGTTCAAGCTGTTGGATCGGATCGAGCGCGCGGTAAAGACCAGAATGAGGATGGAAACGACCCAGAAAAGCCACTGAACACGGTCAAAGCGGGGTGGGGCGGGGTACCAAGAATAGTCCAGCACTATCCGTTCATCCCTTACCAATGGGCCGGATTCGGATGATGCGGATGCTTCCAGCGTACGCATCAGGTCCAGCGGCAAGAAGGCGCGATCTTCAGGGGCGACCGATCGATCCATGGGGTGACCAAATGCCAGATCGATCCCCAGATCCAACCATGCAACCTGATGAACGTATCCGTCAATGACTTGCCGATACGTTTGCTGGCCTTCTAAGAGCGATTCCGGCAGTGCAATCGCCTCCACTGCAATCAGCAAATCGAGGATGCGCGTCGAACAATTATCACGGACGAAATCGTAGGCATAAGCACGGTTATCAGGTTTCAGATTCTCAAGCAGTAAGGCCCACAATGCCTGCTTGGCTTGGTCTGAAAGAGCTATTTCTTGTTCGATTACCCCTCGTTCTTGTGCTGCATAGCCTCGCATGAAGCGGGTCATGGGCTCCAGGCTCAGTTCGTACTCCATGGCACCGAAGGCAAAGCGCGGTACGAAATACGGCTGTGTGACATCAAACGTACCCCAATTGAATACGGCGTCGAATCCTTGAACAGGGTCAGATACGCGCAACGCAGAATGTCCCCAAAGCGAATAGACTTCCTGACCAGGATTGGCGGTCAACACAGATATGCGTGCCTGTGAAGACAGAGAGTCGGCAAACTGGGCGGTAGCTCGTTGCGACGTCAGACCCAGGGAAATGACCAGCATGAGAACGGCACACGCGCACCGCCGTAAGAGCTTGTACCCTGACCTGATCATCATAACTGTCGGTAGCTGGCTGGTGAGTAGAAGACGACGAGCAGAATGCAGTCTGCGTGCCTTGCGTGATGTAATCCCCGCGCCCGAAACGGAGCTTAGGTACGAAGATCACTGGCAATTGCTGGTAGCGGTTGTGCTCTCAGCCCAATGTACCGACGCGCGAGTGAATCAGGTAACCCCATCGTTATTCGAGCGGTTTCCGACAGTCCAGGATATGGCGGAATCAACTTCCGAAGAGGTGTTTCCCTTGATCCAGTCCATCTCCTACCCCAACAACAAGTCAAAACATCTGGTTGGGGCCGCTAATCTGCTGGTGGACGAATTCGAAGGAGTCGTCCCGGCATCGGTTGACGATCTCGTGCGGCTGCCGGGAGTAGGACGAAAAACGGCCCAAGTGGTCGCGAGCGTTGCATTCAATGTGCCCACCCTTGCTGTCGATACGCACGTGTTCCGTGTGGCCAATCGCATCGGTTTGGTTACTGAACGAGCCACGACCCCCGATAAAGTCGAACGCCAACTCAAAAGGCTGTTGGACCGAGAGGAGTGGGGCGAAGCGCATCATCTTTTGATCCTGCATGGCCGCTATACGTGTACGGCCCGTTCACCAAAGTGTACCTCCTGTGCGGCCGCTGCGTGTTGCCAATACAAGGAGCGCTTGGATCGACTACCAGACCCCAGATCCGGTCTTGATATCCGAAAAGGATTGTATTTCTGTGCCACGCGCAACCACTACTTTGATGAGCCTGATTGCGTGACCGATCGAGCCGGGGTGGATCAGATTTCTTGTCCTCGATGCGGGTCCATGAATGTGTTTCTATCGAAAACAGGTCAGAGCACGAAGCAGGTCAAGGACTACCGGGTATGAACGACCCCGACGGCAGACTACCGCATGCAATTGACGCAACCAACCCACACTTCAAGCACGTTCGATTTCTTTCTACCATGAACAAGCATCTTCTCATGATCCTAGACGGCTACGGTATTGCCGAGGACCCGTCTGTCAGCGCCATTGATGCTGCAGAGAAGCCCTTTTTGGATCACCTGTTCCAGAAATATCCAACGGGGACGCTGGATGCTTCCGGCCTCGCTGTGGGATTGCCCGAAGGCCAAATGGGTAACTCGGAAGTAGGCCACATGAATCTGGGCGCAGGACGGGTGGTGTATCAGGAAATCACGCGGATTGATCGTGCCATCCAAACCGGGGAGTTCGACCGGAATCAGCTACTCTTGTCCGCCATCCGGGGGGTGAAAGAAAACGGCCGCACGCTGCACCTTATAGGTCTGCTTTCAGACGGTGGTGTTCATTCTTCCCAGGAGCACCTGCACGCGTTGGTTCGTCTGGCTGCTTCCGAAGGATTGGCCGGATCGGACGTCGTAGTACACGCTTTTATGGATGGCCGTGATACCTCCCCGCATGGAGGGAAGCACTATCTCGCTGATCTCGAAGCCGTTATGAGTGATTCAGGATGTGGCGTTGTGGGATCTGTGGTGGGTCGCTACTGGGCTATGGACCGGGACAATCGTTGGCCTCGCATTGAAAAGGCCTACAAGTTGCTGACATCCGGCGAAGGAGATCGCTTCGAATCGTCCCAAGCCGCCATCGAGGCCAGTTATGCCAACAAGGTCACGGACGAATTCGTTGAGCCGGCTTGCATAGGTGCCCCGGAGTCCCATCGGATCAGCAGCGGGGATACGGTCCTGTTTTTCAATTTCCGGGCAGACCGCGCGCGTCAGATATCCCGTGCCTTGATGGATACGCAATTCGACGGGTTTGAACGCACCCCACCTGCCGATCTGCGCTATATCACCTTTACTCCGTACGATGAGTCATTTCCGTTTGAGATCGTTTTCCCGAAGGTGAACCTGACACAAACGCTGGGGCAGGTAGTCGCAGAAGCAGGTGGAAAGCAGCTTCGTGCAGCCGAAACAGAGAAATACCCACACGTGACGTACTTCTTTTCAGGTGGAAGAGAAGAGCCTTTCGAACAAGAGGACCGCATCCTGGTTGCCTCGCCCAAGGTAGCCACCTATGATCTGCAACCCGAAATGAGTGCGCCTCAGCTGGCCCAGGAAGTGGCACAGGCTGTTCGTGACAATGACTATGCGCTGGTGGTCATCAACTTTGCGAATCCCGACATGGTTGGGCACACAGGAGTTTTCGAAGCCGCTGTGCAAGCGGTTGAGGCGGTGGATGCCGCCGCCCGGGTAGTAATCGAGTCAGCCCTGGAAAGCGGGTACAGCGTAAACGTCATTGCCGATCATGGAAACGCAGATCGCATGCGTAATCCGGACGGGACGGTCCACACGGCACATACGACGGTCCCGGTACCGCATGTGGTGATTCGAGATGGATTCAACGGCCCGGTCCGTCATGGAAAACTCGGAGACGTTGCTCCGACTATCCTACACCTGATCGGATTGCAGCAGCCCGCCGAAATGGGTGGGGAATCCCTTATCGAACTGTAATATCGAAGGGCATTCGGGCCTGCACCTGACCATGTCGGGACAGCTCGGAGCGCAGCATGTCAATCTGTGCATCGGGACGGTCGGCAAGGCCCATCCATGTTGCAAGGGTTCGACTCATTACGGCTGAAGTCATTCCCAGCTGCTGGAAAAAGGACGGCGTCGCAGGATAGGAGACCAGTTGGTAGTCCGTGGAATCAAGCTTGGCGGCTTCCACGGCGCGCTCTACAGCTACCGCCAGCCCACCCAGTTCGTCCACCAGGCCAACATCCACTGCGTCAGTGCCCGTCCAGACGCGCCCGCGGGCAATCTTATCGACCTCCTCCGTTGACATGCCGCGCGCCGCAGCAACCTTTTCGAGAAAGGCCTGATAGGTGATGTCCGTAAAGCGCTCCAGGGAGGCTCGTTCAGCGCGCGTCCAATCGCGGTAGCCAGAAAACATATCTGCTGACGGACCACTTTCAACCGTGTCAAATGCCAATCCGACTCGATCTTCGAGCGGAGCACTCAGGTCGAAAAACATCGAGAAGACCCCAATCGAGCCTGTCAGCGTGGTTGATTCAGCAACAATGTGTTCTCCACCGGTGGCAATCCAGTACCCGCCGCTGGCAGCTACGTCACCCATGGAAATGATGACCGGCATCGACTCGGACGTGATCTCAATTTCACGCAGCATGGCGTCTGCTGCCGGAGCCAGGCCGCCGGGTGAATCGATCCGAACAATCATGGCCTGTACACCTCGGCGCTCCCGTGCTGTCCGTATCGAGCGAATGATGGTGTCAGAACCGGCCATCGCGCCTGAAGGAGCCAGCCCACCAGCGTCTGAAGAGCCAGCCATCATGGCACCGGTCACATGAACGACGGCGATGCGATTACTCGACACTGAACCACGGATCTGGGCGGAATAGGCGGAAAGGGTCACCGTTGTCAGATCTTCGTCCGGATCTAGACCGATCGAGGCGCCGATTCGTCCACGTACCTGATCATTGAACAAAAGCCCATCAACGAGTCCGTGTTCGGCCGCATCGACGGCGGAGAAAAGGACGTCATTATCCATCATGGACTCCACCTTGTCCGCGGACATATTGCGGGCGTCCGCTATGGCGTTCACAAACAGGGATTCCACATCGTCGATGTAGGCCTGCAATTGCTCCCGATTCTCCGGGCTGAGGGATTCGCGTGTGTAGGGCTCGACAGCGCCTTTGTAATCACCCGCTCGGATGATGATGGGTTCGATGCCCAGCTTGTCAAAGAGGCCCTTATAGAACATCGAAGTCATGGCGAAACCATTGAATTCGAAAATGGCCTCAGGATCCATGTAGATGCTATCGGCTGCGCTGGCCAGATAATACTCGGCTTCGCCCGTGTAGAAATTGCGGCCGGAGGCAATGACGGGTTTTCCGCTTTCCTTGAACGTGTCAATTGAGCGTCGAATAGCCTCCAACGTAGCCCACGACTCGGTCATGTTGAATGGACGGATCCAGAGTGCATCAATCTTGTCATCAGTGGCTGCTTCCTCCAGAGCCCGCTGAAGATCGTGCACGTCATAGGCCGGTTCATCGAGCAGCATCTGTGTCAGGGGATCTCCAGACACCTGCTCGGGAATGGCTCCGGACAAGTCCATGACGAGCACAGATCCTGGCCGAACCGGTGGCTGAGAATCGCCTGCAGCGGCCAACGCAATCAGAAGCAGGAATCCGAAAAAGGCGATCACGCCAAATGCGAGCAAGGCACCCAGGGTGGAGGCCGTCAGTACTTTGAGGAACTTCATAAGACCGGGAAGCGATTCAGGGAGTGGTCCATACGCGAACACCATTCGGACGTTCTGTTACCTTTCCGGTTGCACTGCTACAGCGGTGAGACAGGTATTTTGCAAGGTCTTCCGAATCCCATGGCGTCTTGTGATTCCTTTTGACGCGAACGAGGTGCTTACTCATGTTTGATCAGTTGGCAGACTACTCCATTCCAGTGCTGCACCCGGTAGTGGTCCACTTACCGGTGGCTCTTTCTGTGGTTGCATTACTCACGGTAGGAATCTGGCTTTTCCGCAATGCTGATGCGTGGTGGCGTGTGACCTTCCTGTTGCAGTCCTTGAGTCTTATCGGGACGTTTGCTGCCGTTCGCACTGGTGAAATCATGCAGGAGCAAAGTGAAGGGGTTGCGATGGTCGATCAGTTCGTGGAATTGCATGAGACCATGGGTGAGCGTGCCCTGTGGTTGCTGGGTCTTTCTCTGGTGATGCTTCTCCTTTCACGCTGGATGGGAGTTCGGGAAACGGATCACGCGGGCATCCGATTGCGATGGCGTTTCCTTGGATTCATCGCCGTGTTGGCGGCCGTCTCCTTCGTGGTACTCACGGCTCACATCGGTGGATTGATGACGTGGGGTGTGCCTGCGTGAACTAGGTGGCCAGCTTGAGCGGTCCGTTGTGATCACTATTGTAGACGATTTGGAATCAACTGCCTTCGACATCAGGCAGTGATTCGGGCGAAATGTGCATGTCTGTTCGAAAAGGACGCATGGCATGCTTTTGTCTTGGAGTCAGTCAGGGTCCGTTTCTCCAAGATTCGAGAAATACGGAAAGGTGACATCCATGACACACGCACTACCAAAATTTTTTCGGCACCTATTCAGGCGGAACCGGGAATTCGCTCCCATTCGGATCCATCGTAGCCTGTTCATCGCGCTTCTGACCGTGTCGGTCACAGCGCTGACACCCGTTGAAAGCTGGGCGCAGCGAAGCAGCACCAGCTCCGGGACAACGAAACGGACAGAACGGACGGTCGATCGCTCCAAGAACAGGTCCACGACCTCATCGGCCAAGAGGTCAACCAAGGCGCGAACCAGCGGGGCCGAACGTACCCGTTCGCGTGCGACAGCGGCCCGTCAAGTTGGTCGCATTATCCAGGACGCCCGGGCTCGCGGAAAAAGTGGTAGTACGCGTGCCAGCGACAACCGCAAACGTCAGGATGGAAACGCCAGGACACGGGGGACACAGGCTCGCACGGGACAGCGGGTATTGGATCGATCCTCGAATGGAAGGGTTGCTGCTGCTCGGGGTGCCTCGAGAGCGAGTCGCGATGTGGTAGTCGACGGGCGTCGGGCTCGGTTGTCAATACCAGGCGTTCGCGCCTCCTACCGTTCTTATGGGGATCGTCACGTCCGATTCCGTACGCGACTCCATGTCTCGTCGAATCGATACTACTACCATCGTCCGTACAAGCATATTTCCGTCCATATCGCGTGGCCATGGAAGGTGCGCTACCAGCGTCATTGGTCTCCCCGATACCGGTATCGTCAAGTTGTCGTTGTCCATGCCGATTGGAATCGTTCGAATCGGACCAGCCGCATCGAAATGGAAACGACCTATCGTCACCGGGTCCGTTTTGCTACGGATGAATACGCCGTACTTGATATCGATATAGAGCACGTGGCTCTTTATGACAATGGGCGCTACATCGGAATGGTCGACCGAATTCCGTCTGATCTATCGAGCGTCGAAGCCACGGTCTTTCGGAATGGAGACATTGCCTTCGATCGGGATATTTTTCTGGTCGGAGATCGCCGGTCCGGATTCGAAATCATCTCGACGCCATTCTATGACGGATATGCCGGTCAGGGCTATCGAAATGGTGATGAGGTCCGGGTGGGCAAAGTCGATCTGCGGCGTCACCGGGTTCGCACTCAGAACTACAGCCGTCTTTTCAATCCCAATCGTAGGCAGGCACATGCCCCGATAAGTTTGTTGCCTGAAGACGAAGGATGGTTATGGGATTTCGGCGCCGATGCGATCAGCGCGGTCCATGGTGATTACGACGCCTATTACGGATTAGGAGTTGGTGCATCGGGGGCATGGTCCTCGCGGGATGCCTTTGAGACGCAGAGCTCATTTGGTTACGAGACCGCTTTTGGTGCGCAATTCAACGTGGAGCGCACGGCCAGTATTCGACGGGTTGAATAGCGGACCCTGGACATTCTATCCGTTGAAT
>CALIKL010000020.1 GCA_938018055.1 uncultured bacterium
CTTTTTTGTGTGATGAGGGCTCCTTGACACGTCGGGAAGGATGCTGTCTCGATATGATCCGGGGTAGGGTAAAGGGTGCGCTACTACGTCCTGAAATGAGACAGGCAGACACGCAGCGGTAAAAAACAGGCCTTGAGGAGGCGTGAGGGGCGTCGCTACAAGAATTGGCATAGTTCTGGATATGCACTGTGCAGTTCATTGACTGATTCCGACTCGCTCCCTCGAAAGCGGTGAAACCCCTTCAGCCAAGCAATGCCCCTCATTGCCTGGCTGTCCCCCTCACGGACGGATCGGCCTCCCTCGGCCTTTCCGCTCGCCCCTCACCCTTACGAGTAGACTCCGTTTCCTGGCGCGGTTCGAAACATCCTAAATCCAATGTGCAGTCATCCTTGGGCTGCGTATTGGGCGTGATGCTGACTGAGGTTCATCAGGCAGCTACAAAAAAAAGCCCACCATCCAAGGATGGTAGGCTTTGGTCGCCGAACGGCGAACAGCGCGCTTGGGAGGATTCGAACCCCCGGCCTTTGGAACCGGAATCCAACGCTCTATCCAACTGAGCTACAAGCGCGTGCGGCCGGAATATAGCACTGAATGTGTCGGCGGTTCCTCGAAGGGACCCTTGCCACCGTCAAAGTTTGTGCAAAACCATATCAGCGTTCGGTCAATAAGCCTTCCCGGCTTATGTGATCTCCCTGCCCCAGAAAGGAATGACAGATACCGCGCTCATCAAGCAGTTCAAGGCAAATCCCGGAGTGGGATATTCCTCACTGCTGGACCAATACACACCGATCATCCTCCGAATGATTCGGCGTTTCCTATCCGATCCCGACGAGGTGATGGAAACCTATACGGCGATCTGCGAGCGACTTCGACACAACGATTTCCAGGCTTTGCGACGCTTTCGCATCAACAGTGAGCTTACGCCATGGCTTTCTGTTGTGGTTGCCAATGCCTGTCGCGATCGTTTTCGAAAGAATCGAATAGTCTCCGTGCCCAATTCTGTCATCTCAAAACTGAACAAGAAAGAGCAACTCATATTCCGCTACTACTACCAGGAATACGTTCCCCAATCTGAAATTCCGGACTTGATTTCCGGTGGCAATGACATGTCCTGCACGTTGCAGGAAGTCATTGTAACGATTGGCCGTATAGATGAAATGCTGTCGGTGAATAAGCGCTGGCACCTGCTGGCGGCACTGCGGGCCAATCGTCCAACGCTGTCACTCGACGATTTGACCGAAATGGGGCTGGCTCCAGCCACCTCCATCCCTGCACCGGACCAAGTGTCAGGAGGCGAAAAAGATCGAGCTTTCCTGCTGAACAACGCTATCGAAGATCTGGACCCTGAAGATCAGCTACTCATATTGCTGCGCTTTCAGCATGGCATGCGAGCCCAGCAGATCGCCAAGGTAATGCAGTTCGAAAATCACAAATACGTGTACACCCGATTGCGTACCATCATCAGTCGTCTTCGACGGGATCTGGAAGAAGTGGTCTGACGGCCAACCTTTCGCGATTTGTAACGTAGGTTTACTGCAGCTGACCAATCTGCCTGCCCGGGGATTGGATTGAGCTTTTAACCTGATCCCTACTCCGAACCGCGATCTCTGTGAACGATCCCAGGCAATCGGCACCCATCCTGCTGGACGGGCCTCTGGAACGTGCCAAGTTTCCTCCGCTGTTGTCAGCCTTCATCGGGCTGATCGTCGCATTTCTGCTTTTCCAGGGCGTTTCAACCGTCTTCCTCGTCATTGCTACCTTGCAGGGCAGCACACCGTTGTCGGACCTGGTGACCCCTGAAAGACTGTCTGACTTTCTTGCTGAAAATGCAGAGACGGTTATCTGGGCGAATACCGTAGGTCAGGTTTTTGGCCTACTGATCCCCGCTCTTCTTTTCGCACGGCTTCACACTTCTTCGGTTCGTTCCTTTATCCGCTTACGGCCCACGCCGGTCCGTAATCTTATTTGGTCTGCGGTGGGGTTACTGGGTCTCATTCCGCTCGTTCATTTCTCCGCAGGATTCTTCGATAGCCTGCCTTGGCCCGATTGGGTCCGAACGCTGGAAGACGGTCAAATGGCGCTGATCGAACAGATTCTCACTCAGGATTTCAGCCTGATATTTGCAATTTCCATGCTGGCTCTGACACCAGCTATTTGCGAGGAAGTACTATTCAGGGGATATATTCAACGCCAGGCAGAGCGACGTATTGGAGCTTGGGGCGGTATCCTGTTCTCAGGTATCATATTTGGGTTGTACCATCTCCGCCTCACGCAAGCTGTTCCGCTGTCCCTCCTGGGTATTTTCATGGCCTGGCTTACGTGGCAGACGCGCAGTTTGTGGCCTGCTATTTTGGTGCATCTGATCAATAACTCGTTTGCAGCGGTTCTGGGCAAGATGGCCGCCGGCAGCGATGCGAGCGCTGAATTGGAGGATTTCACCTTTCCCTGGTGGGTGATTCTGTCCGCAGCGTTTGTTCTGGCGGGTGCCGTGATGATGCTGAAAAAGAGGGCAGATGACACGACGTCTGACGACTCCTATCCCGATTCTGGAACACCACCTTCGGACGGCAGATCGGGGAACCGCACGATGAAATGTTGGAATCCGAGCAGAGGACATGATGAAGCGACTCGAATTTGACGGATGGTTGGAGGTATTCCAGACAGGTATTGATTACGAGGCCGATCTGGTCCGGGATCGCCTTGACCATGCCGGACTTGAGGCGGTGATCATGCGCAAAAAGGACCAAGCATTCTCCTTGACCCATGGCTCCATGTCACGCATCTACGTGCTGGTGCCGCCCCATCTTGAGGAGGAAGCCCTCGCCCTTCTGTCATCTGAGATCGTTTCCGACGAAGAGTTGACGGCGGCGGCGCTGGCCGCAGATCCGGAAACGGCTCCTGGCCCGCCTCCCGAATCTTCGGATGTGACGGAGGAAGGAGGGAAATCAGAACAAGAGTAAACCGATGAAACAAGGTGTGCAGCGCGTACTGACAGCTCTGGTCGGAATCCCTGTATTCCTCGGAGCCCTGTGGCTGGGAGGGTGGGTATTCCTCGTCCTGATTGGTGTGATTGCCCTGGCCGCACAGGCCGAGATGATCAAACTCATCCGCGCAGATGGTACAAACGCGGATCTGTGGGTGTCGTTGCTCGCTGGAGGGGCCGTATTTGTTCGTTTCCTGGCTCCAGAAGGCTGGATGGTGGCCCTGTTGGCGATCAGTCTGGTACTGGGTTGGACGCTGCGAAAGCCTGTATCCGATGCCGTAGGCCGCATTTCAGGTGGCTTAGCGTCGCTGATCTATCCCGTTCTGCTCATCAGCTTGGTCGTTGATATCCGATGGCAGGCGCACGAGGCTTGGGGACAAACGGACGGATTCCTGCTCACGTTGCTCTTGATCGTTCTCATCTGGGCTACGGACTCCGGTGCGTATTACACCGGAAAGTCCATTGGAAAACGGCCGTTTTCACCGTCCATTTCGCCCAACAAAACCTGGGAAGGAACGCTTGGAGGATTACTGCTGGGGACTTTGGTTGCGGTTGGCTTCAAATACTGGCTATTACCCATGTTGACATGGAGCGATGTATTTGTGTTGGCGGCCATCGGTGGATTCTGGGGACAGTTGGGGGATCTGCTGGAAAGCTCCTTGAAGCGATCTGCAGGAGTGAAAGATTCAGGCAACTTCCTGCCGGGTCATGGTGGAGCACTGGATCGGTTTGACTCTCTGATCTTCTCGGCACCCCTGTATTGGGCCTGGTTGACCTACTTTTCCAACCTACTCTGAGTGCGTCTACGTGAGATGCCCGAGGCTCTCTGCCTGAAGGTTCGTGGGCAACGGGCGTGGATAAGTCGTGGAGGAACGCCTGCATAACCAGGCCTGTATACCTGGTCCTACAGCGTATTTTCTAAGCACCATGGGACTTTTCCTGCCAGGACGTCGGGTTCGAAACAAGCGGTTTGATTACGAACCCAGGTTCTATAATCCGAAGAAAGACGAGAAGCTGAAAAAGCGGATGCGGATTCAGGCGTTCAATCGACGTCGCCGTAGCCCGATGGGCATCGTCTATTTCATCATCCTGTGCGCCATGGCTGTCTACGTTTACCAACAGTTGGGATGAGAGGCGCGTGAACGCACCGGTAGAGCAGAAAGAAACCTCTGACGCTTTGGGGGAAGGGACCGAAGTGGATCGGATTCGGCTGATGCCGTTGGCGCTGGCCAACAAGATCGCGGCCGGAGAGGTCGTTCAGCGCCCCGCTTCTGCCGTGAAGGAGTTGATTGAAAATGCGTTGGATGCAGGTGCCACGCGCATTGACGTGGTATTGCAGGACGCAGGAAGCACGTTGATTCAGGTCACGGACAATGGTTCCGGGATGTCGGAGACGGATGCCCGTATGGCGGTCAAGCGGCACGCGACCAGCAAGATCCGGTCGGTCGAAGACCTTGAATCCATTTCAACCTTGGGCTTCCGCGGTGAAGCGCTCGCCTCCATCGCTTCGGTTTCCCATTTCGATATCCGAACGGGACAGGATGAAGAGCACGCTGCGTTTCAGTTGCGTCTTGAGGGAGGGGAAGAGGTAGATGGGCTCCCGGCACCACCGATCAGAGGCACATCTGTATCGGTCAGAAATCTCTACTTCAATGTCCCGGCCCGGCGCAATTTCCTGAAGCGTCCACAGACTGAGCTCAAACACATTCTGGATGCGGTTCAGGTGTTGGCCCTGGCTCATCCGAATGTAGCCTTTTCCATCGAACACGATGGGAATACCCTGCTTTCTGTTGAGGACGAAGACGGAGACATGCTCCGCGCGGCGGCGGCACGTATGGCAGCGCTGCTGCCGGTTGGTTCTCCTGAGGACTTGATCCGTGTTGGTGAGTCCACAAGCTACCTGTCCGTAGAAGGCTTCCTGGGGCATCCCGATACGGCGCGACGCACCCGGGGTTTGCAATTCCTGTTCGTGAACGGCCGATGGGTGAAAAATCGTTATCTCGAGCATGCGGTCCATGCTGCATACGAGTATCTGCTTCCCGAGGGTGCCTATCCGTTTTTTGCTCTTTTCCTGAACATTGACCCGCGTCACGTGGACGTTAACGTGCATCCGACAAAATCTGAGGTCAAGTTTGACGATGAGCGCGGTGTCTACGGGATGTTGCGAGCTGTTGTGGGAAAAGCCTTGGGCACAACCTTGGGGAGTCCCGACTTTTCCAGGGCGAAGCCTCTTTCTGGCTTGGACCTCGGGTTTTCATCTTCTGGCTCGAGCAGTTCTGCCACAGAAGAGCACCCAGGAAGAGGCCTGCCCCCCTCTGGCAGTCGTCCGTTGCAGGGTGGAAATCCCGCCTTGGATGCGCTCTTGGGTGGGTCTGGCGCGGGCAGCGGGCGTCCCTCGCTTTCTTCCGATCGCGTGTCCGACGCCAGCCGATCCCTGTATGAAGGTGCCCGGCGTACCGAGACCCTGCAGGCTGGTTCGCTTGGCCCGACGGCAAGCAACGCTACAAGCGGTCTGGGTGAGGAAGGATTACTCTGGCAGTTACACGACACGTACATCCTGACCCAGATTCTGAGTGGACTCGTCATCATCGATCAGCAGATGGCCCACGAGCGGATTCTGTATGAACAGGCCAAAGCTTGTCTGAAGGACGGATTCGGATTGTCGCAGCAGTTGCTTTTTCCCCGCACCATCGAGTTTTCTGCGTCCGAATATGCGCTGCTGGAAGGGTTGATGCCGGACCTTGCCAAACTGGGATTCGACATTGAGCCGTTCGGCGGCAATAGTGTGATCGTTCGTGGAGTCCCAGCCGATATCTCGGCTGGTGATGAGCGGAGCGTGCTGGATGAAATCGTAGATCAGTATCGCGCATTTGAGCGCGTGGAAGGATTGAGTGGGCGTGAGAACCTTGCACGAAGCATGGCCCGTCGAGGAGCGGTCCGTGCTGGGATTCCGCTTTCGCCTCGAGAAATGCGATCGCTCATCGATCAGCTTTTTCAGTGTGAGACCCCGTATGCTAGCCCGGATGGTCGTCCGACCATGATCCGCATGTCGGGCAATGAGTTACGAGAAAGGTTCGACCGAAAATGAAACGGTCGGAACTTGAGAAGGCCTTCCTGCTCGGATGCGAACACAGTGGATTGAATCCAGGGACCGAGCCCATAGTGGTTGGTCTTAGTGGAGGCTGTGATTCTACCGTATTGGGGCATCTTCTGGTCGAGCGTGGATTCAACGTCATCGGCGTACACATCAACTACAGATTGCGGGATGAAGCCGATGCTGATGAGCAATTTGTACGTGACTGGACAGCTCGTAATGGCGTGACGTTACGCGTCGTTCATCCGACACGGCCGACACCTGAAACAGGCGTGCAGGCCTGGGCACGGGAGATTCGTTATGAAGCGTTTCGGCGGGTAGCTCTCGAATTCGAGGCCAACTCCATTGTCATTGCCCATCACGCCGACGATCAATTAGAAACGATCCTTATGAATCTGGCGCGCGGTACTGGTCCGGCGGGTGTGATCGGTATGCGGGCTCGTCGTGAGTTTGCCCCGGGCGACGCCTGCGGCGTCGCCCGGCCACATCTGCGTATTCCTCGCTCCAACATTGAGGAACTGGCACA
Source organism: uncultured bacterium (assembly GCA_938018055.1). Lineage (GTDB taxonomy): Bacteria > Bacteroidota > Rhodothermia > Rhodothermales > UBA10348 > JAAZVD01. Next base: position 6,604 of record CALIKL010000020.1, read on the forward strand.
AGCGGAAGGTTGGATCTGGATGGAGGACGCCTCCAATCAGAGGGAAGACTACACCCGCAATGCCCTGCGAATGGAATTGAGCACCTTGAATGGCAGCGAAAGGGGAGCATTCCGGGACGCTGCCGTCGCACTTTCCGACCGTCTTGCCGAGATGCAGGATGTGATCCTCGATGGTCTTCGACAGCTGGAAGCGGATCGTAGAGGGCATCTTCCTGCTGCACAGCTGGAAGAATGGCCAGCCTGGATCAAGCGTTGGATCCTGACCGAGTGGCTCAATCAGCGGGCTCCTTTTCTGCCCCGCAGGCGCGCGATCACTGAAGAGGTTCTGGCACTCAATGAGTCTCAGGTAGGCCGCAAGGCCGTTTTTAAGAAAGCGACTGTTTGGCGAGAACGAGATGGATGGTATATCACAACGGGCGGTGAATATGCAGACTCCGGTGTAGAAGCCGTCTCGATCCGGATCCCAGACGAGGGAGGAAACACGCAATACGCTGTTGGCGCTCACATGCTTGACCTCTCAAGACTGAGCATAACCGAAGCTGAAAAAATGCTGCACTTCCTCAGGCAACAAAATGAGCGGTCCATTCTGTTGATGGACCTGTCCAGTTTGTCCGGACCGCTTCAATTACGTGCCTGGAGGGAAGGGGATCGATTTCAACCGCTGAACTTGGGCGGTTCCAAGAAGGTCAAGTCATTCCTCACTGATCGAAAAGTCCGGGTTTCAACGCGTTCTGCCATATCCGTTCTCACTGACGAGAATGGTATCCTTTGCGTGCTCGGTCATGCTCAGGATGAGCGCTCGCGTATCACCTCCGAGACGAAAGACGTCTTACAGTTGACTTGGCACGCTTCTATGATGGGGAACGATTAAGATCGCCATACCTATACGTAACACCCCATAGGGCCCTGATCCCTATTTTCCCGGGCACCATTACACCCGCCCAGTTTATAGATCAGTATGAAAGGCCCCGTCGAAGCCACTTTCCTCGTCCATGATGAGCTGACCATCAGTATTCGCGGTGAACGATTCCGCAAGTATCTGACAGCAGAGACTATCCAGAAGCGCATCCGCGAGATGGGTGTTCAGATTGCAGCTGAGTACGGTGACAAAAAGCCCATTTTCATTGGTGTACTCAACGGAGCATTCATTTTCCTCGCCGACTTGATGCGGGCTGCCACAATCGACTGCGAAGTCGATTTTCTGAAACTGTCCTCCTACGGTGCTCAGAAAATATCCTCGGGTACGGTCACTGAGTTGAAGGCGGTTGATGCCCATTTGAAGGATCGCCACGTGATCATCGTCGAGGATATCGTCGATACGGGACTGTCGATGGAATTCCTGGTGGATCGTCTGGAAAAAGAAGAACCGGCCTCGATCAAGACGGTGACTTTGCTGCACAAGTATGAGGCTACCAAAGCAGACGTACCGCTGGACTACGTGGGTTTTCGCATCCGAAACCTGTTCGTGGTCGGATACGGTCTGGACTATGGACAAGTTGGCCGCAATTTGGCGGATATCTACATCCTGGAAGACCAGCACGACGAAGAAAATGCCCCCGAGCACGGAGACAAGGCATGACCGATAAAGGCCTGTATTACGGCGACTACCTACGTTTGGGACAGATCCTGAATGCGCAGGAGCTCGAGTCTGGTAAAACCGGGCCGGTAGCGCATGATGAGATGCTTTTCATCATCGTGCACCAAGCCTATGAGCTCTGGTTCAAACAGATCTTGTGGGAGATCGATGGCGCCCTCCGGATCTTGAACGCAGACAGGGTAGAGGAAAAGGCGCTTGGAGCGGCCGTCGCGCATCTCGAACGCATCCGGAGCATTCAGCAGGTCCTGTTGCAGCAGATCGATATCATGGAGACGATGACTCCGCTGGATTTCCTCGACTTTCGGGACGCTCTTGTCCCGGCTTCCGGATTCCAGAGCGTCCAGTGGCGTCTGATCGAGAATCTGCTTGGGATGCGCACAACCGACCGGCACGCCTTCACGAAAGCGCCGTACACCTCCCGGTTGAAAGGAGCGGACGCAGAAACCGTTTCCTCCTCGGAATCCGAGCCGGATATGTTCACGCTGGTCGAATCATGGCTGGCCCGCACACCGTTCATCCGATTCGGAACGTTTGATTTCTGGTCGGCTTATCGCGAAGCTGTGGATGTCATGCTCAGGTCAGACAGGGCGGTAATCGAAGACAATCCGGTGTTGAATGTGGCCGAAAAGGAGCAGCAACTGAAGCACCTTCAGCGCACCACGGATCATTTTGCTGCCCTTTTCGACGCGTCAACCTACACAGCTTTGGTAGAGAAAGGAGAGCAGCGCCTATCACACGAAGCCCTGCAAGCGGCCTTGCTCATTCATCTATACCGTGATGAGCCGATTTTGCACCTCCCGTTCCGACTTCTCCAGGCATTGGTTGATATCGACGAGGGCTTCACGACCTGGCGCTACCGGCATGCCTTGATGGTAGCGCGTATGATTGGCACCAAGATTGGAACCGGGGGCTCATCGGGGCACGATTACCTGCGCAAGAGTGCAGAGCACAACCGTGTGTTCAAGGACCTGGTAAACCTGTCCACGTTTTTCATTCCGCGATCCAATCTGCCTCAGCTTCCAGATGATATCTCGGCCGAACTGGGATTCCGTTGGCGCGGCTCCACGTCCTGAATGGTCAGGACGATAAAGCTTCTTTTGGATAGCACACGTACGGGCGAATCTGCTGTTCGGCTAATGGTTCGATTACCATCACGTCCTCTGTCACGGACAATTCCTCGATGCGGCCGGCGCGGTTCAGAACAGCAATCACGTCTTCCCGCGTGTCGTACGCCTCGTGGGACGACTGAGCACGCAAGAGATAGAAAGACAGATCCCGATCGATGTGTTCAGGTGTGCTGAGTCCTGAATCAAGAAGCAGCGTAGCAACCGCATCGGCCAGTGTTTCTGGAGCGAGGCGCTCTGAATCGACCTGATAGTCCACACGGAAGAAATCGCGCTCCAGGAATCGGCGAGAGAGATCGGCCAGAATGGCGTCTGGGCTGCTCATCCATCGTTTTAGCGAAAACAAAATGTCTGCATCGTCCAGGGCAACAAAGGCGTCCTGAACCTCGGCTTCATGCACATCAAGACCGCTGAATCCTTTCTTCAGGAAATACAGGAATGGTTCGCTGGCCCCCGCTACCTGCCGATTTTCACCCTGCTGAAGCCAGAAACGCACGCGACGAATGACGGAACGCAACACCTGGTCGCCCGCAATGACCGTCTTGTGCAGGTACACCTGCCAGTACATCAGCCGCCGAGCGATCAAGTAGTTTTCGATGGCATACGTACCCTTCGCTTCCACCACGATCCGGTCCTGATCGGAGCCGTCATCAGGATGCACGCGCAGCGTCTTGATGATGCGCCCTACACCAATGGCCCCTTCGGCAACACCCGTGTAGTAGGAGTCGCGCCGCAGGTAGTCCAGGCGATCCATGTCCAATTGGGAGGAAATCAGCTGATGAAACCACCGACGCGAATACGTGTCATCGAACATGGCAATGGCCATTTCAAGACGACCACCCATGCGCGTATTCAGCCGCTCCAGGAGCGCTCTGCTCATCATCTCGTGCTGGAAGTCCGACAGGAGTTCGTGCTCAAGCGTGTGGGAATACGGACCGTGGCCCACATCATGCAGCAGGGCCACAGCCAGAGCAGCCTCATGCTCTTCCTGTGATATCTGCGTTCCTTTTTCAGAAAGCGACGTGAGCGCGTTGTGCATGAGGGCCATGGCTCCCAGCGCATGTCCGAATCGGGAGTGTTCCGCTCCCGGAAATACCATGTGGCCGATACCCAGCTGGCGGATTCGGCGCAGACGCTGGACTTCCGGACTGCCAACCAGTTCGAGAACAAGTCCGCGAGGTACCGAGATGAATCCGTGAACCGGATCGGAGAACAGTTTGAATCGGCCGTTCACGTGAAAGGTAGCAGCTGTGAGCAGGATGGAAGGAGGATCGAAGCGCAGAAAGGCTCGTTCGAGCCGTATACTTCGATGACCGGACTCGGATCTGATCGCTTTCCGCGGGTATCAGTCCGTCTGACGGGCAACATACCACAGGAAAGACTATTCGTCGACTGCTGGATTAGGGCAACTGCCCGCTATCCGCCACATCAAGGACCCCACGACCTCACACGTGCAACGTTTTCGCGTACATCTGGATGTCCCCGAAGCCTATCAGGCATTGGCGCGATTCGGGATAAAAATGCTGCTGTTACCCTGGCGGTTGGATGTGATTTGGAAAGGCGACGGGTCTGCAGAAGATTTCGACGCATGGCCCGAGGATAAACGAGCCGATCTGTACTACGGAAATGACACGAGACTGGCAGAAGCCGCTCGCATCGGCGTTTTGCTTGATGCTAAAACCCCGCGGTGGTTCGCCCGCCAGTTACCCGAATTTCCACCACGCCGTTACGTAATCGCCGGCCACGAACGGATACCCGTGTGCTTCGAAGCAAAAGGCATGTGGAGCTTTGATCCCGTAGCATCCGTGGCCTACATGCTTTCCGGATGGCAGGAGATCGTCATAAAGCAACGGGACGAACATGGTCGGTTTCCATTCAGCGCTTCATTCCAGGCAGCGACTGACACGCGGACCATCCCGGTGGTAGACTGGATCCGGCATGTCGTATCTGATGCCTTTCAGAAAAAAGGCCTCATGCTGGAGCGCAAAATGTTTGGAGAGCACAGCTGGGCTTTCTGTGCGACGCACGATATCGATTACATCCGCAAGTGGCGCCCGGGTACTTGGAAGCGGGAATTGCTGCACCGAGCCGTGATGAACGAGGCGCAGGAGTCGCCCGCAGACCGATTATTGCGCGCGCGGCGGGCCGTAGGGTCTTTTTTCGAATCCAGCGATCCGTTTCGTGACGCATTGACGCGTATCCCGGCAGAGCTCGAGGGCCGCCGCGCGCGTGGGACCTTTTTCTACAAAGCTGCTGCCCACGGATTCAGGGATGTAGACTATTCCCTGGACGATGCCTTTGTACGAGACGCTATTGAAAACCAGCGTCGGGCCGGTCACGAGATTGGGCTCCATCCTTCCTATCACGCACACGCTCATCCGGAGCGTCTATCCGAGGAGAAAGCTCGCATTTCCGCGGCAGCTGGAGCCGCTGTCACCTCCTATCGGGCCCATTATCTGAGATTCGATCATCCAGTCTCCATCCATCATTTGCACGCTCACGGCTTTACCGTGGATTCCACGCTGGGGTGGGCCACGTGTGCAGGATTCCGATTCGGGACTTGTCTGCCGTTTCCGCTGTTCGATCCCGTGGCGGGTGTCGAATCCGGAATTTGGGAGCTTCCCTTGATTGCGATGGAGTCTGCCTTGTTCAATCGGGCCAAGCTCCCGTTATCCGAGGCTATCGCCGACACCAAGCAGTTGATGGAAGTCTGCCGCTCATTCGGCGGCGTCTTCACGGGGTTGTGGCACAATACGTTGTGGGACGAAAACGACTATCCTGGTTGGGGAGCCCACTTCGAAGAGACTCTGGCTCATGCGTCAGAGGCCGAGGGCTACATGGGAACGTTGTCGGATACAATTGATGCCTGGCGCTGAAGGCTGATGACAACTCGATTACTGACAGATACGGACGAAGCAGCCCAGATCCTTCGGGAGGGTGGACTGGTTGCCATTCCAACGGAGACCGTCTTCGGATTGGCGGCGCGGGCCGATAATGACGCTGCGATCGCCCGTCTTTTCGAGGCCAAAGGACGACCGCAGGATAATCCACTGATCGTACATATTGCCGATACCGATCAGCTCTCGGCCTTGTGTTCACATGTTCCAGACTATGCGCATCAACTCGCGGCCACTTGGTGGCCGGGACCGCTCACGATGGTGCTTCCCGCCGTGCCAGAAGTCTCACGGGTGATTACGGCTGGACTCGATACAGTAGGCATTCGGATTCCGGATCATGTGGACACGCGGCAGATTCTTCGCAGCGTCGGCGTGCCCGTCGCAGCGCCTTCTGCCAATCGCTCCGGACGACCAAGTCCTACGACGTGGAATGCGGTATTCGACGATCTGGATGGTCGCATCGATGCCGTATTCAAGAGCGGCCCCACAGCGGTAGGAGTGGAGTCAACCGTAGTGGATTGCACGAGAGATGCTCCCGTCATTCTGCGTCCGGGAGGGGTCAGCCTCGCGGACATCCAGGCCATCCACCCAGATGCCCGCATGCGCATGGCAACAGATGATGCAGAGCGATCTCCGGGCACGCGCTACCGTCACTACCAGCCCGAGGCTCGCGTGCAGTGGGTTGGTCCATTTGACGGCTCAGGATCGGAGAGGCAGTCAGACCAGGCATCGACGGCCGGGTCTTGTGCATACATCGGTTTGAATACGCCCCCCGAACACATGGCCTATGTCCGCCAGGAGGTCGTTACCTCACTCGATGCCTATGCTCAGAAGCTGTTCCAATTCTTCCGTGACTGTGAGCAGGCGGGCATTCGGGAAATCCACTGCGAACGTGTAACGACAGAAGGGTTGGGTCTGGCGCTCCATGACCGGATTTCTCGGGCGATCGGATAAGGCAGACCGGGGCGATCGGTTCAGAACGTAAGCCGAAGTCCAACATGGCGAAGACCCACGACCGGCATGCTCTGGACGCGTTTTCCACGCTCTTGCAGCTCGTTGCCCTCAAATGTACCCCTGGCCATGGTGTTCATGCTCCGCGTGTCTTTCTGATGGCGGCGCGACAGCCAAATGGATACACTGGATCCAATCAACGCGCCGGCCAATACGTCGCTGGGCCAGTGGTATCGAAGCGTTACTCGGGAAAGCGAGGACGCTGCTGCCACGCCCATCCCGACCCAGGCCAAGGGATGATCAAAGTACATGATCCACGGCGTCATCAGGGCAAACGCTGTCGTCGCGTGCCCGCTGGGAAAGGATGTCTTGCCTGAGAGCAGCTCCCAATCGTCTGCACCAGGTTCTTGCCACGGTCTTGAGCGGCCGGTGACGGCCTTGAGCGCGTTGGTCAAGAGGTTGGCCATCATCAGTGACTCAAGGCCTGTAAATGCGGCATCTTGAAAGCGTCGATCCTCTTGGAACAGGGATCCGACAAAAACCAGGATGGCCGCAGGGCGCATCGCATTGGCGTCTCCAAATTCCTCCACGATCCGCCAGGCCTCTCGACGATGCCATTGTTGCAGGGAACCGGCCCACTGAGCATCGCGATACGAAACGAGGCCTACACCCAGCAATCCGGCGCCAAACATGGCTGACGGAGGGCGAATGAGGCTCCCGGGAATTGCACGGGAGTCCGAGACCAACCACGAGGCAAACCGTAGCGGGTCATCAGATTCCTGGGCTTCTGCTGACAGTACGCCTGCTCCCAAAGCAACGAGAACGAATATGCACGCCACCACCCGACTGAAAAGAAGGGCTGAATGGGTGCTGACAGGATGGGTGGGAGGGAAAGCCAAGGGGGCGGAGCAAGTCCTTCGCGGCATGTTCTGTTTGGGTATCTTGCGCTTCACAAAACTACCAATCGCTACGCGTATGTCCACAACACCCTTCCTGGTTCACCGGGCCTCGCCATCCGATCTGGATACGGTATCGTCCCTTTTTGACGCTTACCGCGTTTTCTATGAGCAGTCCTCTGATATTGCTTCAGCCAGGAGATTCATGCAGGAGCGCTTGACGAAGCAGGATTCTGTGGTTTTTCTGGCGTTGAATCATGATGGGAAGGGCTTGGGCTTTACACAGCTCTATCCGCTGTTTTCATCGGTCAGAATGCGTTCGATCTGGCTGCTGAATGATCTTTTCGTAGACAAAGATGCTCGGCGCATGGGTGTTGCTCACGCCTTGATGGAGCATGCCAGGGACTTTGCTCGCGCATCAGGTGCTGCTGGCCTTGAGCTGGCTACAGCGAAGGACAACGAATCGGCAAAGTCCGTCTACCATGATCTGGGCTGGAAACTGGATACGGAATTCGACCACTACAGCATCACAGTATGACACGTCTACATCGCTGGACCTTCGTAGCACCCCTGCTTTTGGCCCTGTTTGTTTCTGCGTGCTCATCCTCCAATCCAACGTCGTGGTCGGGTTCTACACCTTCCGACCAGCGCAAACTGGAGCGAATATCGGCCACGTTGCCGGATCTCGACCGTGAGTTTCGAGCTGTCTGGGTAGCGACTGTGGCCAATATCGACTGGCCCAGCCAGCCCGGGTTACCCGTTCATGAACAGAAGTCAGAGCTTCTCGACATCATGGATCGGGTCAGGCTTTTGGGCATGAATGCCATAATCCTTCAGATCCGACCGACGGCGGACGCTTTTTATGCCAGTGAACGTGAGCCATGGTCGTACTATCTGACCGGAGAAGATGGGCGCGCGCCGGATCCACTCTACGACCCGTTGACATTTGCCGTTGACGAGGCCAAACGCAGGGGACTGGATCTCCATGTCTGGTTCAACCCCTATCGTGCAGGGCATCCAACCGCGTCAGATACGTTGGCGGCTATCAACGTGTCGAATCAGTTTCCGGACGCTGTCCACGATTACGGAACCCAGCGCTGGATGGACCCTGGTTCGCCGGAGATTGCAGATCATTCGTTCAATGTCATCATGGACGTTGTCGAGCGATATGACATCGATGGCGTACACATGGACGACTATTTCTATCCGTATGCCGTGCAAGATGCCGAGGGCCATGCTGTTGCCTTTCCGGACAGTGCGACCTTTGCCACCTACGGTGACGGACTTGAGCTGGCCGATTGGCGAAGGCGGAATGTGGACACATTCATTGAGCGGGTATATGCTGGTATCAAAGAGCGAAAACCGTGGGTGCTCTTCGGACTATCTCCGTTTGGGATATGGCGGCCAGGGCACCCAGAAGGTGTCACGGGATTTGACCAATATGAAGGCCTGTATGCCGATGCTCGAAAATGGCTGCGTAGGGGTTGGGTCGACTATTATACACCCCAATTGTACTGGTCACTGGAGAGCCAAGGCCAACCGTATGGGCCGTTGCTTGACTGGTGGATCGGGGAAAACGTGATGAACAGGCATATCTGGCCAGGAAATGCGATATACCGCGCAGACCCGGGACCGAACAAAGCCTGGCCAGCAAAAGAGGTCGTAAATCAGGTGGTCCGGACGCGATATACTCCTGGCGCGTCAGGAAATGTGTTTTTTTCCATGCAGGCCTTGCGCCCTGATGATCAGGTTTTGTCAGACTCCCTTTTGCAGACCGTCTATGGCAGCGAAGCATTGCCCCCTCAAACTACCTGGCTCGGCGGTGATTCTCCCGCTCAACCTCGGACCTCGATACGTTACCTCGCGGGTCGTCCGCATGTGGTCATGGCACCAGGAAACGAGGTCGAAGTGCGTCGTTGGGCGATCCAGATTTATGCAAACAATCGATGGGTGACACACGTTTTGCCCGCCTCGACCCGCACCATCGGGGCCGAGCTGCTGCATAATGCGGAAGTGGTCGCCGTTCGCGCCGTGACCAGACTTGGCCAGACCAGTCAACCTTCATTCGAATTGATTCGATGAGTGCTCTTCTATCCCATCCGACGAATTCATCCGTACGCCAGGTTGCCCTGGTGGCACTCCTGATGATTTCAGGCTGTTCTGCTCCGACCATGCTCGGTGTGGATGACGTCTCGGACAACGAGGCTGCTGTCCAGACCGGACAGCTGGTGGGTGATCTGCTGGCTTCCTGTAAAGACCATCACTGTGGATTCGATGTCGATCCTGGGGCTGACGTTGACTCCGTGCAGGTAGACCGCGCGGCACGCGTCATGCGTATTCAATTCAATGATGCCTTCGCCCAGACAGCGTTCCGGAAAGATGGGCTGGATTTACTTGAACGTGAAATCGCAGATGTACTCTTCCCGCTAGCACCTGGATGGGAAATCGATCTGGAAGTCTTGGGCGTCGATCCCCACGTGCTCGTACCGAATGTGTATCGCGAAGACAGTGGAATGGACGACAAACGGTGGCCGGAGGTGCAACCTGCCACGCCAATCGTGATCCAAACGGACCAGCCCTGGCTTCAGGAATCATCGCTCTCTGGACGTCATATTGCGGTCTGGCCGAGCCACGGATGGTACTATGAGGGCAAGCTGGATCGTTGGGAATGGCAACGTGCGCGCCTCTTTCAGACGGTGGAAGATGTCTTTCCGATGGCCTTCGTCGTGCCCTATCTGGCACCCATGTTTGAGCGTGCTGGGGCGTATGTACACATGCCGCGTGAGCGTGATGTGCAGCCCAATGAAGTGGTAGTCGATAACGATGGGCACAGCAAGACAACGAGACCTGATCTGACTCCCCGGTACTCAAAGACCTCCAAATTAGAAGGTGATTCGAAGGGCAGCAGGTATATGGAGGTCGCTGAATTGGAAGAAGCCTGGGGTGCCGGTGATGGCCCTGGCTTTCTCGCCATGGACACCTTGCGCACGGAGAATCCATTCCAATTGGGTACGCATCGCGTGTCTAGAACGACGGATAAGGCTACGGCGAGTGTCTCGTGGATACCTGAATTCCCGGAAGACGGACGCTACGCGGTCCACGTTTCCTACGGAAGAAGTGAAGACCCTACCGATGACGCTCGCTATGCGATTCACCATCGAGGCGGAACGACCCATGTGTCGATTGATCAGCGAATGATGCCAGGGACCTGGGTCTATGTGGGCACCTTTGATTTCGCTGCTGGACAGCACCCGGAAAAAGGTCGGGTCGTGTTGACGAACGAAAGCTTCACGGCGGGAAAAACCGTGTCTGCCGATGCTGTGCGATTTGGAGGCGGGATGGGTTCGGTGGCGCGTAATGGCCAGTTGAGTGGAAGGCCTCGATTTACCGAAGGCGCTCGCTATTACATGCAATATGCTGGATTTCCTGATGCGCTCGTCTACAACGTGACCGAAACCGATAACGATTATGTGGACGACTACCGAAGCCGTGCCGAATGGGTGAATTACCTGCGCGGAGCGCCTTTGGGGCCAAATAAGGACCGTGATGCACAGGGGCTGGGAGTACCTGTGGACGTTTCGTTGGCTTTCCATACCGATGCGGGTGTCACCAAGTCCGATGCGACCATTGGAACATTGATGATATACAGCAGCACCGGCATGGAAGGGGAGCGCTCATTTCCCTCGGGTTTCTCTCGATTTGCGAACCGGGATCTGGCGGACGTCATGCAAACTCAGATTGTAAATGATATCCGGGCGCTTTATGACTCCACATGGACCCGAAGGGCCATCTGGGATCGGGACTATTCCGAAGCTGTTCGTCCGAACGTTCCTGGCGTGCTCCTGGAGTTGTTGTCGCATCAGAATTTTGCGGATATGCGATTCGGACTGGATCCGCGATTCCGATTCGATGTCTCTCGATCCATTTACAAGAGTACGGTCCGTTTTCTGGCAGACCAATACGGATTTGCCCCGGTCATCCAACCGCTACCCCCTGACCATCTTCAGGCTCGCTGGAAACAGGATGGCGTTGAGGTATCCTGGAAGGTCGTGGAAGATCCATTGGAGCCCACCGCCACACCGGATGCATTCGTGCTCTACACCCGAACCTCCGACAGCGGCTTTGACAACGGGCGACTCGTACGGGGCACCTCGTATGTAGTGGAAGGGGCCCGAGCAGACGTGGTCTACGGATTCCGGGTAGCGGCTGTCAACGCAGGAGGAGAAAGCGCGCCAAGCGAAACGATTGCAGCAGCGATGGCTTCATCTCAGCAGGCTCCCAAAGCCCTGATTGTTGCCGCATTCGACCGGACATCTGCACCCGGAACGCTGGAGGCAGGCCCATTTCGTGGATTCGCAGGATGGGTAGACGAGGGTGTTCCGGATGGATATGACCTGTCTTATGTAGGGGATCAGTACGATTTTGATATTGACTCAGACTGGTTGGACGATGATTCTCCAGGTCATGGTGCCAGCTGGTCAACATGGGAGACGCGGGCGCTCGTTGGCAACACCAGGGACTATCCTTTGGTGTATGCCCAGGCGCTACTGGCAGCTGGCGTAAGCTCTGAAACCGTTTCGGACGAAGTTTTTGAGGAGCAGGGCATTACAGGTGGACTCATGCCAGATCGGGATCCTGCGCTCTTGGCCTTGGTGTTCGGAGAGGAAAAGACGACGCATGGGCCGGGAGCGCTCAGGGAGTTTGAAGTGATGACCTCGGCGATGCGCGACGCGCTGAGCGGTGCCATGGATGCTGGTATTCCGTTGTTTATCAGCGGCGCGCATGTCGCGACCGATGCTGCTGGGCCGGATGCAACGGAGTCCAGCGTGGCCTTCATGCGGGAACGATTGGGACTGGTATGGCGCACGGACCGCGCCGTACAGCAAGGAAAGGTGGCGATCCTTAAAGGGGCAGGAGACCGCGCATTTGGCGTAGCGGATCGGCTTCCAGCGGGACTGACCTTCAACACCGACCCGCATGGCCCGGTCTATCGGGTGGAGCATCCGGATGCCCTGGAGCCAGCAGGCGAATCGGAGGTGCTCATGCGCTATATGGACAACAACATGAGCGCTGCCATTGGACGTCCGGGCCACTCGGTCGTCATGGGTTATCCTTTCGAGACCATTTTGAGCGCCGATGAGCGAACAGCTCTCATGCGCGCCATTGTTCGCTACCTTCGGTAGACGGATCGCCCGTAATTCGTAATTCTTTCCGAGTGCAATTGATGGCTGATACATCCCCTGAATTGACGACGACGAGCGCACAACGGCGCAAAGCATGGTCCTGGATCCCTTCGCTGTACTTCGCCGAAGGGATCCCATATGTCCTGGTCATGTCGATGAGCGTGATCATGTACAAGAAGCTGGGGATTTCGAACGTAGACATTGCGCTGTATACCAGCTGGTTGTACTTGCCCTGGGTTATCAAGCCCATCTGGAGTCCATTCGTGGACATCATCCGGACGAAGCGATTCTGGATCGTGACCATGCAATTGGTAATCGGTGCAGCGATGGCAGGCGTGGCGCTGACCTTGCCCGGCCCCGACTTTTTCCGCTGGTCGTTGGTTTTTTTCTGGTTGATGGCCTTTTCCAGCGCCACGCACGACATCGCCGCTGATGGCTTTTACATGCTCGCTATCGACGATTCGAATCAGGCGTGGTTCGTGGGCATCCGCAGCACATTCTATCGATTGTCCATGATTACGGGGCAGGGACTGCTCGTCATGCTTGCCGGTCAGTTGGAGGTCGGGTTGGACGATCTGCCACTGGCCTGGTCCATCACGATGGGCATCACAGCCGGGATGTACCTGGTCTTCATGCTCTGGCACCGCTTCATCCTGCCACGTCCGGCTACCGATCGGTCCTCACGGGATGATCGTTCGGTCAGCGTGCTTTCGGGATTCGTGGAAACGTTTACCTCCTTCTTCTCCAAGAAGGGTGTTTGGGTAACGATCCTGTTCATCCTGTTCTATCGGTTCTCGGAAGCCCAGCTGGTCAAGATGGCACAGCCGTTCATGCTGGATCCAGTGGAGCTGGGCGGGTTGGGTCTTACAACGTCCGAGGTAGGATTCATTTACGGAACCATTGGGGTCCTATTCCTGACCTTGGGTGGCCTTCTGGGCGGTTTTGTGGCCGCAAGACAAGGGCTCAAGTTCTGGCTTTGGCCCATGGTCATTGCCATAAATGTGCCCAACGCTGTCTACTTGCTGCTTTCGCTCACACAGCCAGAAAGCCTTTGGATACTCAATGCATCCGTAGCTATTGAACAGTTCGGCTACGGATTCGGATTTACCGCTTTCATGCTCTACATGATATATGCTGCAGAAGGGGAGCATAAAACGGCGCATTTTGCGTTGCTCACCGGCTTCATGGCACTGGGCATGATGATTCCTGGCATGTTCTCCGGATGGATTCAGGAGATGCTGGGGTATCAGCAGTTCTTCGTCTGGATCCTGATCGCTACGATCCCTGGATTTGCCGTCGCTGCCCTTGTTGAGATCGATCCGGAATTCGGGAAGTCAACGGAGGAGTAGGGGCACAGCTGCCTCTACCAACCTGAGCGCCTGGTCTTTTTCTGCTTCTTTGGCGAAGACTCCTGATGCGTGCTGGAGACCGATTCTGCATCCTCTTTCTGACCCCATATGGAGTTGGCAGAAATTCGGCTGTTATCGGCTGTTATCGGCTTCTGAGGCACTTTCAACCCCGTTTTCTGTGCTGCGAGAAAAAGTTTATTTTTCTGCTTTAGGAGTTGCAGAACCGTTCGATACACCATCCAGAGAGGCCGAAGATTCCTTATCGGAAGAACGGCTGATTGACATGCTGAAGGCGTTCTCGGAAGCATCGGAAGATGCGCGAGAGCCGGAGTCCGAAGAAGCGGAACGCACATCGGACAACGTGACTTCCGTCATGACAGACGTACCCTCGGGAACAGACTCCAGGCGCGTACCATGGTAGTAGAGGTCCAGGATATCGTTGTAAGAACGCCCGTCGAGTGCCATGGCATGAGCGCCCCACTGACTCAGTCCAACACCATGACCGAATCCACGTCCTTCAAAGACGTAGCGGTCCCGTTTGGCCTTGAGGTCAAAAAACGTGCTCTTCACAGTCATGGCGCCAAAGGCTCGTGCCAGCGCTGCGCGGAACGCACTCCCGCTGACTTCGCGGCTACCATCACGTCCCCTCAGCTCAACGGATAGAACACGACCGTCCTTGGCCGTCTCTGTCACGCGGATGTCCTTCACATGATGCCGAAACGCACGTGAGAGGGCTTTTTCCAATTTCTCTTCCCCCATCTCCCATGACCACGATGCATGCGGAGATTTTCTCGCGTTATACGGATCCTTACGGGACTGCAGATAAGGAACAGGGTTTGTGCCCCAGACGCTTGCATTGCTCGCGCTGCGCCCACCGTTCGAAGACGAGTAGACCGCTTCAATCAAGTCACCCTTGAAGGTCAGAACCTGTCCAGCCGTAGCGGAGGCTGCTGCACGCGCAGCGGCATTGGCCTTCTGAAGGCCCTGGTACACCTGCGAGCGTTCTGAATCGAGCAAGCGGGAATTTTGCTGCAAGGCATGCAGCGCATAGGTACGCGCCACGACCGCCATTGCTTTGGCACCTTCAACGTCGTTCAGGCCATATTCGGCACCCACGACTGAGGCAACGTAGTCTTCGATGGGGACCCGGTTGACGATGGCAAGTCCGTCATCGCCAGACTTTGCACTCACATCGAGATTTCCGGTGTAGGTACGCTTGTACGGGGAAGAGCCGCCATCCACGTCGAATGCACCGGCATCGTCCATTTCCAGTCGGATGTAATCAGCCTTGATGCGTTCGCGACCGAATCCTGCCATCACGCGCTGTCCATCGCGTTCAAATCGAATCAATTCATCTGCGCGGACCCGGTAGGTGCGGCCGTCTGCGTGCAATGTGACTCCCGACGCCCGAGGCGTGATTGCGACACCTCTCAGGTCCAGATGATCCATGATGGCCACGCGTATTTCGTCGGTACGGTAGGCATCCGGTCCCGCTGTTGAAGGAAGTACCGAGGCATGAGCCGGGGTCAGACCAATCGTCCAACCAAGGAAAAGGACGAGTAAGGCGTGATATGTTGTCTTGAAACGTGCCATGTGAATCTGGACACGGTATCGACAATCTGGAAAGGCGATTTAAGTGGAAGCCATCTGTGCCGATCCGGCCGGGATTCATTCCATTGGGACATGGAAGGTGACCATTCGGGCTGATCGGTCTTAGGAGAAGGGAGGAGAACCCTACTTTCGCATCGGGTGAGCTACACAACGCCTCTCTGACAAGGCTTTTGTTTGATGTAGCTACAAAGGGAAAGCCCGGCGAAGTGGGTGCGCCGGGCTTTTCTATTTTTGGTCCACGCTGCGTCCTGGAGACGGTCCCCTCCGATACGATGAGAAGTGAGGGGCCGGCATCGCAGATCAGGTCAGCATCAAATCCAGCAGGTGGGTCAAGTCGGCCTTCAAGTCGCGCCGATCGACGATCAGGTCAACAAAGCCTTTTTCAAGCAAGAATTCGGAAGTCTGGAATCCTTCGGGAAGGTCTTGGCCCATGGTTTCGCGAATTACCCGCGGTCCAGCAAAGCCAATCAACGCACCGGGCTCGGCTATGTGAATGTCCCCGAGCATCGCGAATGACGCCGTAACACCTCCGGTTGTCGGGTTGGTCAGCAAAACGACGAAAGGCATACCGGCTTCTTGGAGTTTAGCCAGGTTGGCACTGGTCTTGGCCATTTGCATGAGGCTCAAGGCTCCTTCCATCATGCGAGCGCCACCGGACTGGGCAATGACCATCACCGGAATCTTGCGCTCCACGCCCCGTCGAATCGCACGCGTCACGACCTCGCCGACGACAGATCCCATGCTACCTCCGATGAACGAGAAATCCATCGCGGCAATCGACAGCTCATGGTTGCCGATCTTGCCCACTGCAGCTTTGGCAGCGTCGTTCATGCCCGCTTTTTCCCGCGTCGTTGTGATGCGATCCGCATACGCCTTGCGGTCCTTGAACCCGAGGGGGTCAACCGCGATCAGATCGTCATCAAATACTTCATACTTCCCATCGTAGAGCATGTCGAAGTACCGGGTACTCGACATCTTGAAGTGATAGTCGCACTTGGGACAGACGAGCAGCTGCTTCTCGATTTCCCGGCGATTGACTGTTTCGCCGCAACCGCTGCACATGATCCACTGACCATCAGGTACATCGTTACGGCCACTGGAAGACGTCTTTATACCGGCCGACTTGCGCTTGAACCAGGACATGCAGACGGAAAGGTGGGTGTGTGGGGATTCAGAAGGGGAGCCGGTCGAAAATGCTTTTGGCCGGATTTCGGGCTTCAAAGGCACGCATATAGCGTGGTTCGAAGGAAGATACGTCTTCTACTCGGTAGGTCGCGGCCGGATTCCGCATGAGTGTCGGTGCATAACGGCTGTGCGGCGCGACCACTGCTACGGGCGCATGGTCATCAAGCGATGACGAATCAGCGATTGAATCGCGGGTTTCAACCAGCACATGCTGGACGGCTTCCGAGCCAGCAACGGTTATTCCTGCTGCATGATCACGTAGGAAGATGGCACTGTCGCAGACCCTCGGGGCATGTTCTTCGTTCAGATACCCATTGGAGACACGATAGGAGGCAACAAAAAGCTCAGACCCACGAGCTCCCAATGCGACGTGGACGGTCTCGCCCTCGGTGACCAGGCGTTCTTCGAACGCACCCGCTGCAACCAGTCCCAGGGAAGAGACAGCATACAGGGGTATGTCCAGCGACCAGGCCAGGCCTTTGGCCGTTGAGACGCCAATACGGAGCCCCGTGTATGATCCTGGCCCGGCGTCTACACATACCCCATCGAGTGCCTTCCCGGTATCTCGCAGCAATGCGTCGATCATGGGCGCGAGCATGCGGGCGTGACTGCGGGGTTCATCTGCCTCGCGATGAACCATCCATTCATCTTCCCAGAGGGAGATGCTGCACGCGTCAGCACTGGTCTCTATTGATAGGATACAAGGCATGGAAGGCTGTAGGGCTAGCCCCACGAATCGCCGTGATAAAGGCAGGTTCCACTACAAACCATATTCGCTTGGCGAAAGGTAAATGAGCTGATTTGTCTGTGGATGAACTGGGCTGCGTCAGGCAATCGGTGTAGGGGTTTTCAGGGCATGGGTAGCGGGTTGACAATCCCTGAAAGGCGGTTATCTTGTCAGCCCTGTTTTCTGCAGGGTGACACGTCGTTCATATTAATCAGGGCATACGATGAAAGTTTACGATGCCGACCATATCCGCAATGTAGCCCTGGTGGGCCACCAGGGAAGCGGGAAAACCACTTTGGCTGAAGCCATGCTCTTTGATACCGGCGTTTTGCAGCGCCCGGGTACGGTAGAAGAAGGAAATACGGTAAGCGATTATCATTCCAGTGAGAAGGAACGACAGATGTCGGTGTTCGCTTCGCTCCTGCATGTCGAATACAAGGGCAACAAGCTGAATGTGATTGACACTCCGGGATACCCGGATTTCGTGGGGGAGGTGGCCGCCTCTCTGCACGTGGTTGATTCGGCGCTTTTCGTCATCAACGCTGCAGAGGGTGTTCAGGTCGGTACCGAGCTGGCGTGGCGCGCTGCCGTCAAGGAGTCCAAGCCTTCCATGTTTGTCATCAACCAGCTGGACAAGGACAAGACGGATTTTCGGGACCTGATAGATCAGATCCAGGAACGATTTGGCCGCGGAGCCACGGTGGTCCAGCTACCCGCAGGACCGGGAAGCCGTGCCATTATCGATGTGCTCATCATGAAAAAGGTGACGTTCGCCGCGAATGGCAAGCCAACCTATTCGGAGATCGACGCCGAGTTTGCCGAGGAGGCTGATCGTCTGCACAACGAACTGGTCGAAAACATTGCAGAAAACGAAGAGAGCCTGATGGAGCTCTACTTCGAGAAGGGCAACCTGACCGAAGAGGAGATGCGCACCGGATTGCGCGAGGCGATGATCCGCCATCAGCTGTTCCCCATTTTCCTGACGTCTGCTACCGAGAATATTGGCGTGTCGCGTCTGATGGAGTTTGTCGGAAACGTGTGTCCGACGCCTTCCCAGATGCCAGCAGCGGCAACGAAAGACGGTGGAACGATTGCTCCTGATTCCAATGGTGAGCCGGTAGCGCTGATCTACCACACGATGGCAGAAGCTCACGTGGGTGACTACTCGTTCTTTCGCATCTATTCGGGTACCCTGAAGCCGGGCATGGATCTGGTGAATGCACAGACCAAGGAAAGTGAACGACTGGGGCAGCTTTTTGCCATCAACGGCCACGATCGCGATCCGGTTGACACCATGTATGCGGGCGACCTGGGCGCACTGGTCAAGCTCAAGAACACGCACACGAACAATACTCTCCATCTCAAGTCAAGCGACACCGAGATGGTTGAAATCGACTTTCCCGAGCCTCGCCATACGACGGCTGTCGTGGCCTCGAAGGAAGGAGAAGAAGACAAACTCGCACAGGGACTGCATCAGCTGCATGAGGAGGATCCGTCGCTGCACATCACCCACGATCAACACTTGAGTCAGCTCGTGCTCGGGGCACAGGGTGAAATGCAGCTTGAAATAGCGAAGTATCGACTCAAGCACCGCTTTGGTGTAGATATCGAATTTTCTAAGCCAAAGGTGGCATATCGCGAAACCGTGCAGAAGCGCGCTCGCGCGAAGTATCGTCACAAAAAGCAGACCGGTGGAGCCGGGCAGTTTGCTGACATCAGCATGATTGTCGAGCCAATCAATGGCGACTATCAGCCGGAGGCCGATATCAAGGTGCGCGGCGAGCACATCGAGGAAACGGCATGGGGATCCAAAGTGCACTTCATCGATGCCATCGTAGGCGGTGTCATTGATATGCGGCGCTTCTTTGGAGCCATACAGAAAGGGGTCATGGAAGCCTGTATCCGTGGACCGGTTGCTGGGTATCCGGTTGGCGATGTGCGGGTTGTGGTCCATGACGGATCCATGCACGCAGTGGACTCCAACGAAGCGGCCTTCAAGTCCGCTTCGCGGACGTGCTTCCAGGATGCTTTCCGTCAAGCGAATCCGGTATTGCTCGAGCCCATCCACGATGTAGAAGTCCTCGTTCCGGAGTCTTATACGGGGGATGTCATGGGCGACATGAACACGCGTCGTGCCCGTATTCAGGGCATGGAAGTGGAAGGTGTCTTCCAGAAGATTCTGGCCCAGGTGCCCGAAGCCGAACTGTACAGGTATTCGACGTCGCTTCGTTCGATGACGCAAGGTCGAGGACTGCACCGCGCTTCGTTCAATAGCTACGAGTCCATGCCGCGCCATGTCCAGGAAGACGTTGTGGCCGAGGCCGAAGCGGCCGTAGAGGCCTGAGCGACGCTATTGCGGCAAGGAGATGAGCAGCCGACGGGCGTCGTCGGCTGCCGGATTGCGGCGAAGGATTTCTTCAGCCTGTGAGCGCGCCTCGTCATAGCGCTGCAGGAGGGCATACGCCCCGGCCAGATTGTATCGTGCTCTTAGGTCGGCCGGGTTCAAGGCAACTGCGCGCTCCAGCAACGCTGCGGCGTTGTCGATGCTTCGATTGTTCAGAGCCAGCGTGCCCGCAATCTGATAGGCCTCCGCGTTCTCGCCATTGGCCAATTCTTGATGGGCCAAACGCTCTGCTTCGCCGAGTCGTCCTTCCTGCATGCGGATCTTGGCCAGGGCCAGATGAGGACCCGGAACCATGGGATAGGACTGGATCACGGCTTCCAGATGGATGCTGGCTTTCGACAGGTCGCCATTTTCGGTGGCTGAACGGCGCACGGCATCCAGCGCTTCGATGCGGGGGAGGTCATCCCGGAACAGCTTCAAGCCCAGCTCTCCCTCGAGCGTACCAGCCATCAACGTATCGATGCGCGTCAGGCGGCTACCGATGGGCTGAAAGGGCCAGGAGGCCGTAAGCTGTTGTACGCGGTAGGCGCCGGCCAACGAGTCGATCCGGGGAACGGGTGTCAGCGCACGGGATTGGGCAAGCGCTGCATCCCACGCCCAGCGCAGTCCCTGATCCTGCCCGAATTGATTCCCAGCGAGGCCCATGAAGAAGGCACTACCCAGGATGCGATACCCGGGGATGGTCGGATGCAGATGCTCGAGCATCATGTCGCTTCCGATCAGGCCGAATGGAGAGGCCTCTTCCATGGCTTGCTGCGTTTCGACCACGGCTGCTCCGTGGGCTGCAGCCAATTCCCGGATGATATCGTTGAATGCTTCCGGCGCGCGGAATCGTAATTCATCATGCTCTTTCGCCGCCAGGTAGGCTGCTTTGGCCTCTTCGATGCGCCCCAGCGTCTCCAAGGCCCGGCCTCGGATAAAGTGGGCGGAAGCCAGATCGGGAGCTTGGGCCAGGAGCTCGTCCAGCTGTGAGAGAGCTCCCGTCGTATCCCCTCGGCTAAGTGCGTTCGCCGCCGATCGAACAGCGGCTTCCGCCTGGTCCGTTGTCATGCGGGCGGACCCAGACAGGAAAGGGGGTTGATCGCGCAGGTTAGAAGCAAGTGTTCCTATGTAAACGGGTATGCCGGCTTCTTTATAGCGCTCCAGAAGTACCCCCAGATTAAATCGGAATTGCTCCAGTCCTTCCAGATAGAGGTCAGAATCATACGCGATGCGCTGTTCTCCTACCATGTCCTGCATCAGGGTACGCCCCGGGCCTTCATCCGATGGCGCATCAACGAACAACCCAATGACGGCGCTGATGCTGTTTTGAAGGAGCTGAACCGTGCGAAATGATCGAAGGCCGAGGTACAGATTGATAAGTGCTGGACCAGAACCGAAGGCTTGCGAAGAGCCGACGCCCAAAGCGCCATAAAATTCATTGTGTCCGGCGTAGATGAGAACCGCATCCGGCTCCAACGCGATGATCTCGCCCGACAGATCCAGCAGCGTGTAGCTGTTCACCGCCGCCATGGACGTGTTCATGACCTCAAAGCGGAAGGCTGGGTGCATTGATCGCAGGTGATTTTCCGTGACGTCGGCCATGTCCGCGCTGAAATAATACGGCCAGCCGGCTGCCGTAGAGCCTCCCTGGAAAACGATGCGGAATGTGCTGTCCGGGCGAGGCTCGCTGAGCCAGTCGAACGGAATACTGGGGAGATTGGCAATGGAAGAGAAGTACCTCGCCGCTACATCCTCACGCGGTTGGATAAAACCGGGATATCCTTCCACTTCTTCTACAAGCGGCGGATGTGATCCGTAGCCCACTAACCGTAAACCCACTTCCAATACTACCAGCAGCACGAAGGGGAGAGCGGTTGCCACCACAGAAAAGGTGACCTTCCGTCCTCTAGAAAGCCCGGTCGAGCTGTTCGCTCGAATAGCACCTGCCTTGGATGTCGGTTTTTTGGACACGCGTGTCAGAGGGTCTGAGAGAGGGGCGTGTACTCGCAGCGCGCCACGCGGGTTCGATGGAGTGGGGAATGCCTTGTCCGCATCGCTTCGAAAAGAGTCCCATGGATCTCGCCGGGATGCAGAAAAGGCCATCCTGAATGAACAGGATGGCCTCTGAGGGTGGCGAGAGAGAGACTTGAACTCTCGACCTCCGGGTTATGAATCCGACGCTCTAACCAGCTGAGCTACCTCGCCGAGATGTTTGCCAGGCCTTGGGGCTGTTTCGGGCAAAGCGGGGCAAAAATAATGCATCCAACTGCGTTCGACAATGCTGGCTTGACAACATCCGCACGATCCGCGCCAATTTCACGCTCGTCGGGATCCCGGGACAGCGGGCACCGTCTCACCCGCATGCCACTCTCCAGCATCATCGGACAGCATCGGGTACAGGATTCCCTCAAGCGGGCACTTTCATCGGGCCGGGTAGCTCATGCCTACCTGTTCCATGGTCCGGACGGCTGCGGCAAGGCTGCCGCAGCACTGGCCTTTGCCCAGGCCCTTCAATGCATTCAACCACAGGGCGGTGACGCATGTGGGATGTGTCCCGTGTGTCAGAAGACCCAGCGCGGAGTTCATCCGGATATTCATGTGCTCATGCCGGTGACCAAGGATACCGACGAAGAGGAGCGAGGTCGCCGCATTCAGCTTCTATGGGAGGATCCCTACCAACCGGCGGACCTTCAATCCCTGCCAAGCTTGGACGGGAAGGGAGGAGCGTCCAACAAGCAGATTCTATACTCCCGGGAAATGGTGCTCGACTGGCTGCAGCGGCCCATGAGCTATCACCGGGCTGAAGGAAACTATCGTGTGGCCATTTTGCTGGCGGCAGACAAGATGCGCGAGGACGCGGCCAACGCGTTCCTCAAGTTGCTGGAGGAGCCCGGAGATCGCTCGGTCTTCATTCTGGTCACGACCCGTGTCGACCACTTGTTGCCCACCATCCTTTCCCGGTGTCAGCAGATCCGGTTCGATCCGCTGGATCGAGGTGCCATCGAACAAGCCATGACGGCCCGTCATGCTGAGCCAAGGTTGGCCGCCATGCTGGCTCGTATGTCAGGAGGCTCCCTCCGCCGCGCAATTGCACTGGCGGATGACCAGGACATGATGGCTGTTCGCGACGATGTCATGGAATTCCTTCGCAAGAGTTACCAGGGTAAAGGAGACGCCGTTGTATCGCTGGTTGATCACATGGCTCGTCCCGGGAGGGAGGCCGTCAAATTCCAGCTGGACTTGCTTTTGGGCGTACTCCGTGACATGCTTCTGATGCAAAACGTCGGAGACAGGGAGCTGGTCGTGAATATCGATCAGATCCAGGCTCTCGAGAAATTCGCCGCCAATCTACCCGAGGCCCGGCTGGACCTGATGGTGCGAGCCGTAGAGCAGACCATGGGTTTGGTTGAGCGCAACGTGAATGTACGCCTTGCGCTGGTTGCGCTGTCACGTTCACTCAGAGCCGGCATGCATGGGATGTCCGATGCTGTTCCCCAGCTGGATCTTGCTGCCGGTTAGTCAGCCCGTTCACCCGTCGAGATCATCCAATTCGTCGAGGGGTCCCAGATTCTCCAGAATGTCGTCAGCATCGGATCGATGCAGCGCAAGGATGGCGCCGTGCGGAACGATGACGAATGTCTCGCCCTCGAATTGAATCTCAATAGCTTCTTTGCGCATGAAGAAGGCATGATCACCGGGGCGTGCCTGAAGGGGGAGGTAGCGGACGGCCTCCCGATTCTGGGACCACGGCTCGCCTTCAGAAAACTCTGGATTGGGCGTGACATAGCCCGGGCCGATGCTTACCACGCGACCAGAGTGAATCCGTTCTTGCTCTGCGACGGACGCAGGCAGGACCAGCCCAGAAGTGGTTTTTCGTTCTCCCTCGTCGGGAGCGATCAAAATGCGATCGCCCACCATGATCAACTCGCCCATGATCCGTTGTCTTTTTGAAAATGCTCAGGTACTCTGCTTGCCCTCAATCAGGCCTTCCAGGACTGCAACGCACCGATCGATGCCTCGGTCCCGATGATAAAAGGCTCCCCGGTGGATGGCTTTCTGACTCCAGCTCGTGTAGGTGTCGGCCTCGTTTCGGATGATGGAAAAGAACCGGTTGAGCGACTCAGGTTCGTCCCATGAAGCAAGGAATCCGATATCGTGCCCACCGACTTCCTGTCCGAGCGGCCCCTGGGCGTCGCACACGGCGAGGATGGGTGCTCCCGACGTCATGCCTGGAATCAATTTGGACGGGACAAATGAACTTCCCGCGTCCCGCTTCTCGGTAATGACATAGGCGTCTGCCCAAGCAAGCTTCGTAGCCAGACCAGCCTCATCGGTCAAATCTCCCATCGAGAATCGCGGGTCTTGAGTTTGCTCTATCCAGGTGCGTACCTCATCGGCCCGACCACCCGCTCCATGGATCCGCATTTCAAACGAGGCCGATGATGTGGCCAACCATTGGCAAAATGCCAAAAGGTCCTGCTTGCCGCCGATGTTTCCTGAATACAAGAGCCTGATCGGGCGATCTGCCGGAACGGCCTGTCTTGGAGTTGCCGTGCTCAGGAGCTGAGCGAGCGAGGCATGCATCCAATTGGGCACCAGTTTGATGTCATCTACTGGATGCGGGATCTGTCGCAGCGATTCTATCATCGGCTTGGAGATGGTGCTCCAGACGGTGGCCTTACGAAACAGGGCGTTCTGAATGCGGACCAGCAATTTAGTCGGGCCACCGAATCCGCCTGCGGCTGCCGCTTGCGCCGACAAGTCCTGCACATTCAACCAGAGTGGCGTGCGAGACCGGCGGGCATTCCAGCCTGCGTAAGCCACGGCGCCAACCAGAGGGCAGAAGACCAACATGGCATCGAATTCGTGCTTCCTGATACGTCTTCGGGAAAGCGAGAAGAAGAAGGAAGCCTCGTACACAAGACGCTGGACTAAACTGTTGGGATTGGATGGGATGAAAATGCCGAATCGCTCCACGTTGAGCCGATCGTGATTCTCCCGGCGTATGCGCCATCCATTTTGACCGCTTACATCTGTCCACTGTGGATAATAGGGATAGGCACAACGCACCGTTACGTCGAATCCGCGTTCGGCAAGGCCATCGCACAGATCGGCAAACAGAACCCCACCACCAAGATCAGGCCTGAACACATTCACCACGACCAGGATTCGGGGTGCGCGTTTCCTGGCTGGAAGTGTCGTCTGGTCCGGATTCTCGTTCACGATGACCGGTAATTAGGCGGGTTGGGGGAAGCTAGGTAAGAGGCGCCGAGCTGCGCGGCTTTAGCGTCAGGAACGCCTATATACAAAAATAGCACAGCCGACAGGTTGGCTGTGCAGATTCGGTGTGGAATCCGTTCTCGTCTGCCCAGTAGGCAGGAGAGGGACTGATCAGCAATCTCGGGGAGGGAGCCGGCAGCGTATCAGAGCAACTGGAAGACCGTAAGGATGAGCAATCCTACGGCTCCTGCTCCGAACGTCATGGCTTTGATGGCCCTATCGACCGGATTTCGCATGGTCACGATGTGGGGTTCGGTATGGAATGAATCCAGGGTGAGCAGATCCTGGATTCGTGTGCCTGAAAAGACGTTCTATGGACTGTTCAGGCTTCGCGCAATATACATACACATATATATGAGCACAACTTCTATAGATATTTATAGAAGTGTATCTGCATTTTGCATAAAAACCCCTTCTATTACTCAAAAAGAAAGAATATCAGCTTAGCTATATGGGCAAAAAAAACCCCGGCAGGCCTTTGGCCTGCCGGGGTAAACAACTTTTCAGCTAAGAGATGTGGTCAAAAAAACACCACTCTTACCATTCATTTTCGTCTTTGGAAACACTCATATCCACCGGAACCGGGTAATTGCGAGAGAAACAGGCGTCGCAATAGCCATTCTCACTGGTATTGGCCGATGTGACCGCTTCGCGCATTCCCTCCACGGACAAATACCCCAGGGAATCCACACCCAGCCACTTGGCCATGGCGTCAATATCCTGACCGTGATGATTAGCCAGTAACTCCTCTTCCGTCGGGAAATCCATTCCATAGAAACAAGGACTTACAACAGGTGGAGAGGCCACTCTGAAGTGAACCTCCTTCGCTCCAGCCTCTCGAACCATCTTGATGAGTTGGCGAGCCGTGGTACCCCGTACAATGGAGTCATCGACCATCACGACAACACGATCCTTCAGTACACCCTCGACCGTATTGAACTTCGAACGCACACGCTGTTCGCGTGACTGCTGTCCGGGTGATATGAAGGTGCGACCCACGTAGTGGTTACGGATCAGGCCGATCTCGTACTTGGCCGGCTGCCCCATTTTCTGACATTCCGTCACATAGCCAAGGGTTGCTGTATTGGACGAGTCCGGGACGGAAATCACGATGGGCGGAGCTTCGCCTTCCTTAACCGCGGGTACAGGCGCGTCGTGAGCTAATTGCTTGCCCATTTTGCGTCGCACCTTATCCACCATCTCTCCGAAAATTTTCGAATCAGGACGGGAAAAGTAGATGTACTCAAACACGCACTGACTGACGCCGTGGTTCTGAGCCAGCTGGTACGACTCGAACGACCCGTTGTCGATTCCTTTCTGATTGATCACAATCAGTTCTCCGGGACGCACATCTCGGACGTACTCCGCCCCAACGAGATCAAAGGCGCACGTTTCACTGGCTACGCACCATGCATCTTCAGAGGCATTTCCTGAGGCAGCGGGGATCCGGCCCAAAGCCAGCGGACGGAATCCATTCGGATCCCGCAATGCAATCAGTGCATCGTCCGTCATGATAGCCAGGGAGAAGGCGCCTTCCAGCTGAGAAACCGCATCGGTTACCTGGTCGATCTGCTTCCGCCGCGTACTTTGCGAAATCAGGTGGAGAATCAGCTCAGAGTCAGCGGTACTTTGAAACAGCGTGCCGCGTTCGATGAAGCTGTTCCTGATTTCGCGCGCGTTGGAAATGTTGCCATTGTGAGCGAGGGCCAAATTGCCATCCCGATAGTGTACCAGAAACGGCTGGATGTTGGCGTGGTTGTCGGCAGCTCCGGAGGTGGAATAGCGGTTGTGCCCGATGCCAGCTGAACCCAGCAGTTTCGTGTCGAAGACAGATGGATCCTTGAACACGTCCAGAACGAGACCGGGCGCCTTATGGACGGGCATCACCTTCTTTCCCCGATTCTCATCGAATACGGAAGTGACAATCCCGGCGGATTCCTGCCCGCGGTGCTGCAGGGCATGCAGCCCCATATAGATTTTGTGGGCTGCATTGACGGCGTTGTAGATGCCGAAAATGCCACAGTACTCGCGAATCTCGCTCATGATCGACCGGGTGCGACGAAGAAAGACGGCTTGAATGCCAGTGCCTTCTGCCGTGTTTCGTGGAGATTACGTGCGACCACGATGGCAGCTGACGGGACCCGGCGTCGCCGATGACGGGAGTCAATATACGGGGAGGGTCTGACCGAAATGAAACCGATGTGGACAACCTGACCTGCTTGTCGGATCATTTTTCGTCAGACGGTTTCGAAATGTGCTCGATCCGCAATCTGACCTGCAGAATGCGGTTGTTTTCCGTCTCGTCTACCGTGAGATGCAACGGCCCATGTTCGAACGTGTCTCCTTCATTCGGGATCTCGCGGGCAAGGTGGAAGATCAGACCACCAAGCGTCTCGAAATCGAATTGCTCGGTGTCCATTTCCAACTCGAGGGCCTTGAAAAGATCATCCAGATCGATCTTGGCATCGATCATGAACTCGTTGTCCGAAACGGGATGAATGAGCCCCTCTTCATCCTCATCATGTTCATCCCGAATTTCCCCCACCACTTCTTCGAGCACGTCTTCGAGGGTGACCAGGCCAGCTGTCCCGCCATATTCATCAACCACAATGGCAATGTGTGTGCGTTTTGCCTGGAAGTCGGTCAGCAAATCGTCGAGCATCTTGCCCAACGGAACGAATATGGCAGGGCGCGCCAGACGTGTCCAATCCACCGACCTCTCGTTGGGCTGCTCTGTCTGGAATCGGAGCAGGTCTTTGGCGTAGATGATACCCAGGATATTATCCAGGTGCTCCACGTACAGCGGCAGACGGGAATGACTGTTTTCGCGAATGATCTCGATGGCCTCTTCAATCGTTGCGTTTACGTTCAGCGCAACGATATCCAGCCGACTGATCATGATTTCACGCACGCTGGTTTCGCCGAATTCAACAATGGAGTGAATGAGTTTTTTCTCATCCTGCTCCAGCGTGCCGCTGGCCTCGCCGATCTCCGCGATGGTCTTGAGGTCTTCGGCAGAGATGCGTTCGTTGAGTCCCTCAAATTTGCCATGGAAAGCGGCCATGGACCGGGCAAGCAGTGAGGAGACGGGTAACAGTACTTTGTGCAGGAAGACAAGAACGCCGCTCATGCGCTTGCTAAACACAATCGGCTGCTTGGATGCAATAAGCTTTGGCGTGATCTCACTGACAACGAGGATGACGAACGTCAGGACGACGACTTCAATCAAGAGGGTCGCAATCGGAGACCAATTATTCGCTTCGGCCACCTGATGCGTCATCACCGCTGCTGTGATGGCCGCTCCAACGTTGACCACGGTGTTCATGATCAGGATGGTCACGAGCACGGTCCGTGGGTGATTCAGTAGTCGAACCACACGTTTGGACGCCGCATCATCATTGGACTCCAGCTCCTCTTTGCCAGAGGGGTCGAGCGTGAACAGCGCAACCTCTGATCCCGAGAACAACGATGAGAGAATGAGGAGAACCAGCATCAGCAAGCCGCCCGCAACGAAGTCACCCGTATTCAAGGCGACTTCCTGCATGGTCAGCATGGTTGCGAACTCCGGCGCGGGGGGAGGCTCCAAAGGGGGAGAGGACTATCCTCTGGCTGCTTTCAGGAAACGGTTTGAGGCAAGATACCGCAGAACTAGAAGTACTGTTGCGTGATCATGATGTAAACCAGGATCGCGCCGACGGCGACCGGGCATACAAAGCGCACAAGCACAGACCAGAGAGCATGTCCCTGCAGCTTGTGGCCGCTGGCTTCCAGCGCCTCCAGTGCAGCCGGGATGCCCCACTTCCACCCTACGAAAATACATAGCCCGAGCGCTCCGATTGACAGCGAGTAATTACCCCAGATGATATTCTGGATGTCGAGATATGTCGTTCCCGTTCCAAGGAAGTCGGTGAGACCGCCTACCGCACCCTGCGAGAGAGCTGACGGAATGGCAAAAACGAGGCAAGCGAGTCCAATCCAAAGAGAAGCCTTTTTTCGATCCCATGACTTTTCATCCACGAAGTACGCCACCACTACTTCGAGCAGTGAAATCGTGGAGGTGAGTGCAGCAATCGTCAGAAGGAAGTAAAACGCGATTGCGAACAGGCCGCCTGCCGGCAACTGGGCAAAAATGGAAGGCAGGACGACAAAGACCAGACCAGGTCCAGCGCTTGGATCGACGCCGACGCTGAAAAGCGCAGGGAAGATGATCAGACCTGCCAGGATGGCGATACCGGTATCGAAAAATGCCACGATGATCCCGGCCTGTGGCAAGTTTTCTCGATCCGGGAAATAGGATCCGTAGGTGATCATGGCACCCATGCCAAGAGATAGGCTGAAGAGCGCCTGTCCAAGAGCAGCCATGATTACGTCCACCGACAGCTTGGAAAAGTCCGGCTGGAAGAGATAGGCGATCCCGGCACCTCCGCCGTCCAGAGTCATTGCACGGATGGCCATGACGACGAGCATGACCAACAACGTGGGCATGAGGATTTTAGTGGCCCGCTCGATTCCGTTGGAAACGCCACCGCGAACCACGAGGATGGTCATCGCCATGAAAATGGCCGTCAGAACCAGGGGCATGAAGGACCCGCCGATCAGCGCTTCGAAAACCGCATTGCTCTCGGCGGCCGTTGTTACGCCACCCACCTGTCCGGTGACCGCACCCCAGAGGTAGGAGAGGGTCCAACCCGCAATGACGGAGTAGAAGGCCAGAATGCCGAATCCGGTCAAGACTCCCAGGCCGCCCAGCCACTTCCAGTTCGTGCCTGGCGCCAGTTTCTTGAATGCACCGACCGGATTGAGCTTGGTGAATCGTCCGATGGAAAGCTCCGAAAGAACTACGGGTACCCCAATCAGCAGCACGAAGGCCAAGTAAACCAGTACGAAGGCACCGCCGCCATTCTCACCGGCGGTATACGGAAAGCGCCAGATGTTGCCGAGTCCGATAGCGGAGCCGGCAGCTGCAAGAATGAATCCTGCCTTGCCACTCCATTGACCGCGTCCTGCAGAAGCCATGGGGTTACGTTTGATTGAGTTCGGGATACAAAAAAGCCAAAGGAACAGAGGCGATGAACTCCTCAGAGCCACCCGTCACAACGCGCCAAGTGCAATTCGGCGCTCCACAGGCTACGTCTCGGCCTTCGGCGCCTGCAATAACCCGCTTCGAGCGAATAAAAGCAAGCCGAATCGCGGTATGCAGGGCCCTCAATAAAAAGCGGGCTCGGGGCACCGCCCCGAGCCCGCTCACGTAGCTCACCCCAACCTGTGCTGGAACGGTTAAAACGGCAGGTCGTCGTCCGGCTGGAACGTGTAATCATCACGTTTGCCAGAGTCAGCGGCTGCCGGAGCAGGCGAAGACATGGAGCCCGATGGGCTGGAAGATCCGAACGATCCCCCTCCACCTTCGCGCCCGCTGAGCATCATCATCTCGCGTGCTTTGATTTCCGTTGTGTAGCGGGTGTTGCCGTCCTTGTCTTCCCACTGACGTGTCTGCAGGGAGCCCTCGAAGTAGACCTGTGATCCTTTCTTGAGATACTCGTTGCAGATTTCAGCCAGTCGCGCCCACGCAACCACGCTGTGCCATTCGGTCCGTTCGACCCATTCGCCGCTCGCATCCTTATACGACTCATTGGTCGCCAAGCGGATATTGCAAACGGCGGTGCCAGAACCGGTGTAACGCAGTTCCGGATCCTGCCCCAGATTTCCTACCAAAATGACTTTATTGACTCCACGTGCCATCAGTACACCTCCTGAAATGTCTTAATCCCTGTCGAAGGGAATCGTGTGTTCATGTGCCCCTGGCGATTCTATACGTGTCCGTCAATCGGGTCTTCTTTCGACTCGTCGACCTTCGGGAAGAGACCAGCCCTGGAGCTTGTCGGCTTCCCATCTCTCACTGCGAAACCACCAGGAGATGCAAATGAATGGGAGTAAGTGAAGGACTTGGTCCGCGCTCCCTTTTCATAGAGCCCGCCGCATCCTGTTTGTAACTTGATCGATGTGCAATGTCGCCGACAGGTGTGACACCCTATCGTCGCAGGGCGCTACCATGTAGACCCCCTTTGCACATCGCTTCCGATTGTACGCCAGGACCACGCAACGTTCACCGGAAGTTTTCCACAACCATCTTCTCGATCACCACGTCAGACGGCGTCCCTTCCATGTCAGAAAAGATTTACGATCCCGTCTTCACCGAGTCCGGTGAACCCATCGAAAAGTGGGCCGACTTCGTAGCCATCGTCAGGCAGCTTCGTCGCGACTGCCCCTGGGATCACGAGCAGACGCACGACAGCGTCAAGCATCTGCTCATCGAGGAGGCCTACGAGACGGTCGAAGCCATTGATGATGGCGATATGGGGCATCTGTGCAAGGAGTTGGGAGACATCCTGTTGCACGTCGTGTTCCACTCGGTCATGGCGGCCGAGACCGGATCATTCACGCTCCAGGATGTGATCGAAGCCGAAACGGAAAAGCTCGTACGTCGGCACCCACACGTTTTCGGTGATACGACCGTTGGCAGTGTGGACGATGTCCTGACGAACTGGGAAACAATCAAGCTGCGGGAAGGGGAGAAGAAGTCAGCGATGGAGGGCGTGCCGCGCCACCTGCCGACGTTGCTTCGGGCCTACCGCATCCAGGAGAAGGCGGCAGGAGTCGGTTTCGACTTTCCGTCCTCTGATGATGCGTGGGACAAGGTGGCCGAAGAGCTGGACGAATTTCGCGAACTGGTGGATGCCAAAGCTCCCATTGAGCAGCAGGAAAAAGAGCTGGGCGACCTGATTTTTGCCATCGTCAACCACGCTCGTATCAGCGGTATCAACCCGGAAAATGCACTTGCGCGCACCAATGCCAAGTTCATTTGTCGCTTCCAGGGCGTTGAGCAGGCGCTGGAGGCAGAAGGGTCTTCGCTCGTGGATGCCACGCTGGAAGAAATGGATGCCCACTGGAATCGCATCAAAAAAGAAGAGCAGGCCTGACGAATCAGACCTGCTCTACCGAAGCACGTGGTCTCGTGGGCCGAATGGCAGACTAGTTGTCGGCAGGCAGGATCTCGACCGGCTGAAGACGCCCTTCGTCTCGATTGAGGAATTCCTGATAGAGGTCCAGGTGGCGGCTGTCGATCGGTACGTTGAACCCATCGATGAACAGGGCCAGGATATTGGTACTGGTCTCAAATGGGTCGCCGTCGGACACGAACAGGTTGGCCTTCTTGCCGACCTCGATGGAGCCGTAATCGGCATCGATGCCGAAGATCTCGGCCGGTCCGAGCGTCACGGCTCGAAGCGCAGCTTCCTTGCCCATGCCATACGTGGCGGCAAATCCCGCATTGAACGGCAGTTGGCGCACGTTTTCGGATTCGCCACTGCGCAGAGCGACAGACACCCCTGCTTCAGAGAGCAGCCCGGCGTTGGCATACGCGCGGTCATACCGATCCGACGAGCGGGTCGGCGTGGCCAGGATGGGACCAACCAGTACCGGAATACCTGCTTCGGCCAACCGATCTGCTACGCGCCATCCTTCGTTCACGCCGCTGAAGACAACGTTTGGAAACTCACGCTCCTGAACCCATGCAATGGCTTTGACGATATCGTCGGCGGCGTTGACCTTCACCATCAAGGAGACCTCGCCTGACAGCACCGGACGAAGGGCATCCATTTCTGGTGCATAGACAGGCCGCTCTTTGCCCGTCGGATCAGCTTCGTAAGCCGAAACGATCTGGTTGTAGAGCACAGCCCGATCAAACACCTCATTCAGCTTCGCCATGTTATTGCGATAGCGCTCCTGGCGACGATCCGGACCCTCCTGAGCCCACCATGGGCGATCGCCCGATGGCTCGGCCGGGAATTGAACGATGACCGACTTGGCGCCAGCTGTCATCTGCTCCGCGGTATAGCCGAACAGGTTGATCATGGCTGCTGTACCCGGCAGCAGCCCCCCGGAGGGCTCTGCAATCACCGTCGTCACCCCGCTCACGCGGGTCACGGGAATGGCAATCGCGTTCGGGTTGACGGCCGTGAGGGCGTCCATATGGGGGTTGATGTCACCGATTTCCCGGGTGTCGTTCGTTTCGGCGACACTGCCGACCTCGGTCAGACCGAGGGACGTACCGGAGTCGATCATTCCCGGGTAGATATGTAGGCCTGAGCCGTCAATCACGCGAGCGCTTTCCGGGATGGCCACGTTTTCGCCCACGGCGATGATGCGATCTCCCTCGATCACGACGGTACCGTTTTCAATTGTGCCGTTTGCAACGGTTTCTATCCGGGCGTTGGTGATGGCGTAGGTGCCCTGCCGGGCCTTGTCATCCTGCTGCTGTGCCTGCTGCGGCAGGAACGTTGTCAGCGCCAGGACAAGAGTCATAAACAGATTCATGGTGTTTTCCTGGCTTAGTCGTTGACGGTGTGGGCGTGAGGCAGATCGACATCCGCCACAGACTGGAAAAAGGACATCAGGTCAGCGACTTCCTCATGACTATGCATGTGGTCGCGTCCAGTGACTTGGCCTTCGTATTGCCCGACTTCGGCAGAAGGATCTACATCTACCCGCATATCGTCGGCATCATTCTCACGATCAAACACCTTCACCCCGTCGACATAAGTCAACACCGGGATGGTGTAGATGGAAAGCGGATGGCCTTCGAAAATGGCGATATCGCCGTCCTTCCCGATTTCGATACTGCCCACACGATCCTGGATACCCAACTGGATAGCGGGATTGATCGTGATCATGGACAGGGCCTCGTCATCCGTCAGACCGCCGTAGCGCTGAGACTTGGCCGCCTCGTGGTAAAGGTGTCGGTTCAGTTCAGCGCTGTCTGAGTTGATGGACGTGACCACGCCGTTTCGCATCAGGATGGCTGCATTGTAGGACGTGGAGTAATAGACTTCGAACTTGTAGGACCACCAATCGGAGAAGACGCTCGCATGAGCCCCGAATTCGGCGAGTTCCGGGGCCACCTTGAACGCTTCGTTGGCGTGCTGGAAAGTGATGCGATCAACGCCATAGTCGCCCAAGACCCGCGTCAGCATGACAATCTCATCGGCACGGTAGCTGTGGCAATGAATGAGGATCTCGCCACGAAGGATATCAGCCATCACTTCGAGTCGCTCATTCCAGACTGGAGGTACGGCCCGCGGATTTGTGGAAGCCTCTGCGTTGTAGGCATCCCAGGCTTCCATGTAGCGCTTACCGTTCTCGAATGCGGACCGAAGGACCTGCTCCACACCCATTCGGGTGGCCGGCACGATGGCGCCGCTTCCGCCGGAAGCGCGGCGTCCATGCACACGAGTCGGATTCTCGCCGAGGGCAAATTTGATGGTACGCGGAGCTCCGTCGAAGCGGATATCATCCGGATCCGTGGCGCCCCATCGATGCTTGATGGTTTCATTCTGTCCACCAATCACGT
The DNA here is from genome assembly GCA_938018055.1 of uncultured bacterium. GTDB lineage: Bacteria > Bacteroidota > Rhodothermia > Rhodothermales > UBA10348 > JAAZVD01. The sequence goes on from CALIKL010000020.1 coordinate 41,196, forward strand.
TGGCTGAGCCGTGCATGATGTGTGACACCGTGACGCCACCTGCTGAGGCCCGGTAGATTCCAAGGCTGTACGGGTTGGTTACGTCCTCCATGGATACTTCGGCCGTGACGGGACTGGTGCCTTCATTCACAGAAGAGAGGGCAATGTGGGCATGGGCGTCGATGATGCCTGGCATCACGAATTTGCCCGTGGCATCGACATCTTCGGCGCCTCGAGGCGCCCGAAGCCCTGAACCGATCTGGGCGATGATGCCGTCACGAATCAGGATGTCGGTGTTCTGCAGCGTCCCGTTGGTGACGGTCAGCACCGTCGCATTGCGTACGAGGACGTCCTGGGCATGCGCGTCTGACGTGAGGAATCCTACAGTCAGCAGCGCGATCAGGAAGAGGCGGATCGTGTTATTCATGGGTCTGTTCCTCACTGATTGGAAGTGGAAGCTTCGGCACGGTCCCGGGATCGATTGCCCAAGGATGTGTTCGAAGGTTCATGCATCTGGCCAGCCACAAAGACCATTTTGATTGACGTGTCTTCGTCGAAGACGTCGCCATCGGTCACGATCAGATTGGCCATCTTACCCGTATCGATGGATCCCATGCGGTCGGAAGCGCCGAAGAGAGCTGCTGCATTAACGGTCAGCGCGGCCAGGGCCGCTTCACGACTGAGACCTGCTTCGATCATTTCCCGAAGATTCCCATGCACGTCTCCCGCCGATACGCCCATCGTCGTAAACGCGAAGGGAATACCTGCATTTTCGTAGAGAGCTGCCATGCCGACATACCGTGAACGAGACCACAACTGGCGGGCTTCGAGGTTCTCTTTCTCGGCTTCTACATCCCGGAATGTGGCTGTCCGCGTCTCATCGTCGTACGAATCCAGAATGTGCTGGAGCGAATCGGCCTTCAACTTGGCGGCAAACCGAGGTTGGTCGGGCAAATCGAGGGTCAGTGCAACGGGTAGCCCGCTGCCTGCCACCTTATCGACCGTATCGATTCCCCCTTCGAGGCCGGTCAGGATCATCGAGAATCCAAGCTCCTCTTGGAGCGTCATGGCCCGATGGATCTCCAGTACCTCGTCGGTCCAGACAAGCACGTGGCGATCGCCCGCGACTACTGGAAAAAACGCCTCATGCACGGCATCGTAGGGAGGACGCGCAAGACCGCTCGGGTCCTCGGCATACATGGCCTCCAGCCTCATGCGGCGGTCCGCTTCACGGTAGAGTTGGCGAAATTTGGACATGATGGCCATAGGCGTTCCAGGATACACACCCTGTGCGCCGGTGAACTGGAAGAACATGGGCTGCATGCCCTGCAGGATCATCTCCGAACTATTGGTGCCGGCTGACAGCGCCATCGTGGCCTGCCCCGGAAGCATGCGACCGCGCGGTGCGACCATGATGGTCGTGAATCCCACGTTGCGCAGCTTTTCCAGATCACCGTGGTCGGGGTCCAGAGCCGTACGGGCACTGGCTTCAGGCGTGATGCCAGCTCGATCGAAGGGGGGATTGCTGCGGTCCGGAACTGATTCAGGCTGCCCTTGATTGCGGGGCTCAGGAATGCCGGTATGGGAAAGCGCATCAATGAAGCCGGCATAAACGGTCAGGCTGTCACCGTCTATGACATGTGCATCATAAGGGACATCAACCCGACGTCCGACGGCCGTGATGACGCCGTCTCTAAAAACGACTGTTCCGGATTGCAAAACGCGAGCGGGCCCCTGCACGATGCGGGCGTTTTCGATTGCAACCACGTTAGATACCACAGGGATATCAGGGCTGTTTTTCTGGGCATATGCCTCATGGGGCATGCCCCCGAGCCATACCAGGGCGGCGCAGAACGCAGCGCCCCGAAGAATTCCTCGAAAGGAGTACATGAGCGTTGGAATTGGTTGAGCACACGAACGGGACGCCCAACATACCGTGGTCGCCTCGACCTTTCAAGGCAAACCAACGCCTGTTTTCGCTTCACAGGACCAGGGAGACGACTACGCCTCCGCCGACCAGTCGTCTACCACGCCGAGGATGATGACATTCGCGGGTATATCGTCCTTGTTGGTCAGCTGGCGGACAACGGATCCCTCTCTGGCCACGATGACGACATCGTCCATTCCGGCTCCGTAGCCCGGATCAATGGCCAGCATGTCCATTTCTCCTTCGAGATCACCCAGCGTATCGATGGGATGGACAATGAGGAGTTTGCCATCTTTGAATGACGGAGCTTTGCGCGACGACACGATGGTGCCGGTCACTTTGCAGAGTTGCATGAAGGTTGAGGTGAAGGGGACGCGACGCCCCGGGGTGAGTACCGATGATGATGCGTTCCAGCGGAGTGGGTGTGCCGGACCTGACGCGCCAAAGGTACATCATCCTGTTATCCCCGTCAGGGTGAATTGTCAGCCGGGTGTTCCTGACTGCCTATTGCGTGTCATCAGGTTGCTCCAATTTGTGGATAAATACCTAGTTGAATTTATCAGCACATTCTGTATAATTCGAACCCGTAGATGACACGGGGCGCCATAAAATGGCTCCAAAGTGTCAGAAAGGCGGTTTTTACTCCCAGTCACAGACCCTTCGGCCGGCATGTATTTGACGAAAGGCATCGATGCCATCGCAACCATTACCGAGCTGCGGTCCAATACGTCCGAACTGTTGGAGTATGCCAAAGAGATCGAAAGGGGCATCCTGATCCAGAAGAACAACCAGCCTTACGCTGTGCTGATCAGCTGGGAGTTGTACGACAAACTGCTGGCCGCAGAAGGGAATCAGGAAGACGAGAAGCCCTGGCTCAAGAAAGCAAAGAAGTAGCCTTCGTGATGAACGCGATCCGGTCTGCATCCGGGCGACTCTTGGTTGGCACCGTGATGCGTATTTGACCTGGCGCTGCGCAATTGTCCTGTCGCCGCATATCGGTCTCAGCGACCCTTATTTAACCAGGTGACTGAGCTCGTCCACTCTGCCAACAATCGCCTCGCGGTCCATGGTTCGGTATTTCTCCGGCAGGAGCGCTTTCGAAGTACACTCCAACACGGCAACCAGCGTCTGCAACTCTACTTCAAGCGGATACGTTGGCGGCATGAAGTCGTCGACTACATCCTGCAAGACGCGTTGTGTGACATTACCCTTGGTACGCCCATCTGCCGCGGCGCGGAATTTGGCACGTGTCAGCAAGGCTTCCATGTCAGCACCCGAGAAGGTCCGTTCTCCATTCAGCAGCGCGTCAGGGATATCTTTTTTATCGATTTCAACCCCGGTTTTCTTGAGCATTACATCCAGAAGCTCTTCGCGCTCTTCTCGCGTCGATGGGTAGAACAATGCGATGTGCTCTTCAGCACGACCCTGACGCTTGAGGTCAACAGGCATGTAATCCGGGCGCGCAGTCAGCAAGAACCAGATCACCTTACCGCGATTCTTGGAGTTGGACATGAACTGGGCAATCTGTCCGAAGACGCGCTTCGATACACCCGAGTCGCCGCCCGCATCGCGATTGCCTAACGCCGCATCAGCTTCGTCAATCATTACGGCCACAGGCGTCATGGCCTGCAGCAGCGTGAGGATTTTCTCGAGGTTGGCCTCGGTCTGTCCCTGCCACTGGCTCCGGAAATTCTTGAGCTTGACCATCGGCACGCCGATATCGCCGGCAAAACACATGATGGTGAAGGTCTTTCCCGTGCCAACAGGACCTGATACGAGATATCCCATGGGCATGACGTCCTGTCGTCCCGCTTTCAGTGCTTTGGCCGCGGCACGCAAGTGGGCCTTGGCTTCGGCATGACCGGCGACCATGTCCAGATTCAGGTCCGTCTCCATGAACTCCAGCATGCCAAAAGCTTCCGCTTCGATGAAGTCTTTTTTCATGGCCGAGAGTGCATCGAACGTGAGGTCCGTATGGTTCTCAAGGACATCGGCGAGAATGGACCGCAACTGGATGAATCCGAGACCCGCTGTATTGGAAGCCAGCAGCTCGGATTCGACCGTCGAATGCTGTACCCATTCGCCTTCTCGTCCGTCCAGATAGTGAGCTACGTATTTCTGACGAGCTGCTTCATCGGGAATGGGAATCTGGATTTCGGCCGTGTAGGGACTCTGGACCACCTGCTGGTTGAGTTCGCTCAAATTCTGGGCGATCAGGCTCACGGTGAAGTCACTATTCAGGAAGAGCGGATCGTGTGCCCATTTCTGCAGGAAGACGAGTGTGTTACGGTCTTCGGCCGAGTACATCGATGCTTCGGCCATCGGAATGACTGTCTCTGCAAAGTCGATAATGCACGCGATACGCTTGCCCTCTCCGAGACGCAGACGGAAATAATTCTCCAGTACCGAGAGAACACGCACCGGGTCTTTCGGCAATTTCTTGGCGTAATCGGTCCCGAAAATGGTGTCGTAACCGGAAAGCGCCCGGTTGAAGTCCTTTTGAGAAGCGCCATCCGCGAAATGGATACCGGAGGAGCGATCGTAGAAAAGGACGATATCCCGAGCGGCGAAAAGCTCCCGGATCAGGAATTCGTGCAGGGAGATGTAGATGGGGTTTCCATTCTCATCTTCCGTTGGTACCAGATCGCGGACATTGCCATAGAGGATGAACTGCGTCAGCGTCTTGGTGAAATACTTCCGAGCATATTCCTTGGCCCACTCCGGATAATGGGACGTGTATTTCTCCAGGAGGCTGGGGCCAGCAGGCGATGGAACGTCGATAGCGATGGTTTCGGACGAGGCATCGGCGCTGTCGCCAGAGGGTGTTTTTTCCACGTCCACGGCGGCCTCGGATGCGGCCGGAACGTCGCTGGCTTTTGCTTCCATCTCGGTTTCGGATACTGCGCCTTCTATGGCATGTGTTGGGTCCGTCGGCAGTTTTCCGTCTTGAGGTGCGTCTGTATCAGGCGTGTTGGCCATCGTCTGTCCGTTGAGCAGGTTGGGGAGGTCAGGCCAGCCTCATACATCGGGTGCACAAAACCTGGCGGGTGCAAGTAACGCATTTCCTACGGATCGTGTCCAGACCGGTTGCGCGAATCGGGTGAGGTAAGGACAGGAAGTGGAATGCGTTCCTTTGGAGGAGGTATCGAACACAAAAAAAGCGGGCCGCCCATCGGTCGGCCCGCCAGCAATCACTTGTTGGATGCAAGCGATCAGGTGTCGTCTCAGGCGCACAGCGCCTCGTTCCGGAGTGGGTCAGGCAATGGTGACAGAATCATCGAGATACACGTCCTGAATGGCATTCAGAATGCCCACGCCTTCGTTCATTGGGCGCTGGAAGGCTTTGCGGCCCGAAATCAGCCCCATGCCTCCTGCTCGCTTGTTGATGACAGCCGTCTGGATGGCTTGCTGCATGTCGTTGCTACCCGAGGCGCCACCGGAGTTGATCAGACCGGCGCGGCCCATGTAGCCGTTGGCCACCTGGTAACGGGTGAGGTCAATCGGGTGATCGGAGGCCAGTTCGGAATAGATGCGTTCGTCGAGCTTGCCGTAGGACGAATCACCCGAGTTGAGCGCTTTGTACCCGCCGTTGGACGTCGGCTGCTTCTGCTTGAGGATGTCGGCCTCGATCGTGGCACCAATGTGGTTGGCCTGGCCGGTAAGATCGGCGCTGTTCTCGTGGTTCACGCCGTCGACTTTGAAGCCGGAGTTGCGCAAGTAACACCACAGAATGGTGACCATCCCCATCTCGTGGGCCATGGCAAACATCTCGCTGACTTCCTCCAGCTGACGGTTTGAATCGTCCGAACCGAAATAGATCGTAGCCCCCACACCGACGCAACCCATGTTCCACGCTTCCTCGATGCGCGAGAAGATGATCTGGTCAAAGGTGTTGGGATAGGTCAGAAGCTCATTGTGGTTGAACTTCATGATCATCGGGATGCGGTGCGCATACTTGCGGGCAACCGAACCCAGCACGCCGTAGGTCGAAGCCACGGCGTTGCAACCGCCTTCGATGGCCAACTCCGCGATATTGGCAGGATCGAAGTAGGCCGGGTTCTTCGCGAAGGAAGCACCACCAGCATGCTCGATGCCTTGATCAACCGGGAGAATTGAGATGTAACCCGTGCCACCGAGACGTCCCGTATCGAAGAGACGCTGCATGTTGTTCAGCGTGGGAATATTGCGGTCGGAGTGCATCCAGATGCGTTCGACGAAGTCAGGCCCTGGCAGATGCAGGTTGGCCTTGTCGATGGTCGTGCTCTTATGATCGAGCAGATAGGACGCTTCGTCGCCCAGAATGTCGGCAACGTTGGTGTTGGGTGTGTCGGCCATGGATACGGTGACAATCAGGTTGGCTTAGGATCAATAAACGGATGTTAGGACTCAGCGCTGCGATGGACAACCCTGCACATCGCTGGAATCGCTTCCGGGTTGTTGAAGAAGACGGGAATCCGGCTGCCAAAAAGGGCTGCATAGAGCATTCCCTTCGATCCAAGGCCTGTAAAGACCCAGATATTCGAATCAGTGTGTAATGACCCGAGCATGGGCAGACGTGTTCCTGGAACGGTGATGCGTTGGGCGGCACGATGCTCCAACACGCGGGCGCCTCGAAGGGCAGGAATAACCTCGGCAGCCCGTTCTTGCAGCTGCAACCGGCCCTCGGGAGTGGTTTCCAGGGATGCCCAGTCTCGTTCGAACGTTGAACCGACCCAGACAGAGCCATCCCCGGCATCGACCAGATAAGCGATCCCGGATAACGGGGGGAGTCGCTCAGGCAAGGCCGCCGCTTTTTCCAGGCGAATCAATTGTCCTTTGATGCCTTGCAGTTTCAGGGTTCGGGTCAGCGGATGGGTCAGCATGCCGGCGCCCATGCACAGCAGCAAACGAGCGGCGCGGAATTCGCCCCTGCTGGTATGCACGCGCACGCCGTCCCCCAGGTCTTCGGCCTGCCAGTCCGGATCTATCAGGTTTACCTCTGTATCGCCCAGCCATGCGGTAGCTGTTGCTTCCAGATTGACCGCCGCTCCGCGGAGTACCTCGAGTACGCCAAAAGGGGCCCGCAGATAGTCCAGCCCAGCCGCGACCGTGTCCGCCTCACGGAATCGGCCCAGCGTCGGGTTTGCCAGGGCTTGTTCACGGAACGCATCGGCTTGACTGGTATCGCGCGCAGGTCGGTAGAGCGGCACATCGTGATGAGGCAGACAGTGGTACGTATCCACGCCCAGGGCTTCCAGGGCGTCTAGTGCCTCGGCCGCCATCCATGCTGGCCGACCCTTTCGGGCCATCATCGGGTTGATCAATCCTCCACCAATCTGTGAGGCGTTCCGGCCCAAAGCGTTGGTGTGCAATACGCAGACGGTTTTGCCGGAGGCTCGGATATGGTGTGCCGCTGACGCGCCAGCCAGACCGGCTCCCACAATAAGCACGTCAACCGATGGTTGCATGGGCACGAAACACTTGATTTGGCACAGTGGAATGATTTGGCACAGTGGAATGATTTGGCACGGTGGGAAGAACCGGATTCACACCGTCTCCGGATGGAAGGCATGCCGGCTCTGGGAATCGAAAGCTATCTTGTTGGACTTGCGAAACCAAGCCGGGCTCAGACCCGGGGCGATCGAAATGTCTCAATCCCATCCCGTCGTCATTGTCGGGGGAGGCGTCATTGGCCTCTCCATTGCATGGCGCCTGGCAAGGCGTGGCGAACCCGTGCTTGTCCTGGAGCGGGACACGGTCGGACGGGCGGCAAGTCGGGTGGCAGCCGGTATGCTGGCTGCCGCAGCGGAGGTTGGCTTCGAGGAGCCCGAGCTATACGGGCTGTGTCGCGACGCGCTCAGAGAATGGCCGGCTTATGCGGATGCGCTGGAACGCGAATCCGGACAGCCGTTGGATTATCGCAGTTTCGGTACGCTTGTCGTTGCCGATGATCGGGATGCGGCAGAAGCATTGCGCCGTGGTTATCGCTTTCAGGAGCAGCAAGGATATCCGGTCGCCTGGCTTTCAGGAGCAGAAGCCCTGGAACGCGAACCCATGCTCTCACCCCGCATTGTTGCCGCAGTCAGCGTGCCTGAGGATCATGCCATAGACAACCGGGCCTTGTTGTCAGCCCTCACAACGGCCATTGAAAAGGCCGGAGGAGAAATCCGGGAGGGCATTCGCGTAGATCGTTTCGATAGCGACCGCCAGACACCCATGGTTGAAGCGGTCATGGTAGCTTCTGGCGAACGTATCACGATTGAAGCCTCCAAGTTGGTTATCGCCTCGGGTCCCTGGGCCAGCGACCTGGAGGGTTGGCCCAACGATCAGAAGCCGTCCATTCGACCCGTCAAGGGCCAGATCCTCGAATTGCGCATGCGAGCCCCATTCGATTTGCAGCACGTGGTTCGTGGACCGAAGGCCTATCTCGTTCCCCGCTCGGATGGGCGCTTGATTGTCGGCGCAACCAGTGAAGAGATGGGCTTCGATGCGCGGCTCACGGTTGGAGGCGTCTACGGAGTGATGGACGGTGCGTGGGAGATCGTGCCAGGCATACTCGATCAGGATCTGCTCCATATCGATGTGGGATTCCGTCCGGCCAGCCGGGATCATCAGCCAATCGTTGGTTTCACGCCCAATCCTCGGATCTTTCTCGCGCTGGGGCATTACCGACACGGTATCGTATTATCTGCCATAACCGCACTGGCCGCAGAGCGCATGCTGTTGGACGAAGAGGATGATCCCCGCGTCGCGGCATTCGCCACCGGTCGATTTTGACACCGATCATCTAGCCTGGGCCCCTGACGTGATGAACGATTCCACTATTCAGATCAACGGAGAGGCTGTTGCACTGCCGGATTCGGCGGCGCTGGTGGATGTATTGCGGTCACACGGTATCGATCCCTCATCTGCTCGCGGGGTGGCGGTGGCGGTCAATGAACGCATCGTGCGGCGCAGTGAATGGGAGCGAAAGACCCTCGCGTCCGGCGACGCCGTCGAAATCGTGACCGCCAGACAAGGAGGCTGATCGCTCCCATCGACTCCAGAATTCCATGCAGGCTTCCCACTCTACCTCTCATCAAGACGATCCGGCATGCGGTGATCCGCTCGTCATTGGCTCGCTGACACTGCAATCTCGGTTGCTCTTGGGCACATCGGGCTATCCGAATATGCAGGTCCTGCTTGAGTCCATTGCCACTGCCGGAACGGAGCTTATAACGGTAGCCATCCGGCGAGTGAACCTCGAAGATGAGCAGGAGGAAGGCTTCCTCTCGACCATCCGGTCGCTTCCCGTGTCCCTGCTTCCCAATACGGCTGGATGCTACACCGCGAAGGAAGCCGTTCTGGTCGCTGAGCTGGCTCGGGAGGCGCTGGAAACAGATCTGATCAAATTGGAAGTTATTGGAGATGACGAGACCCTGATGCCAGATGCCGAGCAGTTGCTCAAGGCAGCTTCAGAGCTGGTCATGTCAGGATTTACGGTCCTTGCGTATTCCAATGACGATCCCATTACGTGCCGGAAACTGGCCGATATCGGGTGCGCCGCTGTCATGCCCCTGGCCTCGCCGATTGGAAGTGGCATGGGGCTGGTCAATCCGTACAATCTGCAGTTGATCCGCGAATTGCTTCCGACCATTCCGCTGATCGTGGATGCCGGCATTGGTACCGCGAGCGATGCAGCGTTAGCCATGGAACTCGGTTACGACGGCATCTTGCTCAACACCGCGGTTTCCAAGGCAGAGCATCCGGTCCAGATGGCTGCTGCCATGCGGCATGCTGTGATGGGAGGGCGTTTTGCTTACACCGCCGGGCGGATTCCGCGGCGGTTTTTCGCGCAGGCCTCGTCTCCCATGCAGGGCCGGGTCGGGCAGTAGGCCAGGTTGTCCTCGCAGCGCATGCATAACGGCGGTCGATTACCCAGACTGGTTCTCATCGCGGACGGTTTTACCCAGCCAGGCCTTGATCAACGCATCGTACAATCGGTTCGTTACGGGGTCGAGTGGATCATCCTGCGAGACCATGCCGCGAAATCGGACATCATCGCATTGAGTGCCCGGATTCTTGTGGAACGGATGCGGGCGATCAATCGATCGGTACGTCTTTCGCTGAATGGACCGGAAGACATGGCAAGGGAACTGGGTATTGGATGGCATCGAACGTCCAAGGAGCCGTTTGCGAACCGCACGCAATCCGGCGGTTTTTCTCTGGAAGGCCGGAGCACGCACAACATTTCGGAAGTCGAAAATGCTCGACGGGAAGGGCTGGACTATGTTTTGTACGGGCACGTTTTCGAGACAAACTCGCATCGTGGAGAGCCCCCACGGGGACTCGTTGGCCTGAAGCAAGCTGTTGATGCAGCGGGCTCAATGCCCGTTATTGCAATAGGAGGCATTTCGCCGGAACGAGTGCGGATGTGCAGGGAAGTCGGGGCCTACGGAGCGGCCGTGCTGTCGGGCTTGATGCAGGCACCAAACCTTTTCCAGGCCGTTGACGCGTACTCTCAGTCGTTTGTTGAGCCGTTGAATCCAGAATAAGTCGAACTGCAGGGCGAGGGCCCGGATTTCATGTCTATACCTGTCACATTGACCATTGCAGGCAGCGATTCCGGCGGGGGAGCCGGCATCCAGGCAGACATCAAGGCCATGCAGGCGAATGGAACGTTTGCGGCTTCGGTCATAACGGCGATTACGGCTCAGAATACCGTCGCCGTGACAGACGCGTTTGAACTGCCCTTGAGCCTCATTCGGAGCCAGCTGGAGGCGGTGACATCCGATTTTGAGGTCGCAGCGACAAAGACGGGTATGTTGTCGTCAATTGGCATCATTGAGACGGTTTCGCAGGCTGTTTCCGACATGGGCCTCCGTCCATTGGTGGTAGATCCAGTCATGATTTCCAAGAGTGGTTTTTCCTTGTTGAAGGACGATGCGGTGGAAGCACTCACGAAGCTGATGCTCCCTCTCGCCACCGTCTGTACACCAAACGCTCACGAGGCGGCGCGTTTGGTGGGGGGCGACATCCTGACCGAACAGGACGCCCGTGAAGCGGCTCGTGCCATCCATGCCATGGGCCCGGAAGCTGTCCTGGTCAAAGGCGGTCATTTGGATGCAGAAGAGGATGCCGTGGATGTTCTCTTTGACGGTGACACAATTCACGTGCTACGCTCAGCCCGCATAGACACCCCGCATACCCACGGAACAGGCTGTACCTACGCAGCAACCATTGCGGCGCGGCTCGCGCATGGAGATACCGTACCTGACGCTGTGGCCGCTGCCCACCATTACGTGCATGAGGCGATCAAGGCCGGATTGCCCCTTGGAAAGGGACATGGGCCCACTGATCACTTTTACTTCTTGCGCTGATTCATAGATGCTTCTCAATCATGAAAAGCGTCCTTCAGCTGGTCTGAAGGGCGTTTTTTTATTGGTTGCAGTGCCAATGTGAAAGGTGAGCAGAGGTGTGGTGAATCTGCTCTGAACCAGGGGTGGCAAATGTGTCACGCCTGCAACCCAGGCTAACTTTTCCGAACTGACCCCGTATTGCATTCAACATGGCAGCTTTACCCGCCATCCCAAAATCAATCGCAATCGCATGTCACGTTCCTTTCTAGTCGGCAAATTTCTTCCTGCCTACGGTAACACGTTCGGTCGGCTTCCCGAGAGGGAATTGACCTCCAAAGGACTTTCGAACGAAGCACTGAAACAACGCTTCAGGGAGCGCGGCGCATCTTATATGCGTCGTCGCCGCGAGTACCTGATTATGGGTCAGGTTGGTTTGATCATGGCAATCGCCATGACCACCGGCGCTTTTCGCGTATCGCTTACAGGCGGGGAAACCCTCGATTATGTCATGCCTGATCAGGAAGTAGTCCAGATGGAAGAGATCATCCAGACGGCCCAGATCGAGAAGCCGCCACCACCACCACGCCCGCCAATCCCCGTGGAGGTGCCCAACGATGAGGTCCTGGAGGATATCGATCTGGATCTGGACGCGTCTCTGGACTTGAACGAAATGATCGTGGACTTACCCCCTCCGCCTGCCGAGCCAGCCGAGGAGGAGGAAGAGGAAATCTTCTTGATCGTTGAGAAAATGCCCGAGATCATCGGAGGACTCAGTGAACTCTACAAGTACGTCTCCTATCCGGAAATTGCACGCAAGGCGAAAATCGAAGGCACTGTCGTGGTTCAGATCGTGGTGACTCCGGAAGGCACCCCATCCCAGCCAACTGTATTGCGCGGTGTGCATGAGCTCCTGGACAAAGAAGCCGTGCAAGGCGTCATGCAGCTTGCATTCAAGCCAGCGATGCAGCGTGCGCGCGCCGTGCCCGTCTATATGACCATACCGGTACGATTTGAATTGAACTGAACCGGGTGGCGTTGCGGCCTTGTCGATTCGGTGGTTGCCCAAGAATCGATTTTCGCTCAATAATGGCATCTGAGGCAGGCTCTTTGCATTTTGCCTCGCATGGCTACACTGCGACGCGAACTGACGACTTTTGATGGCATTGCCTTGCTGATCGGAATAACGATTGGCTCAGGCATCTATTCCACGCCGTACCTCATTGCAGGGTACTTCACGGATTTCGCCGCGACGATCATCATTTGGATGATCGTCGCGGCGTTTGTCATGATGGGCGGGCTCATCTACGCGGAATTGGGTACGCGTTTACCCGACACCGGAGGAGAATACAGCTACATGACCCGGGCCTACGGTCCGTTTGCCGGATTCATGTTTGGTTGGGCCCAATTGTTCATTATCCGGACCAGCCCTGCCGCTGGCCTGGCCATCATCGCGACCGACTACATCGGCTATTTCACGCCTTTGGACGGATGGTCCCACACGGGGGTGGCACTGAGCATCATAGCCATGCTGGGCCTGTTCAATTATGTCGGGCTGCGGTGGTCAGCTCTTTTCCAGCGGGTGACGACCGTGGCCAAGGTGGCCGGCCTCGTGGCCTTTGTTCTGCTGTTCCTGTTTCTGCTCGGGGGATCCGAGAGTCGATTAGCGGAATCAGCGCCTCCACTCCAGAACGTGGGTTTCCTGTCCAACCTGATACCGGCCTTGATGCTCATCCTGTTTACCCACACGGGATATGACCGCGTGGGATATGTGGCAGGAGAAATGACCAATCCGCGCAAGATCATCCCTCGCAGCATGATGGTTGGCCTGAGCATCATTATCGTGATCTACATAGCCATGATCACGATTTACTACTATGTGATGGGTGTAGAAGGGCTGCGTGCAACAACTACGCCTGCTGCCGACGTGGCCGGGATGATGATTGGGTCTGCGGGAGCTGCCGTAGTTGCCGTATTGGCCATTGTTTCTGCTGTATCGAGCATCAATGGTACCATGCTCTCATCCTCGCGTGTCTATTACGCCATGGCGCGTGACGGTCTGTTCTTCAAATCCCTGGATCACATCCACGAACGGTTTCGGACGCCAACGCGTGCCATCATCGCTCACTGTGCATGGGGTGGCGTTATCCTTGTTGTCCGCGGCTCCTTCGAGGATATAGCGGCGGGGATGGTCTTTGCGATCCTAATTTTCTATTCGATGACGACGCTGGCCTTGTTCAAATTTCGCCGGGAAGGAGTGGGTGAAGAACCCGAGACCCAGCACTTGGGAGGCATTTACAAGGTGCCCTGGTATCCCTGGCTTCCGGCCGTTTACCTGGCGGGTGTCATAGCCCTGCTCATTTTCAGAGCCGTGTTCGAATGGGAGAAATCCTTGATCGACCTGGCTTTCTTGCTGACCGGATTGCCAGTGTCTTTCATTTGGCTGCGAAAGAGACGGCGCGAAGCCGCACGTGGAGGGAGCGATGCTGCAGACCTTTGATGAGCGTAACCAAGATCTTCAGGTCTGGATCAATGATCGTTTGATTCACCGTGATCAAGCCGGCATCAGTCCATTCGACTCGGTTGTTCAGGGAGGAGACGGTGTCTGGGAAGGGCTCCGGCTCTACGATGGAAAAATATTCAAGCTGATCGAGCATCTCGAGCGTCTCGAGGGATCAGCTCGCGCGCTTGCCTTCCAGGATATTCCTCCGATGGAGGTCTTGATTGATGCCCTGCGTCAAACGCTCGCAGCCAACGGAATGCGGGATGGCGTACATATCCGTCTCACGCTCACGCGTGGCGTGAAAATAACGTCCGGGATGGACCCCCGTTTGAATCAGTCTGGTCCCACGCTCATCATCCTGCCTGAATACAAACCACCCGTATACCAGACTGATGGGCTTACCTTCATCACGGCGTCCATTCGTCGTTTCCCTCCGGACTGTCTCGATCCCAAGATCCACCACAACAATCTGATACAGAGCATTCTGGCAAAGATCGAAGCCAATGCGGCCGGTGCCGATCAGGCACTGATGCTGGACCGGGAAGGATTCATCGCAGAGGCCCACGGGACCCATGTTTTCCTGGTCAAAAACGGATGTGTATTCACATCGGCTGCGGATGCTTGCCCCGAAGGAATTACCCGGGAAACAGTCTTGGAGCTGTGCGAGCGGAACGGGATTCCCGCACATGTCGGCCGCATTTCTACGACCGATGCCTACCGGGCCGACGAACTGTTCTGTTCGGGTACGATGGGTGAGCTTGCTTCGGTTACCCAACTCGATGGGAGAATGATCGGGAACGGACAGCCGGGCCCGGTAACGAGACAGTTGAGTGACCTTTACCGGGAGGAAACGCGGCTATCTGGTTACCGTATCGTGGAATGATCCCGCGGCGTCTCTCGGGGTGTCGTCTAATCTTCGATCTCTGATATGCCTCGTCCAAGCCCTTCCCGATTTTGATCGACTCTTTAGCGCGTTTTATGGGAATCCTTCGCCCCGTATGGATGGCACTCGTCGTCCTGAAGGTCGTTTCCGAGCCCGTGCAGGCCCAGGTGCTCGAAGCGCGCGCTGATACCATGACGGTACCTTCCACCGGGCTCGTATTTCATCCCGCGGAATTCATTCTGGACAATGATGTCCTCGCCCCGGATGACTCTGTGCTCGTCCTCATAACGGCAGCGCCGGCGCACGGGACCCTATCCGAGGTAGGCAACGGATTTTTTCGGTATCAGCCATCGCCAGGATTCATTGGAGAAGACGCATTTCGCTATGCGTTGAAAACGGTCGCATTGCAGCGGCTGGCCATTGACCCTTCCGTTTCCGTTCTCTCCTTCGATGCTACGGTCGAAACAGCATTGGGAATCGCCGGCGACCAGGAGCAAATACCGGTGGAGGGTAGCATCGTGGTTGATATGGGAGATGATCCGGTGGCTATCGACTCCGTTCATGTTTTGGGTGCTGCCATGCAGAACCAGGGGCCGCATAGCCTGAGTTTCAATTACGGAAGTCCCATCAGCGTAGGCTCGCTTCGGATCATCGCCGATCCGGGATCGGTCAGGTTGTCCATGCTTGCCGCAGGGCCCACCTCCGGCGTATCCGGGCTGCTCAATAGCTGGGAGCAAACAGACAACCTGGTCCACGTGTCCGTGACAGCCATGCTGGAGGGAGGAGGTCTGATTTCAAATCAAGTACCAGATGAGCAGCAAGAGTTGGAAACGGAAACCACAGAGTCGCTTACGGGAGCCGTATTCACGAGCGGCGAGCAGGTACTGTTTCTCATGAACGTGGCGTCGACCAACGCCTTTGACCTGGAGGGTAATGCTGTCACCCTCGACATCCAGGGTGCATTACAGGCGAGCGGCGTTTTTTCTGAGTCTCAGACTTCAAACGATGCGGAGGTGCGCGTTCAGGTCGTTTCAGGCGCTTCTGCCGAAGAATCCGCGATTCCGTCAGGATTGGAGTTCGACGTGTATCCAGTGCCTTTTCGGAATCGATTTACGCTACAACTGCGCTCGGTGTCCGGTGCAGTCCCCGGACCGACACACCTCGTGGTTTACGATGTATTGGGCCGGGTTGTTGAGCATCGCGAAATGGGCCTCTTGCAGATGGGACAGGAAATGAATGCCGCGTTCGATGCGTCCAACTGGACACCCGGTCTCTACATCGTACATGTTTCCGGGCCCAGCGGGAGCGTTACCCGCCCTGTTGTGCGCTATTGAGCCCACTCGCATGGTCGGTACGTCTCGCAAATGGACTCGCAGGTTCGGATGCAATCTGCTACATTGCGCTCCTTCCATCACGCCACCCAACATAATGGGCTGCTTCTTTCACCCAATCCACCCGTGACAATGAGAAGATTTCTACCCTATTTGAGCGCTTTCGTTTTGACAGCGGCTATGACCGTTTCGTCCAGCGCCCAGGGATTCGGTGGCGCCGTTGCTGTTTCTGGCTCGGATGTCATCGTCGGAGAAACCGGAAATGGTCAGTTTACCGGTGCCCTGTACGTATTCAACAAAACCGAGGATGGCTCCTGGGCCGAATCCTACCAGCTCACAGCGCCTGGTGGAGGTGAGGACGGTGACGGCTTCGGAAACGCCCTCGCATCGAACGGCTGGCACCTCGTAGCCGGGGCTTCCCGCAGCAACATGGCCTATGTCTATTCGCGTCAGGATGACGGTAGCTGGGATGCCGGCACGGCGCTGACAGCCGACGATCTTGGTGATGAAGATGGTTTCGGGTCCCATGTTGCCGTTGGAGACGGCCACGTGGCCGTCGCAGCTTCCAGCCAGGCTGACGGTGCTGGAGCCGTTTATGTCTTTTCCATGAGCGATAGCGGTTGGGAAATGGCTGCCAAACTGACTCCCGAAGGATTGGCTGCCAATGCTTTCTTCGGTGCTGCCATGGCATTCCATGGAGACCGACTGGTCGTTGGTGCACCTGCAAGGCTGAACGCCTTTGCACGTCGTGGCCAGGAGTTCACGCAGGTTGGCGCCGCGTATGTGTTTGGCAGTGGCGACGATGGCTGGGCTCAGATCTCCCAGCTCAGTCCAATGGCCGTGAGTGAAGGGGGCGGCTTCGGGGCGGCAGTTGCGCTGGAAGGATCCCATCTCGCCGTTGGTGCACCATTCGATAACGGATCTGTCGGAAGTGTATCCCTTTACGAGTGGGACGCGGAGTCCGATTCGTACGAGCCAACCAACAAGCTGGCGCCGTTCGTGGCCAATCGCGGAACGCAGTTTGGTTCGTTCGTGATGGTGGACGCCTCCCAGGTCTTTGTTGGAGCGCCCGGTGACGAGCGCGGGCAAGGGTCGACCTACTGGTTTGAAGTGGGAGAAGGCGGAGACATCAGCATGGCGATGAAATCCGGGGCGGCCTCGACGTCCGGCCGTGCTTCCTTCGGATCTACTCTGGCGGGAACGGAAACACTGGCCGTCATCGGCGCGCCGGGACAGGATTCCCGCGCTGGAGCAGCCGTAGTGTATGAGACGGATGACCAAGGAGTATGGAAAGAAATCTCGATGGTCATAAATGACATGAAGGGCTTGCCATCTTTCTCAGGTGATGCCGTTGAATGTGAGGATGGCATGGCTGCTGGATTTGAATGCGGCAATATTGAGATCACATCCTACATGAACATGAAAGACCTGGGCGCCAATCGTGGCACCATGGTCAATGATATCTGGGGTTGGACCGATCCGGACACGGATCGAGAGTACGCTATTGTCGGTCGTTCGGACGGCACGTCGTTTGTCGATGTTACCAACCCTGGCATGCCGGTCCTGCTCGGAACGCTTCCGATGACCGAAGGCGCTCGCGCGGCGGCTTGGCGCGACATGAAGGTGTTCAATTACCACGCATACATTGTCGCAGACGGCTCGGGACAGCACGGTCTACAGGTCTTCGACCTGACGCGTCTGCGTGAGCTCGATGGCAGCAATCCACCGGTCATGGAGCCCGATTATCTATACACGGATATTGCCTCGGCCCACAACATTGTCATCAACGAAGAGACGGGCATTGCCTACTCGGTAGGTGGAAGCTCGGGTGGCGTCACGTGCGGCGGTGGCTTGCACATGCTCGATCTGAACAAGGACCCGAAGAAGCCTGAGTTTGTGGGCTGCTTTGCGGATTCATCCACCGGTCGTCGTGGCACAGGCTACTCGCACGATGCGCAATGTGTGACCTATTCAGGTCCCGACACCGAGCATGCGGGCAAAGAGATCTGCATGGGCTCCAACGAGACGGCACTCTCCATTGCCGACGTGACCGACAAGGAAAACCCAGTCGCCATCTCGATGGTCGTTTATCCGAACGTGGCCTACGCCCACCAGGGATGGCTCTCGGAAGATCACGAGTACTTTTACATGAACGACGAAGGGGATGAGCCACAGGGTCTCGTCGACGGAACGCGTACGCTGGTATGGGATGTGCGCGATCTGGATGAGCCAGTACTTGTCACGGAGTTCATTCAGGAGACTACAACAACAGATCACAACCTGTACATCAAGGACAACCTGATGTACCAGTCGAACTACGGCTCGGGCCTGCGCATCATCGATATCACCGATCGTGCCAACCCAGTCGAAGTCGGATTCCTGATCACCCACCAGGGTGGCGGTGGATCCTGGAGCAACTACCCGTACTTCAAGAGCGGTGCGATTGCCGTCACGGACATGGGTGCCGGGCTCTTCATGGTTCGCAAGAAAGATCAAGAGATGTAGTCTACCTGCCAGTCCGGCGCTCAGGGCTCCACTTCGGTGGCCTCTGATTGCCATGAAGGCATTGCAAGATTGATCTAAGGCCGTTTCAGGCTCGTACGCGGGGCGCGGGTGATGTGTGGATTCTACTCCATGTCTCGTCCGCGCCGCGCGTAGTAACGGCCGGAATGGTGAAGTGCCGTCCATGCACTATCCTGATTCCATTCCACTCCCTTCCCGCCATGCTTCAGACGCTCACGGTTCTCATCTACCCGCTCATTCTGATCGGCGTCGGCATCTGGCGTTCCCGTCGGGTCCGCACGCACGCCGATTTCATGGTGGCCGGGCGCTCGGTACCTGCCTGGATGCTTGCCGGTACCCTGATCTGTACCTGGGTCGGCTCGGGGACCCTGTTCGGAGGGGCGGGGCTGGCTTTCCGCAGCGGGTTTTCGGCCCTGTGGTTTTCCATTGGAGCCTGGTTTGGACTCGTGGCCGTATTCCTCATGGCACCCCGTGTCCGGGCCCTCGAGCAATATACCGTGCCCGATCTGCTCGAGAAGCGATATGGCCCCATGTCGCGCTTGCTGGGCACATGTGCCATCCTTGTGGCCTACACCGCCATTGCAGCATACCAATTTCGCGGCGGTGGATGGATTCTCACGATTGTTACGGACGGCGCCATCTCGCCAGAAGCGGGTATGCTTCTGACAGCCGCTGCCATCGTGCTTTTTACCGCTGTCTCCGGAATGATGTCCATCGTTTCGGTGGATGTGGTGAACGGACTCATCATCACCATTGCCATCGTATTGGCTCTTCCGCTTGTGATCAGTGGTGGCGGAGGGGTAGAGGACGTTTTCGGTCGCCTCGATCCGGCCATGCTGACGCCAACGGGAGGACACCGCGCCCTTTGGATAGTCGGGGTTGCGCTGCCCACCTTCCTGTTCCTCTTCGGAGAGAGCGGCATGTACCAGAAGTTTTTCTCCGCACGAGATGCCCGCACGGCACGGCGCAGCGTGATCGGCATGCTGATGGGCATCATGATCATTGAAACCAGCATCGCGCTGCTGGCCATGTCTGGACGCAGTCTATATCCCGAACTCGCCACAGGCACCAACGCGGTAGGCAGGGCTGCTTCGGAAACCGTTATCCTGCACCTGGCCCGCCATGGGGTTCCAGAGCTCCTGGGCGCAGCCCTGTTGGCGGCGGCCGTTGCTATCGTTTTGTCGACAGGCAGTACCATGCTTCTGGTTGCGTCGTCCAATGTCAGCCGGGACCTGTACGAGCGTTTCATTCGTCCTGACGCCACCGAAGCCAGGAAGTTGACCGTGCAACGAATCAGCGTGCTGGTGCTGGCCCTCGTTGGCATTCTGCTGCTGACCCGATTCGAATCCGTTCTGACGATGGCCCTGTACGCCTATTCCGTCATTGGTGCGGCGCTCACTCCAGCCCTCGTAGCGGCCTTCACATGGAAACGGGTGACTGCTCAGGGAGCCGCCGCATGCCTCTTCGGAGGGCTCGGGACGATTGTCGGATTGGCTGCCCTTGGAAGCATGGGAATGGATCTCTCCCTGGCCATTGGGGGGACGGTGTTCGATTTCTCCAGCAGTGACTATGTGGTTGTCCCGGGTGTTCTTGTCTCGGTTACCCTGCTGATCGTGGTCAGCCTGCTGACCCCTCCAACAGATCCAGTCGTTCGCGAAGCCTTTCTGCCTGACCGTCGGGCTTCGCCCGCCCGGGATTGATCCGTTCTTCCGGCTCGATTAGGTTCGGGTATCCCGATCAGCGGTTCTTCATCCTTCGAATCTCAACCGGTTCCTATTGCCATGTCACGGACGCTTTCACTTGCTCACCTCTCTGTCGAACCCGGAAACAGCACGCACGGTTTTGTGAGCGTGGATGTCATTGGACAGACGGTGAACGTGCCGGTTTTCCTCATAAACGGTGCGCATCCGGGTCCCCGTCTGGTGGTTACGGCCGGTATCCACGGTGGCGAATATCCGTGCGTGGAAGCGGCCATCCTGCTGGGGCGGTCCATTGATGCGGCTGCGTTGAGTGGCCAATTGATCGTGGTGCCGTCTGCCAACCCTGTGGCCTTCAAGGCGCGCTCCATCTACATCACACCGCCTGATGGCCTGAATCTGAACCGACAATTCCCTGGCGATCCCGAAGGCTCGTTCACGCGGGTTTGGGCCGACTGGTTGTTCCGGAACGTAATCAAAGCCGGGGACCTGTATATCGACATGCACGGAGGGGACATGATCGAGGCGCTCGTGCCGTTCGTTGCCATTACGCTGACCGGGAATCAGGCGGTGGACGAGACGGCAGAGCGTATGGCAAGGGCCTACGGCATACGCGCTTTCCTGGCCAAAGAGGGCGTGGGGCCCATCGGTGGCACCACCACGGGCAGTGCTGCGGTCGCTGGCATACCGGCGCTGCTGACGGAGGCCGGAGGGCAAGGCGTTTGGCATGAGTCCGAGGTGGATATCCTGCAGGATGGTGTGCGGCGCGTCATGGCCGAATTCGGCATGTATGAAGCGATTGATGCTCCAGGAGAAGAGGCAGAGCGTCTCGGTGGCTGGGACTGGTTACGCGCCGATGTGGATGGACTATTCTATCCCAGTGTTCGCATAGGAGAGCAGGTACAGAAAGGACAGCGAGTAGGAGAAATCAAGGACATTTTCGGCGAAACGCTGCGCACCTACGATGCACCCGCTGGGGGAGAGGTGCTGTTCCTGGTCACGTCGCTGGCCATGAACGAAGGGGATCCACTGATGTCCATCGCATGGGAATAGGAATCAGGGTCCGAACCGGGCGTGTCGGATGATGCTCGAAGACGCTCTCGTTCATGCGTAGCGTTTGCGACGGAATTCAATCCACCCTCCTTCGATCCGTTGTTCGGGATCATGATGGGTCCAATGGATAATTCCGCCCAGGTCGTTTGGCTCGTATTCCCCAAACACACGAATTTTGCCACCCTCGAACAGTCTTTCGACCCGAGGTGCGATATCGATGTTGTGCGCTACCAGCAGTGTACGTCCAGAAGGCTCCTCCATGATGAATCGCTGGTGTTTGTCTCCCTTCAGATCGTCCGAAAGAATGCGCACGATGCGTCCTTCAAACAACTCCAGCGGTGTGTCAGGAAGGGCCATGGCAGGGTGTCTCTATCACAGTAAGATGGATCCTTTGCATGTTCGTCAGGAATCAGGGGATTCAGGATAGAGGGTCACACGGACGTACTGGTCATCCCGGAGTACTTTTCGGGCCATGTCAGCCACGTTGGCTGGCGTGACGATTTCGAGTGCTTCTGCCGGATTGAGCAGAATACGGGCGGGATCCATATCCCTGGTAAGGTAGAATTTGGTGGTATTCAGCCAGTAGCCGTTCTCCTCCAGTCCGGTTTCCCAAGCCCGGAAGGCCTGCTCACGCGCATTGGCCAGATCTTCCTCGTCTGGACCCAATTCCTTGAAAGCGCGGATCGTGTCCCAAACCATGGCAACCAGTTCATCCACCCGCTCGGGATCGCAGCCGAATACGATGACGAATTGATAGTGCTCATACGGTTGGTCGCGCAGGGACCCTTGGACGGACACCCCGTAGGTTCCACCCAGATCCTCGCGCAAAACCTCTCGCAAACGGGTATCCAGCGTTTCCCGAAGCATGTTCATGGCCCGACGAGATTCCATCGTCCAAGGCATGTCGCCCGAGAAAACAATGCCGACCTGGGAGACAGGCTCCACGCCCCGGTGCACTTCTTTTTCGATGGCTCCCGAAGGAGGCCGGATCCCTGCATCAATGCCCGCTTCCTCACGGCCCGTCCCTGGCAGTGAAGCCAGGTATTGGGTGACCAAGGGGCGCATATCCTCGGGTTCA
This sequence comes from uncultured bacterium, assembly GCA_938018055.1. Taxonomy (GTDB): domain Bacteria; phylum Bacteroidota; class Rhodothermia; order Rhodothermales; family UBA10348; genus JAAZVD01. The sequence goes on from CALIKL010000020.1 coordinate 63,484, forward strand.
AAGGTGCCCACGAACAAGAATGTGAAGTCCGAGAAGTCCTCAAACCGGTCGGAATAGAGCATCTCCATGTGAGCAAGATCTGCTTCTGCAAGCACATCGGCAGACATGGGTCGCGCCCTGATGTGGTAGTTGTTGAGCGTCACGTTGAGCGTGTCACCAAACGCAGATTGGGGATTATTCTGCATCGTGGACAGCATGCTGTTCATACGCGTCATGAACGAGGCGAACACGGTAGAATCACTCCTGGGGGAAGTGGCATACAGGTGGGTGAGCTGAAACAGGGTTTCCAGGTCTTGCGGGCTGGCAGACCCGCTGAATCCTTCTTCCAGGGATCCGATGAACGGGCGAATCCTGGCCACCTTTCCAGAGAGCTTTTTGGAGAGATCCACGGCATTGAAGCTTCCCACGCCGCTTCCGCCGATGATATTGGTCGTGAGAGAGGAGGAGATGTACATGGAATCCGGAGCCAAGGAAGCGCCACCTGGACTCCACGCCGAAACCAGAATTTCGTCAGCTTTGAAATCGGTCGGTTTCAGCAGCACCTTGACGCCGTTCGAGAGCGTCCACGTCGTAAGTCCGATGTCCTCGCGAAAGGCTTCTTCAACGATGCTGCCCGGTTGTGGCAGGTCCGCGATGAGAGGCGCATCCTGGTCTCCGTCATCGTAGGGTTCAAGTTCAAGCCCTTCGACATCGGACATGACCGCCTTGACAGCCTCGTACGTGGGCATCGGCTGATCCTCCCCGCCAGGACCTGAAATGAGGATCACCTGATTGTCCCGAGTCATCAATACAGATACCAGGGAATTCACGTCTTCGAGGGAAATCTGGGGAAGCACGCGCTGCATGAGCTTGAATTCGGCATCGATACCTGGGACAGCCTCTCCTGTGAGCGCATGACGACGGTACTCGTCGGCCAATGCCGAGGAGTACTGGTTACCCCTCTCATTCCAGGCGACTTCCATGCGGCGCAGGCGTGCCTGACGGGCCCGGTCGAATTCGGACCGGGTAAATCCGTGTTGGCGAATGCGCTCGGTTTCCTCGAGCATCGTCTTCAGCGCCCGCTCGTATCGCCCCTCCTGTACGCTTGCCCTCAGGGAGAACGCCGATTTGGTTCGTACCAACGAACCGTCTCCGCTACCTGCTCCAATGAACGGAGGATCAGCGTCTTGCGTCAGTTCTCCCAGGCGCCGATTGAGCATGCTGGCGAAGAGGCTGCGCTGCAGATCTTCCCGATACTGCTCAGCGGTGCCGGGATCGCCGTTTTCGTGTTTGTAAACCAGCTCCACTGACGCAAACCCGGCTTCGGGATCCGACTCTATTGAAACCAGCGGCAGGTCATGGTCGGGGATCGTGAAGTAGGTTCTTTCCCTCGCCTCGTCCGGGCCGGCCAGATCTCCGAAAAGCTCCTGTATGCGGGATTCAATCAGCTCAGCGTCGAAATCTCCGACCGCTACAACCGTCATCAGATCCGGACGGTACCAATCCCGGTAGTACTGGATCAGCCGGTCATGCGAAAAGGTCCGCAAGGATTCCTCGGTTCCAATGGGAAGGCGATCCGGGTAGTGGGATCCGCTCAGTAAAACTGGGTATTGACGGGAGATGATGCGATTGGTGCCACCCTGACGAAGGCGCCATTCCTCTATGACGACACCCCGCTCCTTGTCGATCTCCTGAGGGTCGAATGCGACATTGCCGGCCCATTCGCGCAGAACCTGGAGTCCTTTGTCGAGGATCTCCGGATCGTCAGTCGGTAATTGGAGCATGTACACCGTCTCATCAAAACTGGTATAAGCATTGATATCCGGTCCGAATCGCATTCCAATCGACTCCAAGTATTCGACCAACGCTTGCTCTTCGAATTTCTCCGTCCCGTTGAACGCCATGTGCTCGACGAAATGCGCCAGCCCGAGTTGGTCGTCCGCTTCCTGGATCGATCCGGCATTCAGAACAAGACGTAATTCGGCGCGCTTTTCCGGCCGCTCGTTTGCCCGAACCATGTATCGAAGTCCATTGTCGAGCGTATCGGACGCGATCGCTGGGTCCAGAGGGATGCGCTCCTGAGCTTCTACGCGAACGCCTGTCAGACCGATAATGCTCAGCAGGAATAGAAACGGAATTACACGCGTCAAGACGTTTGGCATGAGGAAGATCGGGTAATGAGTAGGGTCAGGAGCTACAGGACAACATGGACGCCCCGGGTTGTTCGCGAGCCCATTCCGGGCGGCGTTTGACCAGGTCTTCGCGTCCTTCTTGAACATCATACGGCGTGCGACACGCGTCGAAAAGGTCATCCAGGAGGGCCATGTCGCCTTTTTCTGCGGCTTCGATGGCTTGGAAGACCAGATAATTGCGGGGAATGATCCAGGGATTGGACCGGGACATGCGAGCCAGTCGTGATTCTTGGTCGTCCTCGTCAAGGACGGCCTCCGACCAGCGGGTCATCCAATCCATGATCTGCTCAACGTCAGACATCGAGGGGGGCGCATAAAAAGCATCATCCAGAAGGCGCACATCAGGATCTTCAGGGTCGAAGTTCATCAGGGCCCGAAAAAAGAGGGTCCAATCTGTTTCGATTTCCTGCATCCAAGCGAATAGGTCGCTGATCAGTTCTGCATCGTGCAACGTCTCCAGGCCAAGCTTTGCGGCCATGCGTTTCTGATAGGCTGCGCTGAACTGCCTTGGGAACGAGTCGACAAGGGCCTGAACGGGTGCAACATCATCGAGCAGAGGCAGCAAGGCCTGAGCGAATTGAGCCAGATTCCAATGGGCAACCCGCGGCTGATTCCCGAAGACGTAGCGGCAGGATTGAGCGTCGGTCGTATTGGGCGTGAAATGCGGGTCGAAATGATCGATCCAGCCGTACGGGCCGTAGTCGATGGTGAGTCCAAGAACAGACATGTTGTCCGTATTCATGACGCCATGTACAAACCCTACCCGCATCCAGTCGGCTACGAGCTCGGCGGTGCGTGAAAGAACGGCTTCGATGAGGTGCAACGGTGCGTCGGGAGCGTCCGCATCCATTTCCGGGAAATGCTCGCTGATGGTCCAGTGCACCAATTCGGCCAGGAGATCACGCTCCTGTCGTGCTGCATGGATCTGGTAATTTCCGAATCGCAGAAATGACGGGGCCACCCGACACACGATCGCACCGGGCTCCATGGTCGGTCGGCCGTCATAGAACATATCGCGCTCCACCAGTTCACCCGTTCCGACCAGACTCAATGCACGGGTGGTTGGAATGCCGAGATGGTACATGGCCTCTGAGCAAAGGAATTCCCGGATCGAGGAGCGTAGCACCGCCCGCCCGTCCGCCGTACGCGAATAGGGGGTGGGACCAGCCCCTTTCAGCTGCAGGGTCTGCCAGGTCCCTTTAACGTCCCGGATTTCACCAAGATTGATCGCGCGGCCATCACCGAGTTGACCGGCCCAGTTGCCAAATTGATGTCCGCCGTAATTCATGGCGTATGGACGGCTTCCCGGAGCAATCTCGTTTCCGCTCAACCACGCCAGCCAGTCCTGGTCAGAGGTCCAATGTGCAGGAAGGCCCAGTTCAGCCGCCAGTTGCGGTGAGTGGGCAAGCAGTGTGGGGTCTGACACGGGTTCGGGCGTGACCTGTGACCAGGCGGCTCCCGTGACCTCCCTGCGGCGGGAATCACCCGAGGTGTCACCCGCAAGGGCATCCACGTATCGATGGGCGAATGTACTCATGCATCGTCGGGATACGTGACGGCCACTACTTCCAGGGTTTCTTTGACACCGCCCATCATCAGCGTAGCCGTTTCACCCGGCTTGCAGCCGGTCAAAGCGCGCGCCAACGGGGCAATCCACCCGATGCGCATGGTGGCAATATCCGATTCATCTACGCCCACAATCTGGAAAGTCCTCTCCAGACCGGGCTTTCTACCCTGTTGCGTTCGGGTCGTGACGCGGGCGCCAAAGCGAACTTCATCTGATGGCTGATCGGCCGCCCGTACAACCTTGGCACTCTTTATTCTGGCTTCCAGATCCTTGATGCGACCGCGGACGACGGTCAACGCCCGATTGCGGTCTTCGCTATGAGGATCCCCTTTCTTGAGGCGCTCACGTTCCTTTTCCAGTTCGGTCAATTCTTCGTTCAGCAGTCGCAGCCCACGGACTGTCACGAAATTGACGGCACCGGCAGGAAGTGGGGCACGCGGCGGGATATAGACATCGCCAGTCGGTGCGTCTTCATTGACGAACGCTCGGGACATGGCTTGTTCAGACTCAGGTAGTGGATTCGGGCAGATAGTCCTCGCCCGGGTTGACGAAGAGGTTTTCTTCCCATTTGTACTGCTGATCGTGCAGCTCCTTGTAGCGCCCTTCGAGTGCCATCAGCTGGGCGTGCGTTCCGCATTCGACGATTTCACCGTGCTCAAGGACCACAATCTGGTCTGCGCTGCGAATCGTGGACAGACGGTGAGCGATGACGAATGTCGTACGCCCCTGGCGAAGGGAAGCAAATCCGGCCTGAATCAAGGCCTCACTCTCCGAGTCCAAGCTGGAGGTTGCCTCGTCGAGTACCAGGATACGCGGATTGGCCAGAATGGCGCGCGCGATGGCAATGCGCTGACGCTGTCCGCCTGACAGCTTGATACCCCGTTCACCGACGACCGTGTCGTAGCCGTCGGGGAATTCGGAAATGAAGATGTGGCAATTGGCCAATTCAGAGGCGCGTAAGACCTCGTCCTCCGATGCATCCGGTTTGGCGAAACGGATATTGTTGGCAACGGTCCCGTCGAACAAGAAGTTTTCCTGCAGCACGACGCCGAGATGCCTCCTGAAATCATGCAGACGAACGGACTTTAGGTCTTTGCCATCAATGAGTATTCGCCCTGAGTCAGGTCGGTTGAACGCCATCACAAGGCTGACCAACGTGCTTTTGCCGGATCCACTCGAGCCAACCAGCGCCGTCGTTGTACCGGCTTTGGCGGTTAATGACACGCCCTTCAGCACAGGAACGTCTTCTTCGTATGCGAAATCAACATCCTGAAGGACGATTTCGCCATCAACCGAAGAAAGGGCTTCGCGCGTCTCATCTTCTTCGTCCTCCGTTGGGTGCTCGAGCAGCTCACGGATTCGGTCCAGCCCGGCGAAGGCTTCAGAAACCTGCGTCCCGATGGCCGCCAGCTGAATGATGGGTGCAGCCAGGAGTCCGATCAGGAAGATGTACATGACGAAATCTCCCATTGTCATGTCACCTGCAGCGATAGCCTTGCCTCCGACCGTGATCATCAGGATTCCAACACCACCGATCACGATACCTGCAAATGTGGAGATGGCGGCACGGCCCGTGATGGCCTTCCTGACGTTCTGAAAGAGCTCATTGACGCCATCGGAAAATACCGTCTGCTCTCTGCTCTCAACCCCATACGCCTTTACGATTCGGATGCCGTTGAGCGTTTCGTTGAGGCGACCCGTGACCTGGGAGTTGATTTCTCCACGCTCACGGAATAGTGGCCGCAGTTTCGCGAACGCGAAGGCCATTGCGGCGCCAAAAGCCAACAGGAAGCCCATGGTCGATGCCGTAAGCTGCCAGTTGATCACGAACAGCCAGGAAAGGGCAATTATGGCCGTCAGGACACCGCCTACCATCTGGACAATACCGGTACCGACCAGATTTCTGATACCCTCGGCATCGGTCATGATTCGGGAGATCAGCACCCCGGTTTTCGTTCCGTCGAAGTACCGGATGGGCAGGCGTGTGACGTGAGCCTGAACCCGACGGCGCATATCCATGATGGCTGCCTGCGCTGTGACCGAAATCACTTGTGAGAGGGCAAAGGTGGTGATGGCACCCAACATGGTCGCGCCACCGACGGCAAGTGCGATGGGCAAGAGCATGTCCATCTTGCCTTCGGCCAGGATCGTATCGACCAGATATTTGGAAGCCCACGGCAGAACGAAACCGCTGAGCCGATTGACGAGCATCAAGACGAATCCAAACGCCAGCTTGCCCCGATGCTCCCACATCAAGGAGCGGACCTCCTGCAACGTGGCCCCCTTCTTTTTGGGCTTGAGGTCTTTTTGGGACGCAGAATGTGTATCCGGTGCTGAGGATGTCTCCTGTGACGAGTCGGGCTCCAGCACGGAGTCCTTGTTCGCGGTATCGGTCATGAATCGGAGGTTGGGTGCGGCCCTTACACGCCCTGCCTCAGCGTCCGATCCATGCACTCGGATACGATGCTCCACGGGTCCCGGAGAAGCAGGCTACCATGTACCTGATCTGTGGGCAGATGACTATCCTTCGGCCTGCATCTCGGCCGCGACGGCCTGTACCTCATCGAGCACGCGCAGCAGGTTGCCACTCCAGATCTTCTCGACCTCTTCCTCGGAGTATCCGCGACGGACCAGCTCCAGCGTCACATTGAACGTCTCGGAGGCATCATTCCATCCGTCGACACCGCCTCCGCCATCGAAGTCGGAAGAGATCCCCACGTGGTCGATGCCAATCGTTTCAACCAGGTAATCGATATGGTCAACAAAATCGGCCACGTTGACCGGTTTCTGCTCGATGTCGGCTGCCCGGAGCGCCAATTCCTCTTCCAGCGGCGCAATGGCATCGGCATACGCTTCGCGCTGCTCTGGCGTCATCGCAAACCATGCGCGGCGATCGGTAACCACGGAGATCCCCATTTCCTGCGAGATTTCCTGACGCAAGGCGTTCGTAGCCTCGCGATAGGCCCGATCCTTTTCCATATCCACGTAGCTGCGGAATGCTACCGTCTGAATGACGCCGCCATTCGCCTTCAGCGCCATCAGCTGCTCGTCATCCATGTTGCGACTATGGCCATTGAGCGCGCGCGCTGAGGAATGAGACGCGATAACGGGAGCCCGTGAGAGCTCAAAGGTCTGCATGTTCGCGACTTTGGAAGGGTGGGAAACGTCAATCATGATGCCCCACTTGTTCAGCTCTGCAACCGCTTCTCGACCCAAGTCGCTGAGTCCGTCGTGCAGCCACACGCCATCGCCTTCTCCCGTGTTCGAGTCTGCCAGCTGGCTGTGGCCATTGTGGGCCAGGGACATGTAGCGGGCGCCCCGCTCCTGGAATTCCTGGATGCGGCCAATGTCGTCACCCATGGGGTAGCCGTTCTCAATTCCGATCATCGCGACCAATTTGCCTTCGCCTACAATGCGACGAACGTCGTCCGACGTATACGCAAGCTCAATTTCATCTGGGGCTTTTTCGTCCGCCAACCAGTGAATGGCATCGAATTTGGAGATCGCATTCTCATAAGCCGCGTCGAAACCGGCATCATCCAGATCTCCCTGACCTGTATAAACGATGAACCAGCCTACGTCCAGGCCGCCTTCCCTCATTTTGGGAAGGGTAACCTGCGTGGGCAGGTCCATGGTGTAATTACGCTCTTCCGTGAAGTTGGACGTATTGATGTCGTCGTGGGTATCGAGCGTGATGATGCGCTCGTGGACGCCGCGGGCGCGTTCCACCAATTCTTCCTCGGTCTCTTCAGCCACCTGGCATCCGGCACATACAAGAACGACAATCAGGAAGAGGGGGGCGTATAAGCGGAGACTATACATGGCAGGATTCAGATCGTTGGAGAGACAGGAAGGTGAAATATAGCCAGATCTACCGATCGCGCCAGACAGTCCTCGGGAGCAATCAGGACGTAGCCGGGCCTTGGCGGGGTGTGCTCGACAGCGGATCACGGAACAATGTCGATGCAAAACCAACCGCAAAAGCTGCATAGAAGACGCTCAGAATCAGGAATCCATTCCCGATACCATGTTGGAATACCTCCTTTACCAGCATGAGTGCCACGACGGTGAAGTGAATCAGATTGGCGCTGGCCAACGGTTTTCCGTAGATCCCCCCGATGGGTGCGTTGCGACTCATCCAGTTCAGGACTGCGAATCCCAAATAGAGACCGCCCATGATCTGGAACAGGATAACCGTGGTTTTTATCGGGTCGATGCCAGCCAGAACCAATACCTCTGCGGGCGTGAACGTCCCCGAGATACCCAGCAAGGCCAGAAACAAGGCGGACGACACTAACAGAATGCGGGTAAACATCCACGTTGACGTTGTGAGTCGGACGGGGCAGCGCGGAGGATCACGTCCTCAGCAGGGGCGGTCTCCCAATCGTCGAATCGCACTGATACTGGAAATCACGGAAACGCATTAGGGGACCACGACCGTCAGTGCCATTTTGCCAATCTGAACGCCAGATACTTGGCCGTTCACAATCGAATCCCCATGATTGATGGCGATCAGGATGGAGCCTACAATGACGGCAAATCTAAAGCCTCGCCGCACAATAGTGCGATCGACGAGCAGCTCGGGCCAGGAGGAGGGAGATGTTTCCACGATTACAGGATGCTTTGACGCGGGTCAGGATAAGAGATGTGTTGACCGAATTTGTTTCAATGTTTAACTGGGGAGTATTGTGGGGAATCCAGACACCCACTCCGAGGATCGAATGGAAAGCCAAGATCAGCCTTCTGGTGCACACCAGATTCAGCCTACCCTCGAGTCGCTGCAGCGTCTTATGGCTGAATTTCCTGACATGAATCCTGGGCCCGTATTGCGGCTTCGCATGGACGGTACGGTGGAAATGCTCAACCGGGCGGCACGAGAGGTCCTGAAACTGAAGGGAGCAGAAGGGCAGTGTTGGTATGATCTCTGTCCGGATATGAATGCAGATACGTGGGAGGCCATAAAGAGCAGTCCCGAGCCCGTGCAATTCGAAGCTGGCACACTCGAACAGTGCTTCCTTTATACCCACGTGTGCCGCCCTGATACTGGCCACATCTTCGTCTATGGAGCCGACGTGACGGCGCATCGAATTGCAGAAAAGGCCTTGGAAGATCAGCGTGCCCAGATGGCCGAGATGGCACGATTTCCCGATATGAATCCAGGACCGGTCATTCAATTTGTGGAAGGTGGCTCCATCGTTCTGGCCAATCGGGCAGCAAGGCGGTTGTTTGACAAACCATCGTTGGTTGGCTTGATGTGGCGAGACGTTTGTCCCGGCATGACGGATGCCCTTTGGGAGCGCATCGAGATGACTGAAACCAACGTCTTGCATGAAGCACAGGTTGGTGATCGCTTCATCCTGTTTACCCACACACCGCGAACGGAGGCAGGCAACTCGTTCGTTTACGGTTCAGATGTGACGGAGCAGAAAGAAGCCGAGCGCCTGCTTGCCCAGAACGAAAAAATGGCAACACTGGGGACGCTTTCAGCCGGGGTTGCTCATGAATTGAACAATCCAGCAGCTGCTGCACATCGGGGGGCTGATCACCTCAAGTCGGCCTTCACTCGATTCCAGCAGGTCATGGTCCAGGTAGGGCGACTTGATTTGACCGAATCGGAATTCGAGTGTTTGCTCATGCTCGATGAGTTGGCACGAGAGCGGTCCGCCCGCGTATCCACACTATCGGGTATGGAGCGGATGGACTTGGAGCAGGAGCTTGAGGAGTGGATGGAGGATCACGAGATCACCGACGCTTACGAGTTGCTGGACGATCTGGTAGAAGGGTAAATCAGGACGGCAGAACTGGAAATGGTAGCCGGAGACATTCCCCAGCAGGATCTTGAGGTAGCCATTACGGCCCTGGCCCGCTCGCTCAGTGTGTATCGATTGCTCCAGGAGATCGGACATGGGACCGAACGCATATCCTCCATTGTGGGTGCCCTTAAGGAGTACTCCTATCTGGATCAGGCCCCGATTCAGGAAGTCGACATCAATAAAGGAATACGCAACACGCTCATCATCCTGAATTCGAAGTTGAAAGAAGGTGTCGAAGTGGTGGACCGACTGAGCGATGACTTACCTGCGATCCTTGCCTATGGCAGCGAATTGAACCAGGTCTGGACCAACCTGATTGACAATGCAATCGCCGCCATGGACGGGAATGGCCTTTTGACCGTGGAAAGCCGTCCAGCAAATGGTGGAGTGGAGATCGTCATCCAAGATTCTGGACCTGGCATTCCTGAGGCGATTCAACACCGTGTCTTTGATGCATTTTCTACGACCAAAGCTCCGGGGGATGGGACGGGTCTCGGCCTTCACACGTGCTATTCCATTGTGGTGAACAAGCACAAAGGATCGTTGACGCTGAGCTCTGAACCTGGCAAAACCGCTTTTCAGATCTGGCTGCCCTCGTCCGTTGAGGCACGTGATTAGCAGTCTCAATGGCCGCCCGCTTCCCATGGAAAAGGGGCCGATCGAATCGATTATCCGGGGGTGGGGTGATCCTTCGGGTCTTGAACGGCAGGACAGCGAGCTCTCACTGAAACGAATTGGTGATTTGAAACCCTAATAAGAGCCTCCGCCGCCGGCATGGCTCCCTCTGTTGTCCAGCACCTGATACGCCCCATGAGATATTTGCCACTTCTGATAGCGCTGATCCTGATTGGATGCAGCTCCGATGCTGACAACGGTATGATTACGGGTCCGGTCACGGAAGAACCGGATAATCAAACACCGACCGTAGTGAGCTTCTCCATGCAAGTGCAGCCCATTTTTGCTGCTTCCTGTGGTGGCTCAGGTTGCCATGTTGGTGGATCGGCCAGCGGCGTAAACCTTGCTTCATGGTCTGCGACCATGGCCAGCAATGGATCACAGTACGGCGGCCCGTCCGTCGTGGCAGGCAGTGCTGCTAACAGTCCTCTGGTTGACAAATTGGGCTCCTCGCCCCGGTTTGGTTCTCGCATGCCTCTCGGACGGGCCGCCTTGACGTCTTCGCAAATTGCTTCTATTTCCAGTTGGATCAATGACGGAGCTCCCAACAACTGACGGCCTGCGTGTCCGCTGGTACCTGGCGCTTCTCGTCGCAGCATGGGTCTGGATCATCCTGATTCCACCTCAGGCGGAGGCGCAAGCCTGGTACGCAGAAACGGGCCACGTTGAATTCCTGTCCAACGTGCCTCTGCACGATTTTATCGGTACATCAGACGTCCTGACCGGACGGATTGACCTGGCCGAGAACACCGTGGATTTCTTCGTCGACCTCAATACACTGGATACCGGTATCGGTAAGCGGGACAAGGATATGCGAAAGACCCTCGAGACGGACGATTATCCCTTTGCAGAGTTCTTCGGCACGCTCCTTACGGCAGTTGATCCAGCTGCGGAAGGTCCCCAGCCCGTTGAGGTGGAAGGCGACTTTACCATACACGGGATCACGCGTACCATTCAGGTACCCGGGCAACTCACATTCTCAGAGGAAGGATTACGGATTGAAGCCTCCTGGACGCTACTCTTGGAGGACTATGAGATCCAGCCCCCGCGTTTGCTCTTCCTGAAGGTAGACGAAGAGCAAGCCATAACCATTGACATCTTGCTGACACCCGAATCATGACAAGAACCTCCCGCCTTACCGCTTTCGCTCTGTTCGTGGCGGCCCTCGTGACGGTTTCGTCTGCTTCGGCTCAGATGCAACGGACCCGTTCGGCTCAGCAGCCCGTCGATGAGTTGTTCTGGTCCCACGCGATCATCGTCTTGCCCTCGACGACCCAGCTCGGAAAGGGGGATCTGGACTTCACCATCCACCACACGTTTGGTCCCGTCTCAAGCGGTCTGAATGACCTGTTTGGATTGGACCTGGCTGCCAATATCCGCTTCGGGCTTGATTACGGGGTAACGGACCAGGTCATGGTGGGCGTGGGGAGATCCCGTTTCGACAAGATCCTGGATTTCCGCGCCAAGGCGAACCTGCTGCAACGAGACGGATGGCAGGTGGCCGGATACTACAATGCGGCAGCCGAAACAACGGAAGATGGCCGGGATCTGGCCGATCGGATGTCCTATCACGGATCCGTACTGATCGGCAAGCGCGTGACAGATCAATTGACAATCCAGCTGGCCCCCGGTTTTTCCCGGTTCGTGTATGCTCCTGACCAGGACGTATTTGGTCAAGGGATCCAGACCAGCTTGAACAATCATTACTCGTTGGGAACGGCCGTTCGTTACGAAGCGCGGGAGAACGTCTCATTCATCGCAGAGATGATCACCCGGGTCGGCGATGTATCAGGCGGCACGTACAATGTGGGCTCATTTGGCGTGGATCTGGAGACGGGGGGCCACGTGTTCCAAATGTTTTTCACGTCGTCACAGTGGATTACGCCTCAACACGCCGTGGCATGGTCCAGGACCCCCATGGCAGATGGCGATTTTGGATGGGGCTTCAATGTACACCGTGTGTTTGGCACCGGGCGATAGGTGGCTTTTTCTGGCTGCCATCGGTGGCAGACGCAAATAGAAAGGCCTCCGTTTTTCGGATTGTGGATGAAGTCGGTTCTGGAAGGGCTTTTCCGACAAACGCCATGCTGCACATTGCAGAACCGGTTCATAGTCGCTGGGTAGAGTAAGCCAGATCAGACTTGAACCACCCGGTAGGCCAATGAGAATTGCGTCGGAGGAGTCATCCAATGATCGGGTTTTGATGGGCGGGGTGCAATGGGCGGCGCCCCGCCGTCATTGGTCAGGGCAATTCCCTGATTCGCACGTCCCGCCACGCCACCGTGCGACCGGCCAGGTCGGGGTCTCCAATGGAGTGCACCTGCAGGCCAATGAACCCTTCTGCCGTCATTGAGTCGATCAGGTCGGCGGCAAGGACGCCGTTGACCCACGTGCGGATGTGATCACCGCGCGCTTCGATGCGGTAGTGATTCCATTCGCCTTGTCTGAAAGCCTGCTGCGCCGCGGTCCGGTTGCGCAGGTTGAACAGCCAACCGCGACGTCCTTCTTCGTAAATCCCGCCGCTCCACGCGCGGTCCGATGGGTCGATTTCGACCTGATACCCATGCACGCGGCCGTTCTGGTATTCGGGGAGACTGTTTGAGCGAATCTGGATACCCGAATTAAGCAGCGGATCGACCCGGAATTCCAGCTCCAGAACAAAATCGCCGTAGCGCTTATCGGTCGTAAGGAAGGAGTTCGGCGTATCGGGAGTCGATGTGCCGACAATGATGCCGTTTTCGACTTCATAGGTCGCTTCGCCACCCAGCTGCGTCCAGCCGCTCAGGTCGTTGCCATTGAAAAGGGGCGTCCAGTCCGTCTCGGTTTCGGTTAGCGTTTGGGCCGTCCAAGGCGTATCGGGCGCTTCTTCCTGCCGAACAGCGGCTACCTGCTCTTCCGTGACCGGGCCACTCTGGTTCGTCCACGCATTGCGGATGTAGGTCAGCGCGTCGGCGATCTGTTGATCCGAAAAATCGAGCTGGCGCACGCCCGGCATATGGTCGACCACGTCCGGCGCGGCATACGTCGCACCATCGATATCCATGGGTCCTTCGATCCCATCCAGCACCAGCCGCGCCAGACGCTTTTCATCCTGCAATACCCACTGGGAGCGAAGCAGGGGAGGGGCAACCGACTGCAGGCCAGCGCCATCATTGCCGTGGCAGTTTGCGCAGTAGAGCTCGTACGTCTCACGCCCTCGCTCAAAGCTGGGCTCGAAAGCGGCCGGTAGCAGGCGGACCTGATCCAGGTCCTGCACCAGCGCCATGCCGGCGGCATGCTCCACGGCGCCAGCAATCACGCCGCCTCCCGTAGTATCCAGGAAGTCTTGTTCCTGATCTTCGAGCGCGCCGATGATGGCGTCCACGATGTAGGCATCATCAGGATGCGCCGCGGCAATGCGCAGCTGGGCGCCCCAGGCGCGATTTCGAAGGGTTGGATCTTCCGCGATATCCCCCAGAGCTCCAGCAACGTAGCGTGCGACGATGGGGTCGCCGTCCTGGCTCATGAACTCAAGGGCAATCAGTCCCCGGGTCCCGTGAAGGGATGCCGCGACCCGCGCGGCCGCGGAGCGGACGCGCGGGTCGTTGTCTCGGGAGCAGGCACGAAGCGTTCCGTCACTCACCCGGTCGAGTCCTTCCAGCGTCCACAGGGCATGTATGCGCGTTCGAGCGTCCCGGGCTCCGGTGGCCAAGGCTTCCAGCGCCGTCTGCATTTCGGTGGCGTTGCGCTCGATGAGCAAGCGCTGCGCGGTGTCGCGCCACCAGCCGTTCTCGTGCATCAGGTGCAGGACGAGTTCTTCGTTGGATGCGGCGGAAAGGTGCGGTTGTTCGCCCAGTGGCGCATCGGCCCAGCGCACCCGGTAGATGCGACCCAGCCCGAGCGGGGAGTCCAGCTCGCGCATATCGATCTGACGCTGCAGGTACTCGGTCAAATACGTGCTGTGCTGGATCACGCCGCGGTACATGTCCAGGATGAACAATGAGCCGTCGGGCGCTGTGAAGCCATTCACGGGTCGGAAACGCTCGTCCGTGGCCGTCAGGAATTCGGTCCCTTCGCCTGGTCCATTGACCCCGGTGATGCGGCCATCTTCCTCGGACAAGACCACGCGCTTGACCAGATTGGCCGCGGTTTCCTGCACAAAGGCGTTGCCCCGGTATTCTTCGGGAAACTGATCGCCGCGGTAAATGACCGGACCAGCGGCTGAGGTCACATTCACCAGGCGTCCGGATGCGTCCAGCGTGCCGGGTCGGTACCCGCGATTCACGCCTGGGGTTACGCGACGAGGCCACACGCGCGCCCCGGCCCGCGCTTCGCCGTACACGCGCCGATCGCCTGTCTGCCGATGCGGGTTGTACGCGAGCGCCCCCGGCGTCATGTCATCGACCTGGAGAATGGTACTGTTGTGGTTGTAGAAGAGCCGCCCCCAGTCATCCTGCGTGATGCCCCACTGACCCCGGTACTCCGTCTTCTCTTTCTCCCAGATGCCGTCGCGCAATCGATAGCGGGTGTCGGACTTCGCATTGTAGATCCAGTTGTCGAGCCCTAGCATCAATCCGTTTGGTTGGTGCTCCGGGTTGCCGCCCACGGCATACGTGGAATCGACTACCGTCATTTTTCCGGCTTCATATCCATCGCCCGTACGCTCCACGTAGTAGAGATTGGGCGGGACCGCGACGAGGATGCCGCCATCATATACCGCCACCGCGCGGGGCAGGAAAAGGCCGTCCAGGAAGGTGGAAGACGTCTCGTACGAGCCATCGCCGTCCGTGTCACGAAGCGACACGATGCGTCCGGCTGGATCACCCGACTTGTCGCCCTCGGTGGTCCACATGTAGTCGCGCATCTCGACCCCCCACATGGCGCCATCTTCGTCGAACGCCAGCGCCACGGGATCGACCACATCCGGCTCGCTCGCCACAATGTCCACGGCGAAGCCTTCTTCAATCTCAAAATCCTGCAGTGCCTCAGCCGCCGCTCTGACAGGTGCTTCGGGAATGTCCGACGGGTCGACGATATCGACGTCCATCGGGGCATCGCCGTTGGGCGACGAGGTATCGGGTTCGCTTCCGCAGCCGGCAGCGAGGATCAAGAAGGCGAAAAGGTAACGGCGCATGACGCTCGGGATAAGTTCTGAGGGGAACCTACGTCAGGCGCAGCATCGCTGCTGACCTATCGACGAAATCCGCCGAAGCGATCCATGAAAACGGCACCTAGAGGCGTGAGGGCTCCGCGGACGTCGTCATTGACCGGACCGTAGATCGCAAAAGAGCGAAGGGTGACGAGGCCCATGAAACGCTCGGCAAAATTGGCACCGAAATTACCCAAGTGGACCAGTGTGGCTTCGTTGTCGGCGTAGCGCTCCTGGATGTGCACTTCGGAGCCGTCATCCATGACATACCAGTCGTAGGTCATGCAGCCACCTTCGGCGCGCGTGTGCTCGACCATCTCGTTCATGAGGTCGCGGAATTGCTCGAGATGGCCGTCATTGACGGTGAGTTTGAGGTTCCAAGAGATGTTTTGCATGGTCATGGCGGGTACTACTCTTTTGGGTATCGGGGGCCAAAAGGTGCGCGCTGGTGGGCAGGATTCAAAATCGCACGGAGAGTACCTTGGGCGGACGAACCGTTTCCGAGAACTGACACCCGCTTGGCTCCATGCCGAATTATGATGACATGATCTATCGCCGCTGTGGCAAAAGTGGCTTGCGACTGCCCCTGATTTCTCTTGGGTTGTGGCACAACTTCGGGGATGTGGACGATCTGGATGTGTCGCGCGACATGATCCTCTGCGCCTTCGAGGCAGGCATCACGCATTTTGATCTGGCCAATAACTACGGCCCGCCCCCCGGTTCAGCTGAAACCAACTTCGGCAAGATCCTGGCGCAGGACCTGGCCTCGCATCGTGACGAGCTGATCATTTCCTCGAAAGCCGGCTACCGCATGTGGGACGGTCCGTACGGAGAATGGGGGTCACGCAAATACCTGGTGGCCAGCTGCGATCAGAGCTTGAAGCGGATGGGCCTGGACTACGTGGACATCTTTTACTCCCATCGATTTGATCCGCGCACGCCGCTGGAAGAGACCCTGGGCGCGCTGGACTACATCGTTCGAAGCGGGCGCGCCCTGTACGCTGGGATTTCCAGTTATGGCCCGGAAGAAACGCGGGAAGCTGCGCGCATCCTGCGCGAATTGGGAACGCCGTGCCTGATTCATCAGCCCAAATATTCCATGTTTGATCGGTGGATTGAAGAGGGTTTAACAGACACCCTGGAAAACGAGGGCATGGGATGCATTCCTTTCTCGCCGTTGGCGCAAGGCATGCTGACCAATAAATACATCAATGGGATTCCGGCACATTCGCGCGCCGCAAAAGAGCACGGTTTCCTGCGCCCCGAAGCGCTGACCATGGAGCGGGTGGATCAGATCCGCTCGTTGAACGACATGGCGGCCGAGCGCGGTCAGTCGTTGGCGCAGATGGCGTTGCAGTGGGTTGCGAGGCTGGATGTGGTTACGTCTGTACTGATTGGGGCGAGTCGCGTGGCGCACATTGAGGATGCCCTGGGCGTGCTGCAGGCCCCGGCTTTTTCAGACGATGAACTCGCGGCGATAAATAACATATTGCGGTAAAACAAGACGGCTTTTGGCATGGTGCCACCCACGGCGCTGTTCGGACTCATTAAGGCGCACGATGATATCCGCATCCGTTTCCATCTCGTGGCCGAGTCGTCCGGAAAACTCAGTCAGGTGCTTGTATCCCGCCCCCAGATTGCGGGTGGCTGAGAGCTCGAAAGCACTTGGAATATCCAGTGAACATTGATCAGCGGCGGATCAGGCCGTTTTTAACTCGGTTTCAAGGCCCGTAACTCGACCCGGGAGTCCGCTCCTGGAAGGGTCCGATATCCGGATGATTACCCCACGTCGAACACCAACTTACTTGATTGCACACATGCGTACTCTCTCCAACTCATTCTTCGCTCTGCTTTTTGCCAGCCTCATGATGGTTGGCTGCGGCGGCGAATCCGCTGACACGGCAGCTGCTGACGACGCAACCGAAGAAATGGCCGCTGACGCTATCGTCATCGAAGCCAACGACATGCTTCAGTTCACGGTTACCGAATTCACGGTCACCGAAGGTGAAGAAGTCACGGTTGTTCTCAAGAACGTCGGCCAGATGGCCAAGGAAATGGGCGGCCACAACATCGTCTTCCTGACAGAAGGTGCTGACGTTCAGGCCTTCGGCGTTGCCGCTGCAGGCGCTGGCGAAACGGCGTACATCCCTGCCGACATGGCTGACTGGGTAATGGCAAGCTCCGAGCTGCTCGGTCCAGGCGAAGAAGCAACAGTCACGTTCACGGCTCCTGCTGCTGGCACGTACGAGTTCGTCTGCTCCTTCCCGGGTCACTTCGGTACGATGCGCGGCGTCATGACGGTAGAAGCCGCCATGTAATCGTACGCTGTGGTGCCCA
>CALIKL010000021.1 GCA_938018055.1 uncultured bacterium
GACGTCATGGGTAAATATCACCCGCATGGTGATCAGGCGATCTACGACGCCATGGTGCGTATGGCGCAGGAATTCTCTCTTAGGGCACCGTTGGTTGAGGGGCACGGTAATTTCGGCTCTCTTGATGGCGACTCACCAGCTGCAATGCGGTACACCGAGGCGCGGCTCCGTCCACTGGCCATGGAGCTATTGTCTGAGATCAGAAAAGAAACCGTTGCCTTTCGCCCCAATTTCGACGGCTCGCTTTTTGAACCGGTTGTCGTGCCAGCCAGGGTGCCCAATCTGCTTCTGAACGGCGCCTCGGGCATCGCGGTTGGAATGGCAACCAACATTCCGCCGCATAACCTTACCGAGCTGATCGATGCCTCGATCTACATGATTGGCTCACCGAACGCGCGTACTCAAACCCTGGTTGAGAAGTTTGTTACCGGTCCGGACTTCCCTACGGGAGGTCGCGTGCTGAATACGCAAGAAGAACTGATCCAGATCTATTCAGCGGGTGAAGGGGCCATAGAGCTCCGCGGGGAGTACGAAAACGAAGGCAAGAGCCGCGTCGTGATTACCTCTATTCCTTACGGAATCACGAAGAGTGCACTAATTGAGCAGATCGCCGACAACATCATCAAAGGAAAGGTCCCCCAATTGGTCGATGTTCGGGACGAGTCCACTGATGACGTCCGCATCGTACTTGAGATCAAGCGGGGTGCAGAAAGTGCAGCAGCGATGGCTTTCCTGCTGAAGCACACCGCCCTGCAGTCTCGCTTCCATGTAAACCTCACATGCCTCCTTCCAACCGATAACCCAGAGATCGGTGCACCTGCAAAGGTTGATCTGCCAACCTTTATACGGCACTTCCTGGATTTCCGGATGGAAGTCGTCGTCAAGCGGCTTGAATATGAGCTGGCGCAGCTGGAGAAGCGTATCCACATCCTTCGTGGGTTTGAAAAGATCTTCAGTGCGCTGGACGAAGCCATCCGCATTATCCGGGCATCCGAAAACAAGGCCGATGCGGCCAGCCGTCTCATGCATCGCTTTCAGCTCGATGATGTGCAGGCTGATGCCATTCTCGAGATCAAGCTTTACAAATTGTCGAAGCTTGAGATTGATGCCATCCGGAAGGAGTTGGAAGAAAAGGAGGCCATGGCGGCTCAACTTCGAGCCCTCCTGGGAGATGAAGAGGCGCGTTGGAAGCTGATCAAGACCGAGCTGAAGGACCTACGATCCAAATTTGCCGAGCCACGCCGGACTACAATAGCAGGCCCCGATGCCAAGATCACGTATTCGGCAGAAGACTACATCATTGAAGAAGATGTCTTTGTCATCGTTACGCAGGACGGTTGGGTCAAGCGTCAACGCTCCTACGGAGATGTGGAAAGTATCCGCGTCAGGGATGGTGATGCCGTCGCATGGATCCTGCCGGCTACGACGAGAAAGTCGATCGTCTTCTTCTCCAATTTCGGCAAGGCATATTCAACGAGGGTGGAAGCCCTGATGGCTACAACCGGTCATGGCGCCCCCATACAGAAGCTGTTTGACTTTTCGGATCGCGAGCGGATCGTGGGCGTCGTATCCATGGATTCACGCGCCTTGCCTAAAGCCATGGTCCGGGAAGATGCTGAACCCGAGCTGTTTGGTGAAGGCGAGCCTGAACTGGAGGGGCCATGCGCAACCGGAGTCACCTCGGATGGGCAATCCCTGCGCATTGCCTTGGAGAATTATGGCGAACCTTCAACGGTCAGCGGTCGCGCATTCATGAAGGTGGCCAAAGGTGAGCAACTACTCCGAGTGGAGCCTACCTCGGGTTCAGAGAATGTCTGCCTCGCAACGAAGGATGGTTACTGTCTCATTTTCCCCGTAGGTCAGATACCGATCATGAAGAATGCAGCCAAGGGAGTCATCGCCATGCGACTGAACGCGGGGGATGAGATCATTGGCTTCGCGTTATCCGAAGCAGCACGCCAAGGTCTTGAAGTAGAAACAACCCGGGGACGTTCAGAGATCATCCGCCCGACCAAGTTTCCCGTCGCCAACCGAGGTAATAAAGGGCGTCTGATTATCAAACGAGGCGGTATCAAGCGTGTCGTTTATCCCGTTGTCGAAATCACGGACGGCATGTCCGATTAAGCAAGTCTCCCATTTTGAGTGCAAAAAATTACACTGGCGAAAGCATTCAGGTCCTCGAGGGACTGGAACCGGTACGTAAGCGCCCTGGAATGTATATCGGCGGAACGGGCAAGCCGGGGCTCCACCATCTGCTTTGGGAAGTGGTGGATAACGCCGTTGATGAAGCCACGAATGGATACGCGTCCCAAATCGACGTCGTTCTGCACCGCGATGGGCGCTCTATCACGGTGTCGGACAATGGCCGAGGTATTCCCGTCGACAAGCACCCAACCAAGAAGATTCCGACTCTTGAGGTCATTCTGACCACACTTCACGCTGGGGGTAAGTTCGACAGCTCCAATTATATCACCTCGGGCGGTTTGCACGGGGTGGGGGCCTCCGTCGTGAATGCCTTGTCAGAGGATCTCGTTGCAACAATCAAGCGTGACGGCGCGACATGGGAACAGCGCTACGAACGGGGCAAGCCCGTAACCAAGCTGAAAAAAGTATCGCCCAATTCTCGTGGAACGGGGACGAGTATCTACTTTCGTCCCGATGCTGACATTTTCGAAACGGTGGATTTCGACGCCGGCATCATAGCGGAGAATCTGGAGACGAAAACCTATCTGAATGGTGCGCTTCGGATTGCCTTCAAGAACGAAGCAACCGGCGAAAAGCACGAATACCATCACGAAGGTGGCATCGAAGAATTTCTGGGTCACAAGCTGAGTGAAGGAAAATTGCGACCCGTCCATGTGGACCCTTTTGTTCTTCGTCAGGAAGGAATGGTAGACGGGGCTCGTGTTGAAGTGACGTTGCAATGGACAGAAGCACCGCGTGAAGCTTTGTACTCGTATGTCAATGGCATTCCAACGCCCGATGGTGGGACGCACGAGCAAGGTCTGAAGAATGCCATACGTTCCGCTGTGCGCTCCTATATGGACACGCATGACCTCTTGCCCAAAAAGCTTGATATCTCAGCGGAAGATATCCGTGAAGGCGTCATGGGTATCGTGAATCTGTTCATGGTGGACCCTCAATTCCAGGGACAGACCAAGGAGAAGCTTAACAACCCTGAAATCAAGGGTATTGTGACGGCTGCGATTCGACTCGAATTAGAGCAGTTCCTGAATCGACACCCCTCAACCGGGGACGCCATTGCTACACGCGTCGTACAGGCTGCCAAGGCAAGGCATGCCAGTCGCGCGGCGGCAACAAAGGTCAGACGCAAAACTAGCGTCAGTCACCGTCTTAACCTGCCGGGGAAACTGGCAGATTGTGCCTCTACCAATCCAGAGGATAGCGAGCTGTTCATCGTGGAGGGCGATTCTGCAGGTGGTTCGGCAAAGCAGGGGCGGGATCGCGGCACGCAGGCCATTCTTCCGCTGCGCGGCAAAGTGCTCAACGCAGAGCAAGCCACGTTGAAGAAAGTGCAGGATAATAAGGAGCTATCCAATGTGGTTCAGGCGCTTGGTTGCGGTCTCGGTGATCAGCTGGAGCTGTCCAAATTGCGATACCATAAGGTGATCCTGTTGATGGATGCCGATTCCGATGGCCACCACATATCAACGTTGTTGTTGACCTTTTTCTACCGGTATATGAAACCGTTGATCGAAGAGGGCTTCGTTTTCATTGCACAGCCGCCGCTCTATCGTATTGACGCAGCAAAGAATACCTGGTGGGCACTCGACGACGAAGACAGGGAGCGAATTATGGCTGACATTAAGAAGCGTAACAAGAACACGAAGATCGAACTGCAGCGCTTCAAGGGATTGGGGGAAATGATGCCTCAAACCCTGAAAGACACCACGCTTGATCCGGAAAAACGTCGCCTTCTTAAAGTGACCATTCCGGATGCGGAACGCATGGTCACTGAACAGACAATTTCCCAGTTGATGGGTAAGGATGCGTCGGCGCGCTTCGATTTCATCATGAACAACGTAGACGAAGTTCAGGATCTGGACGTCTGATCCCCAGGGCAAGCCGCTAGTACAATCATTCCCGAACTCATTGGGCGTTGACCGGGCCTTCTTGGGCAGCCCTTCGGACGTCTGTCTGAGGACTGATACCGGCGAAGTGATCAGCTATGACTGCGGGGGTCACATTGGGTCCGTATGGATTCAGCTCGTGGATCTGCATCAGGGTGTAATAGGCTCCCCTGGGAATCAACTCGAATTGCTGTCGTTCGTCAGTTGGACCTTTGGCGACGACGCCAAACCATTCCTCGTTCATGTTGTTTTTCCCTTCGACGTAATCTTCCGGGTATCCCGCATTATGCCACGAAGCATTGGAATCGTGGACATCGAGGCCTGTTTCCTGACCATACTTCCACCACCCGTCAGACCATTGGAAGGTCAGTCCCCCAATGGCATTGTCACTACCGCTCAGGCCCGAGGCATTGTCATAGATCTGACGCCACTGGCCTTTGAGATAGCGTGCTTGCATCAGCTGATCTTCACGTTCCTCTTTTGCGTTGAATGCATCGGAGCCAAATTCAGTAAAGAAGATCGGTTTCCCGAACTCATCACGAATCCTGTCGAAGGCATCTGTAAATCCAATTCCTCGATAGACATTCGTTCCAAAGATATCAACGGCTTGGGCATGCTCAACGATCAAGTCCAAATAGCCCAGATCCCCGTTGGCCATGGCGACGGGCCGATGTGTATCGAGGCGCTTGATTCGCTCCGCTGCTTCCCCGTACAACGTATACAGCGGCGTAGCTAGCCGGTAATTCAGTTCTTCCTCAGGCAAGTTCTCGGTTTCTGCGCCACTCCAAACCAGACCATAGTTATTCTCGTTTCCCAAGAGCCACATTAGCACACCCGGTGTGTCCTGGAATTGCTCAACCATGGCGGTGATTTCCGAAAGAATCACTTCACGCGACGCAGGATCAGCATAATCTGTATTGGCCCTCCATTGCTTATCGACCATTACCCCGTATCGTCCCATGGCATGATTCAGGATGGTGTAGATACCGTAGTTTTCACGGATATAAGCTACCCAACGAGGTGGCACGCCTACATATTGACGAATCGCATTGATACCGGCCCCTCGCAATGATGACATTTCCCGATCAAGGGCCTCCCGTATGATGTCATCGTCCTGCTCCCACAGGCTGTAAGCGTAATTCGTCCCAATGGGATAGTAGTCCCAGTTCATTCCCATTACGAAGAAGTCCTCGTCGCCCACTACCAATCGTGTGCCTTGCTCGTCCTGTACTAGGCTGACCGTATCTACGCTCGATTCAGTTACTTCCGGGACACCTCCACAAGCAGTCAGCACGCTTACTGCAAACGTGATAACCACCCCTGTTCTGTATGGGAGAGGGAGGAGGCTCATTCTATTACCAATCAATTGGATAACCGGCTGCGTTCATTTCATGATGGGACCTAGAGTTCGACGTCCCAGCAGGACTCCAATACGTGGTCTCTATGGTGGTCAAAAATAAGATTTGTTTCAACATGCTCGACCTCTACCTGAGCCGTTATTCCCTCCAAGACAACGCTCCTCAAATGCTCTGAATCACGGACGGCAACGTGAATCAAAAAGTCGTTTTCGCCGGCCACGTGGTAGATATCCCGAACTTCGCGCAGCGCCAGTACATGGTTCGTGAATCGAAATACTGCATGCGGATCATGTTTGCTTAGTCGAACGGAAATCATGGCCAGCAGGCGTATTCCCAAGTGTTTTGGTTCTACATCAGCATGGAACCCACTGAAGACGCCAATGTGCTCCAGTCGGCGGGTCCGCTCCAGTGCCGTTGAGGGGGCAATGCTAAGTTCTGCAGCGACGGCCTTATTGGTCATCCGAGCATCCTTTTGATAGAGCTCAATTATGCGTTCGTCAATTCGATCTACCCGCTTCATATGGTAAATGCTCAGAATAGTATTCGGTTTAGGAGTTTGGTACCCGCATAATATGCATTATCCAGACATATCCCTGTATTCCTGACGCACTAGCGACCATGAAAAACACATCCAAGACCTCTGATGCTGACATGCACGCCTCAACCAACACGGCTTCGTCTCGTGTGGATGCAGCGCGTGTTCTCTCTCCGCGGCGCAAGTCGTCTTCTGCTGTCTCTGTCGAGCAACTCGCTGTCGAACAGCTCGAACATTTTGGTGTTGATCCAGCGTCATCCTACGGTGAAGCCCTACTCAGTGCTTGTGAAGCTCTTTACGAGGCGCAGGCAGATATGGATCGCCTATGGAAAGTCACGGCGGAGACCATTGAGGGACTGGACAGAACGGATCGTATTGCCTGGTTCAATGCCAAGAAGTTTCTCTCTTTCCAGGTTGCGAAGATTCTCGATACCCTGCAGAATCCCTTCCGTAAGGCTTATCAGGAGCTGGATATGTCGGATGAGTCTCTTCAGGCCAAGGGACCGTACCCCATCTTCGATAATGTGACGGCCCTGTTTTCGGCCAATCCCGTCATCGTTCGTACCGCAACCTATATCTATGCCTGTACGGAGTGGGTCGACGATGCATTCCATGGTAAAGAGGCCCTCCATGAGATCTATTCCAGGCTCCTGAATCCTACATCTATTTCGCTCGCAAACCACATCGTGGATCTGGAGGCCGGTCCGCATGCGTCAGAATACCTGGCTTGGAATTTCAATTCAGGTATGGCTGCGATCGATACGCTCTTGGGGCATCTCCTGGGTCGAGGAGATATCGTCCTCGTATCTCGAAACGTCTATGGAGGTACGTGGCAGCTCCTGCACGACTTTTATGGTGATGAACGGCGCCTTGGAGCCCACATTGAGTGGTTTGATGGATACGATCGAAATGCATTCGCAGCTCGTGCGGATGAAATCAATACTCAATACGCCAGTGAAATTGAGCAAGGGGCGAAGGTCTATTTCTACGTTGAGTCACCATGTAATCCCCACGGGTACGTATTGGACGTTCCTGGAATGTCAGCCGAGTCACACGAGCGGGGTTGGACTGTGATTCATGACTCTACCGTTGCCACGCCGTTTTTGGATAAGCCACTTCAACGATCAGACCCACGAGAGCGCCCTGACTATCTCATCCATTCTTACACGAAGGATCTGACAGGAAATGGCAACGCTACGGCGGGGGTTGTCATTGCTCGGAATGAGCGCATGTTCATACCGAAAGGAGAAGAAGTTGCAGGGCGCGCTTGGAACGAGACCTTATTCTGGGATGCCTACTATATCAAAGGAGCCTTCCTCGATGCAGAAAAGGCTTTTGAGGTGATCTCGGGCATCAAGACACTGGAAATGAGGATGCTGAAAAAGTGTATCAACACACTGGTGTTGGCACGTTTTCTGGCATCACATGCAGGCATCAACGTCAATTGCAATGCGCTGGAAGGGCACTGGAATCACGATCAGCGGGAGCGCGGCTTACGATTTGGACTACCGGCACCCTTGTTTACAATCGACTTTGAAGATGCCGGTTTGGATCGAGAAACGTTCATCAGCTTCTTTGACAGCCTGTCGCCCGTATTCAATCACATGGTGAGCTTGGGGCAATGCAATACAACAATTCTTTGCCCGGCCTACACCTCACACTCTGAGTTGGACGTTAATGCACTGGCTGAGTCGGGAATCTCGCAAACCAATATTCGCATCGCTGTGGGCGATGAGAATCCCAAAGAGCTGATCGGTCACTTTTTGGGTGCCGCACGCCTGGTAATTGATCCTCGGTCTCCAGGTTTTTCCTCTGGATTCATGGAGCCTGAACAGGTAGATGTACTGGTCCGTGACACCTACCTGGACATACATGCACGGTACATTCAGGCCGGCCGGCCACTGGCTTCCTTTCTGAACTGATTAACTAGACAGCGATGAGCACATTCGCTGTTGATCAATTGAGGGGACGGTCCTGCTTCAGTCCGCGAGTGCGGACCACAGGCATTCTACTGCATATATCTGCCCGGTTCGCCCAAAGATGGCTCTGCTGGCCTCAAGATCAAGCCGATGCCCGTCCACGCTTCGCAGTGAACCGTCTGAACCGTGCAGATGAATCTCGTTCCTGTCGCTCGGCCGGTAGATGATGGGTACCTGACAAACCGTGAAACCGAATCCACCCGCAGGGATGTCCAGTGTCGTGGCTCTACCGTTCAGGTCGAAGGTTTCGAAGCTTGTCGTCGCGTCAAGGCACTCATTCTTGTCGAACCCTCGCAAGTTGAAGGCCAGTTGGCCCCCATCAATCTCAACACCCAGCTCCATATAGCGCGCCAGGACGTCCTCCTTGACCTGACCGGTCATTCCTGGCTGCTTAACGCCCGCATTTTCCGGAGTATGGGAATAAGGATCTGTTGGGAAGGCGCCATATTCGTCCGGAGTTTTCTCGGCTCCAATGCCCGCACGAATGGCTTCAAGATGATGCTGCAGCGAAGAAAGAACGTCGGTGGGATACCCTTCTGAATGAGCCCGCTCTACATTTTCTGCAACTGCCAAACCCAGTTTGGATACCATATGCCAATAGATGGAGCCCAGCCCTTCGTAGGCGAAGAACGTACCCGAGCGTCCCGTGAATGTGCGGTGATCAAATACATCTTCGAACAACTGCAGGACGTCGCTGGAGTGCTCTCGAACCAACGAAGCATATGAAGAATCAACTGCCTGAAGAGCGTCTCTCAATTCGTCGGCATTCCGGAAATCGCCGTTGAAATGAAACCCTCCCTCCAAGTCTTGCTTGACAATCGTTTGATGACCGTCTTTGAGCAGTCTTGAGAGCAGGGGAGAAGACGTTACCTGTTCCGTTGTCAGACAGTTCTTGTCCAAGAAGGCTGGCAACTCGCGATTGGGGTATAGGATGTAGCTGTCCTGATCATGCCGATAAAGAGCGCTTTTACGAAGAGCGTCCAAAAGATCGACGGCATCGGAGCAGGAAAGAAGACCACTGCTCAGTACAGCTACCTGACCCTCCAGCATTTCATAGAGATTGTCGATATCGAGTCCGCCCTCGGACCAGCGAAGCAGGTTGTACGAATGGTACAGGCCATCCCCTCTGCGATTGGATCGGATGGATGACGCCATCATGGCACGAGACGCTTCGATGAACCCGATCAGTGTATCCCTATCCACTTCCTGCGTCCGTCCAGACGGTCCCCTTGTATAGAGTTGCTTTCTGAATGCCGCCCCAGCCTCAGATAGGGACGAAACCATTGCGGCGCGATCAGCAGCAGTAAATCCGGACGCAATCTGATCGCCGTAGGACGAAACGACCTCATGAATTGACCCCAGTGTCGAGGCTACCTCGGTCGAAAGCACGAATGATGGTGCCTGGTCCTCCTCAATCCACCCGGCCAGGAAGTCGAACCAGCGATACAAATAGCTGGTAGTGACCATGGAAAGGCCGTTTCCAACAAGCGCGTTGTTTGCGTCATTCCACTCGGGTCGCTGAGTATTCAACCAGACGCCACCGTCGGGTACAAAGTTTGACACTTTGGCCAGCGACAGGGTAAGAATCTTTTCAAGCAGGGACACGCGGTGTATCTCTTGACTTTGATTCTGGAGTAGCTTGCCGTCCGATCCGATCTGTTCCACACGTTTCTCGATACGCCGAGCCAGCTCCCAATCGTAGTCGATGGTGTCTTGTGGATCTGCCTTGATGGCATCAAAACCCTTTATGCGATAGGGTACTTCGGCATGCACAAAAACGCGTTCGGACAACAACGCACGGGATGATTCCGGATGGAACTTTCGATTCCACTCAAGTAGCTTCAGGAGATAAATGATCTGATGGTCACACCAATAACCAATGTTTGACCACGGGTCCTCAGGCTCTGGAACCTCCCAATCCAATCCATCCTTTGTGATGCGATATGCGTTGTAACCGTCTGCCGTCGTTGCGTTCACAAAACGGCAAATCATGGCTGGAAAGAAGTCTGGATACGCTATCCCGAGTGCTTCCCAGTTCTGAAAAATATCGCGCCAGTTTCCTTGGTAGTTAAGGTTGCTTCTACCGTCCTCTGTCTTCAGATCGATACTGAACCGGTTCCACGGCCGCGTCGGATCTCCGTGACGGCGACTGAAGGCGAGGGGTAGGTATTCCAAACCTAAACGGATCAAGTCCGGGTCCCCGGAGCTGGCCAATTGCTCATTCAGGTCGTCATGGCTTACAACTTCCGGAAGGCTGTTGAGCAAAGCGGCGTGTCTGGACGCAAGGCGCTGGTTGAACGAACCAACATGACGTTGGAAATCACGTGCATCAACCTGGTAATTGTCCAGGGGAACGCCACCACGCATAACGTTGAACAGTGTGTTGGAGAAATGCCTGTTCACACGGTTCTGATTCGAACCACATTGTAAACCGTCCGAGGAGGCGATAAGACGCTTCAGGTTTACCTCTCCTACGGCAATGTCTTCATCAACCTGGCTCCACGTGTCCACTCCCGAGGTCAGCCATGACGCGTGGTTGATGACATCCGTCTGGTCTTTTCCAAGATCTGCAACCTGCCGCCAACGCATGCTCTCACCTGCTGGCAGCACAAAATGCTTTGAAGCGATAAAAGCGGCCGTCTTGCCGCGCACCGAGCGTTCCGTCGAGAACACGCTACCCGAAGAGGTGTGCTCAAGCTGGGCAGGAGATAACAAAATCGCATCTGGAATAAAGCCGTCGTGCCATACAATGGTTGATCGCAATCCCTCGCTGGGCTCGGCACGATCGGTCGGGATAGAACTCAGGTAAAAGATGCCCATTTGAGCAGCTTCGAGTAGCTCGCTCTTTTTGTAGGCATTTCCCAGATTGCTGAACCGCAACCAGAAATCCTGCCCAACACCACAGGGAAGAATGTTTTGTAATCCGTCGAGTACATCAATAGTCTGATCGTGGTCGGCTGTGTTGGAAAGAACACAATCACGCACGAAGCCATACTTGGGACTGAATGCCCAGCGATACCGGAAGGTCAATCCTAGCTTTGCGTTACGCTCCTCGAAGACAACCTTGTTACCAATGGGTGACTTCAATATCGCTTGCTCTAATTCTCCCTCAGTTACGGAGCTATCCATAAAAGGGCGCCATGCAGATGCGAAGCCCGCAACAGAGATTTCTGTTATCGTGCCCGCTTGCCTTCTCATGGCAGAAATCTGGTCATCAGCCGCATACGGGAAAATGGCTCCATCGGGATTGCGGCGTCCCGCGGTAAGTGCCCCGCGACTGGAGACGAACATCCAGTGATCGTCCGCCCCAACGATGGACATGTAAAATTCCGGCATCAGATGGCTGTTGCCAATCCTGTAGTAGGCCTCTCCATACAGCTCGACATAGGTACCCGTAACACCAATTTCCTGTGTGACGTGATCGACTGAAGATTCGATGTGAAGTGATGTGCTTTGCATAACACCGCGATTCCGCGTCAAAAAAACGAAAAAAGAGAAGTGGGCGCTCAGGATGAGGTAGTTGAAGAGGCTGCTCTTGCAGCTAGAGCAGACCGAATTTCATTCGCCTTGTCTTCGGTAATGTCATAGTTCCACATAACGGCAATGGCTCCGACTACGCCGGCGATTGGCAGAAACGTGTAGAACAGGCGCAGTCCAGTCATGGCATCCGCTGTCACATTGACCGCGTCAAAACCAACCAACGCCATAATGACCCCGGAGAGAAGCCCTGCGAAGGCCTGGCCAAACTTGGTCATCCACCAATAGACAGCTCCCAGCGTGCCTTCTCGACGTTGCCCCGTGTTGTATTCATCGATGTCGCAGACATCCGCGGTCATAGACATCATGATCGTAAACAGGCCACCAATTCCGAACGAATGGAAGGGGAGAGCCCAAAGGAAGAGATAGGGTTTACCCGGAACGAAGAGAAACCAGAACAAGACATACCCGACAATGGAAATGGCCTGGGAAAGAATGAAGGTCTTTTTCTTTCCAATGAACTTGGATATCCAGGCTACTATCGGAATCACGACGAAGGTGGTAACCAGAGCACCAATCGATCCATGCATTGCCGGCCAGATCCCAACGGCTGCTTCATCCCCTGCGAACAGGTAGTGGAGTATGATGAAGAAGGTAAATGTGGCAATCACATTGAACGAATTGAAGATCAAAAACGTAGCGAAAGCGATTTGGCGGAACTGCTTGATGCGGAAGGCATCTGCGGTAGCTTTCGCAATTTCCTTCAAACTCGAGCCCATGGTGGAGAGAGAAACTGTTGCCAGATCTTCGCGCTCGAGAGTTGACTTCTGTTTGATGAAAATGGCAGGTATCATCGCGAGAATAGCACACCCGACGCCAACCCATATTGAGAGCTCTCGCACACCCGAGGCTGCATCGGGAAACCAGGCCGGATCATAGAGGATCACCCAGAACCAAGGTGCAATGACCCAGGCCCATTGTCCCACGAATTGACCTACAGCCATGATGTTGGTCCTTTCATGGAAATCTTCGCTCATCTCGTACCCCATGGCGACGAAGGGGACGCTGAAGATGGTCAGGCCGAGATAAAACACGAGCGACAGGCCCATGAAATAGATGAAGTTGAAGGTCACTCCATTCTCGGCATACAGCTGCCACATGGCCATGTAGGAAAGGCCTAGGATGATGGCACCAATGAAGATGTACTGCCGGCGCCTGCCCCATTTAGACTTGGTATTGTCTGAAATGAAGCCCATTACTGGATCGGTGATGGCATCGAACAGACGTGGCGCAAAGAAGATGAATCCCCAAAGCAGGGGTGAAAAACCCAGGTTTTGCACCAAGACAACCAGGAATACCCCAAGCGCTGCCGGAAACATCTGATTCGCGAGCATGCCGAAGCCCCACGCCAACTTCAATGCGATTGGGACTTTTGGGCCGCGGGCAGCGCCTGTAGACATGTTGTACGCCTTCTGATTATGCTTCAAAATGGTTCGCTACACTCGAAGTCTTCTCGAGCTGCTGTTGAAGCGTTGCTTGTACGTCACGGGCCCTTGAGAGTCCGGTTTGCAAAAGATCAATCAATTTCTGAAAACCTTTTCAAGATATTGAATGAAAGCCCTTCCGACAACATCGGGCAGCATGGTTTTTTCGGTGTCAACTATTTCGCTTCCCGATACTGATCGTACTTATGCATTCAAAACAGTGATGTAACGGGCGTCTAGGAGAGCTTACACAGCTTCTCACAGCACGTATGTTGACTACATGATGACGTCTGAACAAATTGAAGCTGTCCGGTCGGGACTGACCTTCGACGAATACATGGCTCAATGGGCTGAAAAGAACGCATTACCAATGCGGGGCCTCGATCCTGTGCAGCGTCGTACACGATTCTACTCCAAATACAATCTGGAACGTCAGTGTCGGGTGGTCGATCTATGGGCAGCTTCGGAGTCGTTCTCGAAAGCGGTTATGAAGGCTCCCGCCAACTCTGACTGGCTTTTCCTTACCGACGATTGGTGTGTGGACTCGGCATACAGCCTGCCTTTGGTCCATTGGGGAGCAGAGCAACGCGACGACCTGACGCTTCGCATCCTGCTGAAAGATGACCATCCCCGCATCATGGATGCTCTTTTGACCAATGGCAAGCGCTCTATCCCTAAGTTTGTAGGCCTGGACCAGGAAGGGCAAACTCAGTTCGTCTGGGGTCCTCAGCCGGACCTTATTCGGGATATACGGCAGCGCTTGATCAAGAGCGGGGCGGAGGGTCGAATCGTGTCCTCTACGACCGTTGAATGGTACGCTGAGAACGGCTGGCTGGAAGTGGAGCGCGAACTTACGCAGGTCCTCTCGGCCGCCTCCAATTGAATGTACCTGCCGGTTGCTCTCGGCTCGAACGGAGACTAGGTTAGGATAGCCTCATCAGCCGGAAAGGTGGGCAAACGAGCTGCCGAAGGCAATACTGCTGGCACCTTAGAGGGTGTCCAGTCTCAGGAGATTGGGTGAGGTCGTCTGATTGAGATAGCGATATCATTGTCCATCATGACATCAAAGATCCACAATGTCGCAGTCATCGGCGCTGGCCTGATGGGTTCAGCGGCTACAAAGTATCTAGCCCAGTCAGGTCTCGACGTTCTGTTGTTGGGAGCCCCTGAGGGCAACCAGGTCGGCATTCACGCCAGTCACTATGACGAAGCCCGGATCACCCGGTACTCCAATCCAGACCGCATATGGTCACAATTGGCTGCCCAATCCATTTCGGAGTACTCCCGAATAGAGCAGACTTCGGGAATACGATTTCACACACCCTGTGGACATTTGCGTTGTGATCTGCCGCCAGCGAACTCAAGATCCGCACTTGAAGCCGTCCGGGAAGTGCTGTCGGAGGCGCCCGTAAACGCAACGTACATGGGTTCTGGTGAATGCCGGCAGCGTTTTCCCTATCTCCATTTTGCTTCTAATGCCCAGCTTCATCTGGAGTCAGGTCCAGCAGGCATCCTTCGGCCTCGAAGTCTCATTCAAGCACAAATTGAAATCGCACGACAACACGGCGCACAGATCGTGAGTGGGGTGGTTCAGGAAGTTGTGAAGGAGGGAGGCACTTACCAACTCCGAACTGGAGCCGGTCAGTTCGAAGCTTCTTGTGTTTTGCTTGCGACAGGGGCTTATGCAGCAATACAACCCCTTTCAAGGCATGATCTCCACCTTACAGTCAGAACCGAAACGGTTCTGCTGGCCCAAGTGGATCAAAACAGACACGCTCATCTTTGGGACATGCCTGGAATCATCTGGAATTTCAGTCATCGAGAGGATGTGCCATATGCCTACATCCTGCCCCCAGTAGAGTACCAGGATGGCCACCACTGCGTTAAGATCGGAGCAGACCATGACCGGGATATTGAAGCACGCCTGGTAACAGAGTACGACCAGTACATGCGAAGTACAGGTAGCGAATCGACCATGATGCTACTGCACGAGGTCTTGTTGGAACTGATTCCGGACCTTTCTGACGCGCCGTATCGCAGTAAGCCGTGTATCCTGACATATACATCCAAGGGATACCCCTTGATTGATCAGTTGGATGATGGGCTTTTCATCGCAGCAGGAGGCTGTGGGAAGTCCGCGAAATCGTCTGACATGATTGGTCGCTTGGCGGCATTACTTGTCGTTGGTAATTCGTGGCCTGAACCGTTCTCGAGGGATCTATTCAGTGTATCTTGAGACTTCCTGATTCCGTAAGCCACTCGGGAACGAACCATCTGAACCAACCATGAATATGCACGAAGAGTCTTGGACCCACTTCCACGATATGGCTTTGGTTTTTTTGAGCCTGGCCTACTCAACCGATGCAAACCTGTAAGATGAAGAGGTAGATGCGATTTCTGCAGCGCTGAAGAAGTGGAAGCCATCCCTTAGCGACCACGAAGTGCACGAAATTGTCCTGGAAGCTGCTTCTGTATTTTTCGGGTCAGACGCCGAGAAGGAGTTTGTCCACTCCGTTCGCGCACTGGGAGAAGCGCTCACGATCGAGCATCGTCGTAATGTCCTGGAGGATGTCGTCAAGATTGCTGAAGCGGACGGTATTTTGCTCAATTCTGAGCAGAATCTGTTGTCGATCCTGGCGTCCGCATGGGATATCAAAGCAACCAAGGATCGCTTGATTGATGAGACGAGTGCCCGATTGGAAGGTGACTCCGAATGGAGTGTGCTGCACGATATTGCGTTGATGTACCTCATCATGGGGCACTCCTCTGATGGTGAGTTAAGCTCCGTTGAGATTCAGGCCATGGTGAATCGACTAGGGGAGTGGGAGCCTAATCTGAAGGAAGAGGCTGTACGTGAGATTATCAGGACTGCGTTGGCGTATTACGGCCAAAGCCCGGATGCGGCAGATATTGGAGATTCGATCAGTGCCATCAGGGAGGCGCTCCGGCGCTCCCAGCGTCTCATAATCCTGGATGATTTGATCACTATTGCCAAAGCTGACGGCGCAGTCACCGACGCTGAGCGTGATATCGTCGAAAGCCTCTCTGCCGCAAGGCATATAGACGTTCGTATCGCGTATTGAATTAGGTGTTCAAGGCCTATTTCGCAGCGTTCACAATGTCCTCGATTATGCTCAGGTGATGGTCGAGGTGAATAGCCATAAAGTGTACGGCTTCATCACGTACCATTTCTCCTAAGTAGTGATGATGCGCAACTGATGTGGATGAAACGGTTTCTAATCGGCCTATTCTATTACGCGTTTTGAGTAATAGCTGTGCCAAGGCTTCTTCAGGCGTGTTGTCTGCAGGCAGGCTTACATCAGGCGCTTTTGCAACGCCTCTGGGAAAGGAGTCTCGCTGTAAAAGAATCCCTTTGAGTTGCTTTTGGATGCCTGACCCATCAGGCTGACGATTTCTCAACAGCATTACTGTAAACGTCGATGTAGCCTTCAAGACGTGCTCAATATGTTGACCAACTGCCCAGGCTGACACGTCGACGTCTCGTACTTGCCATGAAGCCAAGTAGAACTCAATCTTATCGAACGCGGCATCGGCTCGTTGAATATGCAGCTTCATTGGAAATCCGGGACTCAATACGAATTGCCAGCCAAGTGCCTGATGCTGTCAGGCATCCTGAGTGGGGTGATTATGCGTTGGGCGATCTTTTGCAGAGCCTGAGACGATTGGTCCTGGCGGATCAGCCTGTTCTTTCCGCTCTGATGCGTCGGAATACGCAGAATTACGTCGATAGGAATTGTATACGCTTCCAGCGCCAAAACTTATTCGGAAAGCTGGATTAGCCGTAAAGAGTGCTGTCAGGGTATTCCTGAATACAGTACGAGTCACGGGAATCAGCCCCACAAGTCCAATGGCATCTGTAAGAATGCCAGGGGTTAGTAACAGCGCAGCACATACCAATATGATGGCACCATCCATGAACTCTTTACCTGGGATCTGTCCTTGACCAAAACGCTGATTGATTGCGCGCCACGTAGCCAGGCCTTGAGACTTTGCCAGCCAGGATCCCAGAAGACCCGTGCCCAGGATCAGCAAAAAGGTATTCCATGCTCCTATGAGAGTACCAACCTGAATCAAGAGATACAGCTCCAGTGCAGGCACAAGAACAAACAGAATGAATAGCCAGGGCATGGAATCCTAACGATGATTGTGGGATGTGACATACGAGCCCGATGAACAAATGCTTCATTGTCCATGGATCTCCACAGTCAATTCAGGAAATCCACATGGCCGTTTGTACGATAACTATTATTATCATACATTTAGTGAACCTGCAGTTTAAAGCTTAAAAAGCACCCATTGGCCTCAGAATTAACACATACGCGGTCCTCTGTACCTGCACATACTTTTACGGAGCGGCTGCTGGATACTTATCTGTTGAAATTCGATCGTCCGGCAACTCGAAGAGCCTACAGATCTGATCTGGCCGACTTCTTTGGTTCCAATGACATCACGTTGGATATGGCGCTCGCCGTTTCCTTCGTTCAAGTGAATCAGTACATCGCTGGACTCGAAGCGTCCGGTGCCAAGGCATCCACTATTCGTCGTAGAGTCGCCGCCCTGCGTGGCTTCTTCGATTGGCTTGAAGCTCTGGGTGCGATCGAGAAGAATCCGGCACACCGCCAACTCATCCGTAAGATCAAATCAGTCCGAAATAAGGACCGTGTTCTCGTCGTACTGACTGCCGAACAAGCGAATCAGCTGATGCATGCAGCGAAGGAGTCCAGTATGCGTAACCACGCCATGATGGCAACCATGCTGCACTGTGTACTTCGACGCAGTGAAGTCGCCTCGATGGATGTGGATCATATCCGTCTTATAGGCAAATACTGGATTCTTGACTTACCCTCTACCAAGGGCGGTGCAGATCAGTATGTAAAGGTCCCCGAACACGTGGTTGAGCTTATTGAGGAGCACAAAGAACACTACGGTATCGGTGCGGGTCCACTTTGGCGGTCTCATTCAAGACGAAATCCAGGAGGTCGCCTCACACCGACCAGTATCTATCGCATCGTGCGTGAGACAGCTCTGAAGGCCGGCTTGCCGGAGATTGGTGCTCATACACTGCGACACACCGGATGCACGCTTGCTATCGACAATGGAGCGAGCCTTCAACAGGTCCAGACGCACGCCCGCCACAAGCAGATCGAAACAACAATGGTCTACGTACACCAACGAGATCGTCTGCGAGACAGTGCGGCTGACTTCATCAAGATCGACGAATCCAGCGAGACGTGAGCCCCATTATTCCTGTCATTGCAGGGCCAACAGCCGTAGGCAAAACAGCCGTGTCCGTTGCACTTGCGGGCCTGTTGGACGCTGAGATCATTTCTGCTGACAGTCGTCAGATTTACGCGCCGTTCCGGATCGGAACGGCGCGACCGACCGAGGTTGAACTACAAAAGGTGGCCCATCACCTGATTGGTGAGCTTCCTCTCGATGCCCCCTATTCTGCAGGTCTTTTTGCGCAGCGCCTACAGCGGATCATTCCGGATTTACGGGCTCGGGACAAACGGGGTATCGTGGTTGGCGGCTCGACGCTCTACGTCCACGCGCTGATCGAAGGATTCTCCGATATTCCCCCAATCGAACCGGGGATTCGTGACATCCTGAATACAGAACTGGAGGACCGAGGATCGGAGGCTCTGTATGCTGAGCTCCTGAAAGTAGACCCGGTCTTTGCAGCCACTGTGGATCCATCAAAGTCCCAACGTATCGTACGTGGCCTGGAGGTATTTCGCGGCACAGCGACGGCCCTGTCCCAATTCCACCAACCCCCTCCCCTCGCGGATCAACGCTACCAGTTGATCGTGCTCCACGTGGACCGTGACATGTTGTACGCGCGCATTGATCAGCGCGTTGATGACATGATCTCTGAGGGTCTACTGGAAGAATGCAGCCGCGCTTTGGAGATGGCCCCCGACCGTACGCTTAATGCGTGGCGCACTATTGGATATCAGGAGATTCTTCCTTGGTTAGACGGCAAGTATGACCTTGAAGAGGCCATACGCCTGATCAAGCGCAATTCCAGACGCTACGCAAAGCGACAGTTGACCTGGTACCGACGCTACACCGAGGCGGTGTGGATTGAAACGGCGGACAGAGATTCGGCTGACATTGCCGAACAAATTCTGAAAATGATCTGATCAGGTTTTCAGGATAATTCCTACGCGGCGGCCACCATTCTCGTAGATGACTTCGTCAGCCATGCGTTCAATGAGGAATATGCCGCGACCTCCATCTTCAAGGAGATTTTCTGACGCCAGGGGATCCGCAATGGCCTCTCTGTCAAAGCCGTTGCCTTCGTCCTCGACCCAGCATTCGCTCCTTCCGGGCAGCGATCGGAATTCAATGATCACTCGTTTTGATTCGTCATTCTGGTTTCCGTGCTCAATGGCATTGGTAACCACTTCGCTGGCAAGCAGGACACCGGTGAATATCCGATCCTCTTGATCAAAGCACTGCTTGTAGAAGGCCTCTGCAGCATCGACAACCATTTCCAGCTCTTCAAACTTGCTGGCAATTTCGATCCGCTGACCAGGACTGGTCGGGGTTGACATGTGAAAAGGAATGGTATGACTGAATCCGGGCTGCTCAAGGTAAAACACAGGTATCCAAGAATCTGCCTCAATTATCTGCTATTCAAGTAGAAACAAGCGAAGCCAGGAAAACGCTGAGATCACCAGCCTGACGCTTTCGATCGTACCGTTCAATCCAAGCGGCGTCTCCGGCTGGCAGCGATCCTTCTGCGTGTTTTGCCAACAAGACGGTAAGGACCTTCGCCGTACTACCAACATCATCGGGCATGACTGTCCATGCGGCCTCGTAACCAGACAAGGCTTTTCGGACCTCTCCGTCCGGGGCCAGCGCCAGGATCGGTTTCCTCGAACCCATGTACTCATGCAGCTTACCGGTCGAGATCATGTGTTCTCCTTCTTGATGTCCGACTGTCATCCAAAGGACATCAGCAGCCATCAATTCAGCTGTAGTCTGCTCATGGGTTAGGTACCCACCAATCGAGACCAATGCCTCGAGGTTCAAGGACTCCAAGAGTGGCTTCTTCTCATCCGGAAAGAGTCCGATAAAACGAAGCTCCAACCTGTCCTTCAAATCCGGATCACGGTCTTGCAAAGAGGCGACTGCCTTGAGAAGGGTGTCTGGTTGCTGTGCATCGTAGAACATGCCTGAATAAAGCAGGACCAAGCGATTGCCGATGCCAGCACGTTGATGCTCAGAGAAATCCTCAGGATCAAACCCCTGAGGGAATACCTTGATCGGAGCGTCCTTATGCCGTTGCTCAAGTAGCTGGCCAATGCTCTCGTTGATGGTAATCACGGCAGAGGCGTTCTGAAGGACCGCACGCTCCTGGCGGCGATGCCAACGTTTGTGCAAAGGTGTGGGATACCGATGACGCGGGTTCTCTATCCAATCATCCCTATAGTCGACCACGTGAGGCACGTCATGAAATTTGGATAGCTCATCGCCGACCATCAGGGACGTGTACGGTGGCGCGCTCGAAAGCACCAAGTCGACCACTGAACCTGAAGCCACCTCCTCAAATGCCTTTTGAGCATGGGCAATCCAGCCCCGCTTGTTGTCGGGAACGAAGAAGAGGCCCGTCAACCAGGAAAATATCCGGCGCTTGCGCTCGGAAGGCATACGTATCGCCGTACCCTTTCGAGCCACGCGGGTCGGATCGAGAGAACGGGTACGGATGATTCTCACGCCTGCTGCTTCGACTTCCTCAAGAAGCGTCTGATCGAACGCGAAGTAGGAACCCGGTTCTACCGTGAGTACGGTTACATCCCAACCGTTCTGAGGAAGATACTTGGCCCACTTGGCCACGCGTTGGACGCCGGACCCACCGAGTGGCGGGAAGTAATACGCGACCAAAACAAGGTGGCGTCGTCCAGTTGCCGGTATGTCACCGGCCATGCTCACTGAAAGGATGCGATCTCCTCAAGGCTTTTGCGGGAGAGGTCCGGTACTTCAGCGTCTGGAGCGGGATGCCCCACTACCAGTAGAATGACGGCTCGCTCGTTGCTGGGGCGTCCGAGCACTTTGTTCAGAAAGCCCATCGGACTCGGGGTATGGGTCAGCGTGCTTAAGCCGGCATGGTGAAGTGCCGCAATCAACATCCCGGTTGCGATACCTACCGACTCCTGAACATAGTAGTTCTTCGATCGATGTCCTTCTTCCGTGAGATCGTAGTTACGGGCGAAGATGGCAATCAGCCACGGAGCCACTTCCAGAAAAGGCTTGTTGGCATCGGTCCCGAAGGGGCGTAGAGCTTCCAACCATTCATCGCTGGCGCGTCCACCATAAAAGGCCTCTTCCTCTTCCTCGGCTGCCTCGCGAATCGCTTTCTTGATATCCGGATCGGAAACCGCAGCAAAGTGCCACGGCTGCTTGTGCGCGCCGGAAGGAGCCGTCCCTGCAGCGAGAATGCACGACTCGATTACCGACCGGCTGACGGGTGCCGAAGTGTACTGCCGAATTGTTCGCCGACCATCGAGCAGCTCTTTGAATTCGCTGGCGCGCGAGAGCATTTCCTCGTCCGTCAGAGAAAGCGGATGTACAAAAGGGATGTAGGACTGTTCAGATGTCATAGTCGGATAAGGTCCGTACTCAACGTGTTCAAAGGGAGACAGCCGTGGTCGCTCAGCTGAACCATGTTCTCGATGCGAATACCAAACTGGCCCGGAATATAAACGCCTGGC
Source organism: uncultured bacterium (assembly GCA_938018055.1). Classification (GTDB taxonomy): domain Bacteria; phylum Bacteroidota; class Rhodothermia; order Rhodothermales; family UBA10348; genus JAAZVD01. The sequence goes on from CALIKL010000021.1 coordinate 21,663, forward strand.
TCAAGAGTGATGATACTGCCCGCTACCAATGAATGCTGATTGCGAATGGAGACGGATGGCGATTCATGTATTTCCAATCCTACACCATGCCCAAGACTATGATTGAATGCATTGCCAAATCCATGACTCGTGAGCCTATCCCTCGCCAGACCGTCCAAAGACGCACCTGTGATTCCAGCAATGGCTCCATCTTGTGCATGTCGCAATGCAGAATGAACCGCTTCATAGGCATCGAGGAATTGCTTATTCGCCTGGCCAAATGAAACGGTGCGTGTCATGTCGGAGTGGTACCCCTGCACGACACAACCAAAATCCATCAGGATGGAGTCACCACGCTTCAACTGACGTGGGCCCGGACGGGCATGAGGCAGCGCCGCATTCTCTGAGAAAGCAACGATCGTATCGAAAGCAGAACCAGAAGCTCCTTTTTTGCGCTGGAGATAATCAATCTCTGCGGCCACATCATTTTCGCTGATCCCTTCTTCAAGGCTCGAAATGACCTCCTCGAACACCTGTTCTGTAATTTCCAGTGCCCGCTGAATCAAAGCCAGCTCTGGCTCAGACTTCACGACTCGTAAAGATTCCAACTCCTCCCCTGCAGGGACAATTGCGATATCACTCCATTCTTCCTGCCAGGTCTTCACTTGTGCCCAGGACATCTCGGGTGCCTGGATGCGAAGGGTCCGGAGGCGTTTGTGCTCGAGCAGTGGCCCGAGATAATTACCGGGCGCTCCTGGGCGGATGAGCACCTCGAGGCCTGGACATTCGGTTTTGACCTGCTCCGAGTAGCGCCCGTCCGTTATGAGTATCGTCCCACTTCTCGACAGCAATACGAGACCACTTGACCCCGAGAATCCTGTGAGCCACCGAACGTCGGGAAGGTGGCTGATTACAAACCCTTCCTGTTCACCGATTTCCAGAATACCCAGTAGCCTGGCGCTTCGATCCGAATAGTCAATTGACATCCCGATCAACGACGCGTCGAGTAGTTCGGAGCTTCTTTCGTTATCGCGATGTTGTGTGGATGACTCTCAACGAAAGAAGAGGCTGAAATACGCACGAACTGTGCATTGGTCCTCAACTCGTCCACGGTGTGGCATCCACAATATCCCATGGCGCTGCGAAGTCCTCCCATCATCTGGTAAACAACCTCATGCAGGGTCCCGCTGTAAGGGACGCGTCCCTCAATTCCCTCCGGAACCAGTTTCTTGATATCATCCTCTACATCTTGAAAATAGCGGTCCTTGCTGCCTGCTTGCATGGCACCGAGTGAGCCCATTCCACGGTAGCTCTTGTATTTCCGGCCCTCCAGAAGGATGGTCTCCCCGGGACTCTCTTCCACCCGGGCGAACATGCCCCCGATCATGACACTTTGAGCACCAGCAGCCAGTGCCTTGGGAATCTCGCCTGTCTGCTTGATGCCACCATCCGCAATAATCGGGATTCCTTTTGATCCTGCGGCCTCAGCGCACTCCATCACAGCCGAAAGTTGGGGAACACCCACGCCGGCTACTATTCGGGTGGTACAAATAGATCCCGGTCCGATACCGACCTTTACACAGTCTGCGCCTGCCTCGATAAGGTCGAGTGTCGCTTCCGCCGTTGCCACATTTCCTGCAACAACATCCAGGTCGGGATATGCCTCTTTGACACGCCTTACCGCCTGCAACACGCCTTCGCTGTGACCGTGAGCCGTGTCCACAGTGATGAAGTCGACTCCGGCAGTTACGAGTGCCTCTACACGATCAAGCGCGTCCAACGTGACGCCTACGGCTGCGCCGACCCTCAGGCGTCCATGTTCGTCTTTACATGCATTGGGGAACTGCTTTTTCTTCTGGATATCCTTGAAGGTAATCAGGCCTGTCAACCGCCCAGTTCCATCAACGACGGGTAGTTTTTCGATCTTGTTCGCTTGCAGTAGTGCCTCTGCCTCTTCCAGCGTTGTGCCCTCAGGGGCCGTTACGAGCGGGCCCTTCGTCATGATCTCCTCTAGTAGCTGGGAACCGTCCAGCTGAAAACGAAGGTCTCTGTTCGTCACGATTCCGACCAACAGGCCATCCCCTGTCACGACTGGAATTCCCCCAATCGAATAACGGGCCATCATGGCACGCGCATCAGCAACAGTATTGTCTGACGTCAGCGTTATCGGGTCCATGATCATGCCACTTTCTGAACGTTTGACGCGACGGACCTCCGCTGCCTGCTGCTCAATGGACATGTTTTTGTGCAATACACCTACACCCCCCTCCCGTGCCATGGCGATTGCCATATCTGATTCCGTAACAGTATCCATGGCAGCTGAAATGAGGGGCACATTCAGCTGGATCCGTTTCGTGAGTCGGGTCGCAGATGATACATCCCTTGGCATAACATCCGAACGTGCCGGCACGAGCAGCACATCATCATAAGTCAATCCTTCTCCACGAAACTTGGGATTGTTGAGGTGGGCGTCCGTAGGCTGCATGACTGCGTTGCGTTTTGGGATGAATTAAAGCTTTACTTGGCGATACAGGATGGAGACTTCCTTTCTGGAAAGCCGGCGCCATTTTCCTTTGCGCACTCCTTTGGTCGAAAGACCAGCATAAAGAACCCGATCCAGCTTCGTCACTTCGTTGCCCTGCGCTTCGATCATGCGTCGAACCTGTCGATTGCGCCCCTCATGTATGGCCATTATCAAGGCTTGCTGGTCGCCCTCCAGATAGGATACCTTGTCCGCCTTCGCTTCCCCATCTTCTAGTACTACACCTGTCTTGAGATCTGCCAGCTGATCCTCTGTAACGGGATTCTTGGTCTGGACGAGATACTGCTTCGTAACACCATAACTTGGGTGCATCAATCGATGCGCCAGGTCTCCATCATTGGTCAGAAGGAGTGCTCCTGTTGTATGTCGATCCAGTCGGCCCACTGGAAACAGCCCAAGCGCTCCGAATTCTTCAGCAGGCAGCAGATCCATCACTGACGTGCGACCCTTTTCGTCACTGGTCGTCGTTATGGTGTCTTTGGGCTTGTTGAGCAAGATGTATTCGCGGTCGGCCGGTACGACTCGCTTCCCATTGACCACAACACGATCCGAGCGTGTCACCTTCACTCCCATCTGCGTGACAACATCGCCATTGACCTTGACCAGTCCTTGCTGGATCAGATCATCCGCCTCCCTGCGTGAGCAGGTGCCTGTGCTGGCAATGAACCGGTTCAGTCGCACGGGTTGCGAGAGATCCAAAACCGGAACCGGAGCTTCTTTTGACCGGGCAGACCGGTGGCTTGCATTTCCTCTAGAGCGATTCTGTCCAGGGCCTCGCCGCTTAATCGGTCGTTTTGCCATCCTCGGGTTGTTGGTCTTCAGATTCCGGGGCAACGTTTTGGTCTGTTCCGGGTTCGCCCTCCGCCAAATCTCCTTGCTCAGTGGACGTCTCCTCCTTCACGTTTATAAGAGGAAGCTGCACCG
>CALIKL010000022.1 GCA_938018055.1 uncultured bacterium
GGGAATCCTCTCAACGAAGGTTTTCGGATGGCTCGAGAGCCAGATGAAGGTCACCGAAAAGGACAAGAAGGCCTACGAGAAGGAAATGAAGGACGCTTGAGCGGCGTTTCAGCGCTGACTCGGTGCTGCTTGAGCGTAATCGGAACCCGTCGACAACAGGACTGGTTCGACAAGGACCCCGCTCAAGAAAGCGCGTGCCCACCTGTTCCATCCAGCCCAACCCAGCCTCCCGATGGTCGACGATTTCCTCAAGTTCTCGAAAAGCCTGAACAGCACAACCCTGCCAAGCAGTATCTACAGCGGGCCGTTCCAGGATGCGCCGGTAGGGCAGCTTGTCCCTATGGTGGTCGAACAGTCCAGCCGCGGCGAGCGGGCCTACGACATCTTCAGCCGCTTGCTTAAGGATCGGATCATCATCCTCGGCACGCCCATCAACGACGCCATTGCCAACTTGATGGTGGCGCAGCTGCTCTTCCTTACGTCCGAGGATCCGGAGCGCGACATCAATATCTACATCAACTCCCCAGGTGGTTCGATCGACAGCGGTCTGGCCATCTACGATACGATGCAGTACATCAAGCCCAACGTATCGACCATCTGCGTGGGCCTCGCGGCCTCCATGGGCGCCGTGCTCCTTGCCGCCGGAGAAAGCGGCAAACGAGCCTCGCTACCCAACTCGCGCATCATGGTCCATCAGCCGCTGGGAGGCGCGCAGGGTCAGGCCTCGGATATTGAAATCCAGGCGCGGGAAATCATGAAAATGAAGAAGGCCCTCTACGGCATTCTCTCGAGCCATACAGGCCAGACCCCGGAGAAAATAGAGGACGATGGCGACCGTGATTACTGGATGGGCGCCGAAGAGGCCAAGGAGTATGGGCTTATCGATACCGTACTGGTACCCGGTGCCATGAAGAAACCAGGCGCCAAAGACTAGGCCACTCGATAATCTGAGAAAAGGAAGCTCCGCCATGCTGCGCCCGACTCAGCGTCACTGTTGCCTAGGCAGAATTACGCTGATTCCGGAGGGCGGATAGGACTGTCCACACGCCGAGCGAGAACAGCCACGTGAACAACGTGGCCGTCCAAATAACCCAAGGCATGGAATCACCATAAAAGGTGAGAGCAGGGTTTCCTGCTTGAAAGACGGAAACAGGGTACCAAGCGAGGGCCAGTATCAAACCCAGCCACGCCATCTGTCGTCGGCGCGTCATGCGGGGCGCCAACCGAAGCCAGTCCCAGGCAAGAACCACAAAAAGGGCCCACATAGCCAGCGTCCCAAGCGGAAAGCCGCCGGGCAACACTATCTCAAGCCATTCCAGTCCCGTAGCCAAGCTCAAGACGCAAAACAAGATATAGACCCACACCAGGCCGTGTATGCTGTTTCTGGCCATACCTTCTACAGATCCTGCTCCTGCTTCTTGAGCATGAACACGCCTTCAGCCTGGCTGGACACCACGATCACGCCGCTCTTGAAGTACGGGTAGTTGCTCCATGAGCCGGCAAAGCCCTTGACGTCTTCGGCGAACGGAGCCGTATCAAAGGAAGCAACCTCCACCGGATTCTCGGGATCAGTGATGTCGAGGATGCGCAGACCCGCCTGGTAGTTGGACTGATACATCAGGTTGCCTTTGACGTACAGGTTGTGATCGCTGGCACTGTTGCCGTGGTAGTACTCCCCAACCAGGATCGGCTCGTCCAGATCGCTCATGTCCCAGATGAGCGTACGGGTTGCGTCGACGATGTCGTTCATCTCGTCGAGCTCATCGTTCATGAAGAAGTAGTTGTGGTCCTCACTCAGCCAACCCTGGTGAGTGTAGGCCGTGTTCGGATATTCCGCGACCGTGATGGTCGTAGGGTTTTCTTTATCGGTGACATCGGCCAGAATGAGCGCGTTGCTGTTCGAGTTGAAGCAAACCTCACGACCTACATAGTCTGAATCAGAACCGCGGTACAGGACACACTGTGCATCGTGCGTACCACCGTATTCCGTGTTGGTGTAGCACCCCAGGAATCGGGGATTGCCCGGATCGTTCAGATCCAGCATGTGCAGCTGGCCGCCGCATCCACCCGGCCCGGAGCCGCTGCCCACCGCGTAACCGAATCCGGTCTCTTCGTTGATGATGATGTTGTGCGAGCTTGCTACGCCGTCATACGTCATGTCCGGCTCGAAGTCGACGGGCATATCGGCTGGATCCACATCCAGAAGACGGGTCAAGTCAAACACCTGCATCCCGTGATCGCCCGACCCATCGGCCACGATGTAGGCATAGTTCTGATATGTCTTTACGTCGCGCCACCATGCCCCCGGTGATCCATCCGTACGCATGACTTGACCGATGATCACCGGATTGGCCGGATCCGTGATATCAATGAAGGACGTTCCATCCGTACGGCCAGCCAGGACGATTTCCCGACCACTTTCCGGGTCGGTCCATCCCCAGATGTCATTCAGGTTTGCACCACGATCATTGGCCAACGCATCCGTGGACACCATGGACAACAAATCGACTCCTTCACACGGGAAGAGGCCTGCTTTCCCCTCTTCGCATTCGATTTTCTCAGCGCCGGAGATGGACTCCATGCGAACAACGGCTGCTGCTGCTGAACTGGTAGCGCTCCATTCACCGTCCGATCCTCGCTCAAAAATGTGGGCCAGGCCGGAGCCATAATCTGCATCCGGAGCGCCCACGGCTAGAGCATTACCGTCTATGGCAACGCCGACACCGAAGCCGTTTCCGGCCTGCTGATCAGGAGCGCTTATTCGCACCCCGGGAATCTCCTTGTGGTGCGCATTGAAGACGAACGCCGCACGATTTGCGCCGACGAGTAAATGATGTCCCGACATGGACAGGCCCCTTCCAAATCCGTTGGCCAGGCTCTGGTCCTCTGATTCCGGCTCCGATTCTTGTATCGTGTACGTGTGATTCCAGGCGCCGTCATCGCCTCGATCAAAAGCAAATACAGCTCCGAAACGCTCATATGAAGGAGCGCCGACGAATAGACGACTACCCGAGACAGCCAGCGTCTGTCCAAAGCCAGCGCCATCTGTCAAGCCTTCAGCCATGAGGGCGTCCCCTTCAATCCAGGTGCCCGACTCGGTCAGCTTGAAATGGCGAACTCCGCCGCGGCCCTCCTCTGTCGAAGGCGTACCAACAAACAGGTTGTTTCCAGAACCGGCAATCGACCAAGCAGGCGCGTCGGTTACGGTACCCATCATGTGCCACTCGTCGCCCATGTTGTGCACCATGTGGACGGCACCTTCATTCGTCGTCCCGTTGTACGAGGTCACGAGCCACATGCCGCCAACGCGGGCCATCGTCTGGGTCCGGAAGCCGCCCCGGGCATAGGCCCCGCCGAATTCGTGCCCTTCAGAAAGATCGGGAGCCGCAATACGACCCGACTCGGTCCAGCCGTCTTCCCCTTGGGTAAAGACATAGACGGCGCGTGCACGCGGCGCAGCAACCATCATCGTTCCATCATCAACAAAGATGGCACGGCCGAATTCGTCGCCATGCTTTCCATCGGAGGCACCAAATGCGGCGACCTCGACCCACTTCCCGTTTTCACCTTTGACGTACTGATGAACCGTTCCAGCCGGATCTGATCCGGAAGGCCACCCTATCGGCGCGGAACCGACAAACAGGTGTCCGTTGTCCATGGCCAGCGCGCCGCCAAAGCCAAGTCGTGACCCAAGGGTACCGTCTGGGGCGGATTGCGCGGCAACCAAGGCGACACCACAAATGGAGAGAAACAGGAAGGAGAAGAATCGGGACATGGTCGTTATGGAGTCGTGGTTGTGACACGAGAGGGCCCTTACACTAACCTTTTTACCGGGAATGGGCAAGATGAATATCGCATTGCCGGCAGATTGGGCAACAATCTCGGAGATTTTCCGTCAGTTGAACACAAATCGATTCTCACGCTACCCGATCAACCCTATGAAGGCTCTCAAATTCCTGCTGTTTAGCCTGTTTCTGGCGCCGGCTTTCATTCCCTCCGATGCTGTCGCTCAGCATGGCCCTGTTGACTATGCCGAGCATGAAGTAATGGAAGTCATCGAGACCATGTTTGACGGCATGCGCGAGCTGGATGCCGACAAGGTGGCCTCGACTTTTGCCGAGGGAGCCATGCTGAACTCCAGCGGCTCTCGGGACGGTACGCCGTTCGTACGCTCAATGCCCATGAGCAATTTCGCAGGCGCTATCCGTCAAAGTCAGGATGGTCCTGCTTGGGACGAACGCATCTGGAATGTGCGTGTCGATGTGAAAGACAATCTGGCTACGGCCTGGATGGACTATGCGTTTTACGCAGGCGATCAATTTTCGCACTGCGGATCAAACACGTTTCAGCTTGCTCGTCATGCCGATGGCTCTTGGAAGACCATTGCGCTTGCCGATACGCGCGTGATGGGGGACTGTGTACTCGACGCCAACAAGACCGAGGAAACATTGGTCCGGGCTGCTCTTCGTCATTACCTGCGCGGTCACGCTACGGGACGGGCACAAGAGCATGAGCAAGCATTCCATGAGATTGCCAACCTGTACTGGATTACTGAAGAAGGGCTGCAAGTCCGCTCGAGCGAAGAGTATATCGCCGGGGCTCCGGGCCACAAGGCGCCTGACGAAGCCAATCGCAAACGTTGGATCGACTGGGTCGATATCTCCGGATCGGCAGCCATAGCCAAAATCACGCTCGATTATCCACGGGCAGACTTCATCGACTACATGCAACTGCTCAAAGTGGACGGGGAATGGAAAATCATGAACAAGATCTTCCACATCGACCGCTAATAAGTGCCATTCGGGCCTTCTGACGACGATCAGGAAGCCTTACAGAACGTCTGGGGCCCGCATTACGGCGCTGGCCTTCCTTGCGGGGTATCGTTCCTGAGAACGATACCCGCCTCTGTTTTGCCCTTACGCTATTCGTTCATGGCCCTGTTGATCTGCTGGCCCGTTTCCGTGGCCGCACAGGATGCCTATGTAGTCGGAGATTGTTCGCTTCCCCAAGCCGAGGCCATCCTGGAGACGGGCAATGTCGAAGCGCGTATCTACAATGACGGCCGGCTTTTTTTCCGGGGATCCCCCCATTTATATCGCGTACCGAAATCCGGACAGGCTCACGCTGTATTCGCTGCCAATCTGTGGGTGGGAGGGTTCGTGGATAATGAGCTTCGAGTCACAGGCTCTACTTATGGGCCAACCGAGTTCTGGTCTGGACCACTACCTGAGAGTGGTGGACCTCCTGAGGACTGTGCCTCGTTTGACAGGTTTTGGCGGCTGGATTTCGAACAGCATCTGGATGGTTCCTCGGGGTCTCTTGTGCTGACTCCGGAAACGCAGGAATGGCCGGTTCATCTGGGAGCGCCATATATCGACACCGACGGAATCGAAGGATATCATCCTGAACGAGGAGACTACCCGGTCATGCACGGAGATTCACAGCTCTGGTGGATCATGAATGACCGGGGTAACACCCATGAAAGTTTCAGGACGCGCCCTCTGGGTGTAGAGGTTCTCGCTTCGGCTTTCGGGTTTGCCTCTGAAAATGACCTGGGTAATGTGACATTTTACCGGTACATGATATCGAACAACGGCAGTATGCCCATTGAAAATGCTCATGTCGCCATGCATCAGGACATGGATCTCGGAGTTCCCAAAGATGACAGTGCTGGTAGCGATTCAACCCTGGCACTGGCCTACCTCTATCAACAGGCGAACGTGGATCAGCCATGGAGCGCCGAGGGTACCTACGGTGAGAACCCTCCAGCAGTTGGATTCACAGTTCTTGAGGCCAGTCACTCGAATGGCCAACTTCCCTCTGACCTCGGTCTCAGCCCTTCACATCACGCAACGGCTGCCCATAATGTCTTCAATGGAGGAGGCGTGACGGGCGATCCTCGCCATGCTCACGATGCTTGGCACTACATGAACGGTCGATGGCGGGATGGGCGAGCAGTCACTGAGGGAGGAAACGGCTTGGATTCAGAGGGTCCTGTGACCCGGTGGTGGATGCCTGGTGAGCCCACAACCGATTCATTCTGGTCTGAGCGAAACACAGATGGGTCGGGATCCATGATGGGGCCCTCGGATCGCAAATTGACGCTCTCTTTCAGGGGATTCGACCTCCATCCCGGCGAATGGGCCCGATTTACCTTCGCTATTGTGTGGGCTCAAGGTGCCGACCATCTCGATTCGGTAGCTCAGTTGAAAGCGTTGACAGCGTCTTTGCACGCTTCAAAGGCCAGCTTGCTGGCTCCTCGCACGCCAATCCCTCCGAGATTCATCGACGGCAACCCACCTGAGCCTGCCCAATTCCCCTTCTGGGTCGACGAACCGTACCCCAATCCAGCCAGCGACCACGTCAACCTGCGCATGAGCCTGAAATGGAACGCTCTGGTTACGATGGAAGTGGTCGATGCGCTCGGCCGAACGCAGAGTCGAGAGTCATTCGAGGGCATCCCCGGACCTGTGACCAGACGGATTCAGACCGTTGGGTTAGCGCCCGGGACGTATATGGTCCGCGTCTCGCAGCGTGGAGAGCACGTCGATTGGCCCCTTATCGTCTTGTAACTTTTGCCGATCAATCGAGTACAGATGGGCCCTTTATTAGAAAAACCGCCCTTTAATCACCATTCAGGGCCGTTTGAACCATGACGAATACCGATTACACTCCCATCTCTTGCAGCTTTCACGACATTCTGGAGCATCACGCCATGCGCGGTGATATGGTCAAGGTCGTGTGGGAAGCCAGTGGTGTACGTCGCGAAGGATCGTTCTGGCTGCTGGATGTAAGCGCCCACGGTGGAGCTGACTGGGTCAAAATGCTCCCTGTCGGCGAGGATTCTGGCAAAGCCTTCGAAGTGCGCCTGGACCGCTTGATCCGGGTTGACGGCAACGAATTGGCGCGTTTCTGCTAGACGGTCAATTTGACCTCTTCCGTGCGCCTGCAGTGCGCATCGCGGTATCAATCCATCCAATTGACGATGCCGGTCCGCATGTCGTATTCGGATCCGACCAACTTGACTCGTTCTTCCTCAACGGCTGACCGTATGATGTCGGAGAAATTGACCAGGTTCTCAAGTGCGTGAACCACGTTGGCTCCCCCGGCGATCTCACACTTTTCTCCCATCGATCCCGCTGCATCGAACGCATCATCGTTATAAACGGCTTCGGATATGCGGCCCACGAGCATGTCCATGGCTGGAGAATAATGCAGATCGGGGTCCAGCATCGCCTTTACAGCCGCACCGATCGCCCCACAACCCGTGTGCCCGACTACCACCACCAGGGAGGACTTCAGCACATCCACGGCATATTCGACACTGGCCACCTGGGAGGGGCCAACCACGTTGCCCGCCACACGGATCACGAACAGGTCCCCGAGATCCTGATCGAATATCAGCGAAGGAGGAACGCGGCTGTCGCTGCAGGCAATGACGACGGCGAAGGGATGCTGCTCTGAAACCAGTTCGCCCCGCATTTTCTCAAGGTCGAACGCCGTCAGCGAGTGCCCCCCTGGAGGGACCGCTTGTTGCCTTCCTTGAGGCGAACGAGAGCTTCTTCTGATGATACCGTGGTTTCCATGCTTTCCTGACATGCGGGGACCGGTCAACCGCCGAGAGGCATGGCAGGCTTCCATAATACGTGTAGAATGCCTTGGGTTGAATCCAGATTGTACTTCAATCGTAGCACCCGGGATCTTTCCTGTTTGAGACTCATACGTACTTGTTATTACAAGTATCCTGATCCCATCGTGCATTTACGGCGAAGCATAGCGGCCCTTTCCCTGCTGACCAGCGTACTGCTGGGCGGGCTGGTCGCGCCGTTGTCGCACTTTGCGTTCATGGCATTCTCGGATTCCTACGCCATGCACATGGCGCCGTCCGAGACGCATGCGATGAATGGACACGTCCACGATGTGTCCTTCACGGAGGACCACTCCCCTGATCACTTGGAGTGTCCCTTCGCTGCCTTTTTCCTGAGCCAGTCGTCAGCCATTGCGGCTGATGCTCCGGGTCTGGTCTCCAGTCTGCACGTCGTTTCCGTTCTGGAATCGACTGCCGTACACCACGTAGGAGCTTCTCTCCACGTCGTACCCGCTCGCGGTCCCCCGCAGGTATCTGCCTGATCCGATCTGGTCGTTGACCGCCCTACCTCCCATGATGGCCCTTTTGTAGCAACACGCTTGCATGGCGCGCCATCGCTCATGGCTTGATTCCACCTGCCCATTGAAGGGGTACGTGTATTGAGTCGGATCAGTGCACACTGCATCGATTCAACCCACTTTCTGACCCGGCCACATTCTGCGTGGCTGTGGTGGACAGATTCACTCTTTGATTCCGACTGAACTAAGATGAAAACCATTCGCACCTTTTTCCTTCCCGCCCTTCTGGCTTCCGTCTTCCTCATGGGCTGCGACGCCGACAGCATGAACAGCGAAGAGGAGGTCGACCTGACCCTTCGCATGCAGGGCATGTTCGGGAGCCAGCAACTGATTTCCGGACAGACCTACGATCATAACGGCGCCAACATCACGGTCACGACTGCTCGTGTCTACTTGTCTGATTTCGTCCTCACCACGGCTGACGGCCAGGAAGTAACGGTTTCGACCGACCCTGTCACCGTACCTGCCAAGGATGCCAATGACAACGATGTCACGCACTCCGTAACGGACAAGATCGTCCTCACCAAGCACGACATGGGCATGGAATATTACCACTTCGGTACCGTGCCGGAAGGCGATTACACCTCCATGTCTTTCCGGGTTGGAATCGTGGGTCAGGACAACCGGATCGACGCTTCCCAGGTACCTGCGTCCCATCCGCTTGCCAAGCAGACGGACAAGAACAACCACTGGAACTGGGCCAACGGCTACATCTACCTCCGCCTCGATGGTGAAGTCGATACGGACGGTGACGGCAGTGTGGATGAGGTCTGGGAAACCCACATCGGCAAAGAGAACTTTTCGCGCGTCGTCTCGATCGATACGGACTTCACGCTGGATCACGAGATGGGCAACCTGCTGCATCTCATGGTAGACTACAAGCACTTCATCCATATGGTGGATCTGGCCGATCCGACCGAACGCCTCAGCCACACAGGTGACAACCTTCCCGTGGCCAACAAGGTGGCAGGCATGATGGATGGTGCCTTCATGATCCACGGTGTTCACATGGATGAAGGCTCGCACACCCACTGATCGTGCGCGTCGGAATCCTCATAGCCGCTGCAGCGCTGTCGCTGGGACTGGCAGGGTGCGGGATCGCGGGTCATGAAACCCGCGATCCCGCCATCCTGGACGTGCCTGTCGGGTTCGAGCCGATCCCCGTTCCTGCCCACAACCCGCTCACGCCGGCAAAGGTGGAGCTGGGCGAAAGGCTGTTCTTCGATCTGGACCTGTCCGAGGATCGTTCGCTCTCGTGTGCGAGCTGTCATTTCGAGAATGCGGCTTTCGCCGACCCCCGGCGATTGAGTCCGGGCGTGCACGGCAGGTTGGGCATCCGCAATTCTCCGTCTCTGGTGAATGTGGCCTACCTGAACCTGCTGTTCTGGGATGGCGGTGCCCTGACGCTGGAGGCACAGGCACTCGGCCCACTCGAGGCGGACTTCGAGATGAACATGAATCTGGGAGACCTCATTACCCGGGTAGAATCAGACCCTTCATATGTCTCCCAATTCGAGGAGGCGTTAGGAGAGGGACCCTCGATCCGGACGCTGACCCAGGCCCTGGCCTCATTCCAGCGCACCATCCGGAGTGGTGGCTCCCGCTACGACCGCTACGTCTCGGGGGCAGTCGATGCCTTGACTGACTCCGAGCGCCGTGGATTGGAGCTCTTCCGCGGCAAGGCGAACTGTGCCTCCTGCCACAACGGATTCCTGTTCACCAATCAGGCTTTCGAAAACAACGGTATCGAGCCGGCGGGATCTGATTCTGGTCGGGCCCGCATCACCCTGGATCCTGCTGACTTCCTCGAATTCCGGGTGCCTTCGCTCCGCAATGTGGAGAAGACTGCCCCTTACATGCATGACGGCCGCTTCGATTCCCTCGAGGATGTCATCGACCACTATGACCAGGGCGGAACGGGAGTGCGCAATCAAAGCGCATTGATCACCCCGCTTCGTCTGACTGATCAAGAGAAGCGCGACCTGATCGCCTTTCTCAACAGCTTGACCGACGAGACCATTTTGACCGGTCTCACACCCTGAACCAGATCATGAGAACATTCAGATTCACCGGGCTTCTCCTGCTGCTGCTTGTGGCAGGCTGCGCCCCCGACATATCGGAGACGGAGTTCTACAAGATGCACCCCGTGCCGGGCGACAACGCTTCAGACGACGTCGTCCTGATCGACCATGTCGAGGCTGGAACGCAACTCACGCTCGTGGCAGAAGAGCCTCTTGGATGGGGATTCAATCGATTCCGCATCGAAGCCTCAGAAGGATGGCAGTCCTTCACGCCCATGCTGGTCTTCGAAACCCAGACCCGCATCTGGCGCTCGCCGATTGAGCCCATTATGACTGACGACTCCGGGGTCGTCTATGCCGTTCCCCCGATGGAAGATGACGGTACCTGGTACCTGGAAATAGATGGTTCCACCACCGAGGGACCCAAATCGTTACGTACGCCTGTCGCTGTCTCTGAAGACATCTGGGTACGCGAGGGCGACTCCTCCGACCTCATCGTGGCCTGGGTAGCCCCGACGACTCCCATGACGGGAAACGACGCCTTTGAGGTTGCGATATACCGCAACGAGAATGGTGCCTTCGTACCCGTTACAGACGCATCACTGGACCTATACCCCTACATGGATATGGGAGGTGGTGAAGGGCACAGCACCCCGTATTCGGCTCCTGTGCACACGGGTAATGGCCACTACCGTGGCGACGTCAACTTCATCATGTCCGGAGGCTGGGACATGACCGTCATCGTGACCAAGGACGGACAGACTGAGAACATTGTATTTGCCGGATTCACGGTGAAGCAGGGATGATGGTGAACCGAATTCCAATTGCACTCCTGGCGCTCCTCGCGCTGTCCCTGTTCTGGATGACGCCTTCGGCCGCTGCCCAGGACACGAAGCCGCTTCGCGGAGTCGTACTCGATGAGCTGTCTGGTCAACCGGTACCCATGGCCACCGTCATTGTCACAGGCACCCAGTACGGCACGGCCGCTAATCTGGAAGGTCAGTTCGAGCTGTTACTCCGGCCAGAAGATCACATGCTGCGGATCTCGGCCATCGGGTACGCGTCGCTCATCATCCACATCACGCCAGACATGCGACAGGGCGGATCGCTGACCGCACGCTTGGAGCCGTCGGTAATCAGTGTGGACGAAGTCGTGGTTGCAGGTAATCGCTCCCGCGTTGACGACCCTTCCGCATCGGCACACAATCCAAATGCTACCGAGGACCTTCTCGACCGAATTCCGGGAGCGGACTTCATTCAGCGGGCCAACTTCGCTTGGGAGCCGGTCATTCGCGGGATGAACGGTGGACAGGTGGGTGTCGTCATTGATGGGATGAAGGTCGTGGGTGCGTGTATTGACCGTATGGACCCCACATCGGCTTATGTCGAAGTAGAGAATCTGGAGCGCCTGGAGCTTACAAAGGGCGGTTTCGACCTGAACATGGGTTCCCAGATTGGCGGCACGGTCAATTTGATGACCGAGCGACCTTCCTTCGAAGAGGACCCCTTCATCAGCACGGAAGTCGGCTTCGAGTCTGCATCCATGCTGCGGCGAGGCCGCGTCGTGACAGGCATGGCCAAAGGAAAGACGAGTGTCCGAGGAAGCTGGTCGTACCGCATCGCCGACGACTTCACGGCCGGAGGCGGTCAGTCGCTGACGAACTCAGGCTACGAGAAGAACAACTACAAGATTGACGTCACCCGGATGCTGAATCATGCGCATCAGGTGACGGGGTCCTTTCTGGCCGACAACGCTTGGGGCGTTGGGTATCCTGTCCTTTTGATGGACGCTACACTGGCCAAGGCTCGTATTGGAAGCGTGACCCACAACTGGGAGCGTCACATGGCGAAGCGCGGGCTGAAGACGGCCGAGACGCGCATCTACCACAACACGGTCAACCATTGGATGGATGACTACCAGCGCGATGTCTTCGATCGCCCGGTCATGCGCGGGATGTACATGCCCATGTATGGTAAAACACAGACGTCCGGTCTGATTTCCCGATGGGGGTTCCGATTCGGTCCGAGCCGCATGAACCTGACCCTGGATGCTTATCAGACAGACAGCTTCGGCGATATGTGGATGTTCTCCGTGTTCGAAAACATCCAGGACATGTACCTGCTTAATCTTGGGGACATCCGTGTCCGGCATGGAGCGCTCGCCGCCGACTGGACCACCCCCCTCGCCGACAACCTGATCGGCCGGGTCAACGTCCGCTGGGATTACTCCACCCGCGATGTTCTTCGCGATGAAGCCGTATCGATCCTGCAGGGTCGCTGGGGCGATGAGGATCTGGCTCGAACGTATTCCTTCGGAAACGTGAGTGGTACGCTGGACTATGCCCTGAATGCCATCACCCGACTGCGATTGAGTCTTGCGCATGTCTCGCGGCTCCCCACACACGTGGAGAACTACGGCCACTATGTCTACAACTACGTCGATGGATTTTTCTACACCGGCAACCCGAACCTGAAGCCCGAGCGGTCCAACCAGATTGAAATCGGTCTGGAGCGCTGGACCTCTCGTTATGGCCTGACGGCGTCCGTGTTCGGCAACAGGATTCAGGACTATATCGTCGGGCTCTCCGACACCGGGCTTTCAGACAACGAGATCTACCGATTCCGGGTCTACCAGAATGCCTCCTCGGCATCCTTGGTTGGCTTTGAAGTCAGCGCCGTAGCGGATATCGCGCGCGGATTCTCGGTCGCCGGCACGTCTTCGTACACGCGTGGCCAGAATCATGAGCTTGATGAGCCCATGTTCCTGATTCCGCCTCTCAGTGCGCAGTTGGCTATGCGCTATGATCGTCCGTCCTACTGGGCCGAAATCGAATCCCGCATGGCTATGCCGCAGGAGCGGGTCTCGCGTCAGATTGCTGTGGAAGACGTGACCGACGGGTACTTCGTGATCAACGTCCGGGGCAGCTATACGCTGCAGAATGCGACGTCGCTTCGATTCGGGATCGACAACCTGTTCGACACGCTGTACCACGAGCACCTGAGCTTTGGCAACCTGCCCAACGAAGGGCGAAACGTCTATCTTTCGGTCTCGCACACGCGTTAAGGCCAGCCTGACGAGGTAACTCTCAACAAGGCCGGCGAATTCTCAGCGGATTGACGACGCTTCTCCCCTTGTTAGCGAACCTTTCCGCCCGCACCGCTTTCTTGAGCGCTACCGCGGGATGCAAGTGCGCCCGCCGCATCCACTTTCAAGCATTTCTCCGCCATGAGTGATCAGAAGATCATCTTCTCGATGAACGGCGTCGGCAAGATCTACAAGTCGACCCGCAAGCAGGTACTCAAGGACATCTGGCTGTCCTTCTTTTACGGCGCCAAAATTGGCGTACTCGGTCTGAACGGAGCCGGTAAGAGCTCCTTGCTTCGCATCATTGCCGGGTTGGACAAGGAGTACCTTGGCGAAATCCAGGCTCAAAAAGGCATCTCCTTCGGCTACCTCCCCCAGGAGCCAGAGCTGGATCCCGAGGCCACTGTGCTGGACATCGTCGAAGAAGGGGCTGGTGAAGCCGTTCAACTGCTCAAGGACTACAATGCGGTCAGCGAGCAGTTTGCCGAGCCGGATGCAGACTACGAGGTCCTGATGGAGAAGCAGGCTAAGCTGCAGGACAAGATCGACGCCATGGGAGCCTGGGATCTGGAAAGCCAGCTGGACATGGCGATGGACGCGCTCCGCTGTCCGCCGGCCGACGCGAAGATTGCCGTCCTTTCTGGAGGAGAAAAGCGCCGTGTGGCACTTGTGCGTCTTCTGCTGCAAAAGCCCGATGTCCTACTGCTTGATGAGCCGACCAACCACCTCGACGCAGAAAGTGTCGCGTGGCTGGAGCAACACCTCGATCGCTACGAAGGAACGGTCATTGCCGTGACGCACGATCGCTACTTCCTGGACAACGTCGCCGGATGGATCCTCGAACTCGACCGAGGACAGGGTATTCCGTTTGAGGGCAACTATTCGTCCTGGCTCGAGCAGAAGAAGAAACGCCTGGAGCAGGAAGAGAAGCAGGAGTCCAAGAAACAGAAGGCCCTCGCTGCCGAGCTCGAGTGGGTGCGCATGTCACCCAAAGGTCGCCGCGCGAAGAACAAGGCGCGCATCACGGCCTATGAGAAAATGGTTGAAGAGCAGGCCGACAAGCGCCAGGAAGAAGTCCAGGTTCCGATCCAGCCGGGTCCGCGTCTCGGTCAGCAAGTGATCTTGGCGAAGGATGTGATGAAAGGCTTTGGTGACCGGTTGCTCTATGACAACCTGAACTTCTCCCTTCCACCCGGAGGCATCGTCGGTATCGTCGGGGCCAACGGAACGGGTAAGACGACCATGTTCCGAATGATCACCGGGCGGGAAACACCCGATGCTGGTACCTTCGAAATCGGCGATACCGTAAAGTTGGGCTACATCGACCAGGATCGTCCACTGGACGGCACGAAGAATGTTTGGCAGGAGATTACGGGTGGCACCGATTTCATCGAACTCGGTGGTCGCGAAGTGAATTCACGAGCCTACGTAGGCAAGTTCAACTTTGCAGGCAGCGACCAGCAGAAACTGGTCTCGGAGCTCTCGGGCGGTGAACGTAATCGTGTCCATCTGGCCAAGATGCTCAAGGAAGGGGCCAACGTCTTATTACTCGACGAGCCTACGAATGACCTTGACGTCAACACGCTTCGGGCATTGGAAAACGCGCTGCTGGACTTCGCAGGCTGTGCAGTCGTGATTTCGCACGATCGCTGGTTCCTCGATCGCATCGCAACCCACATCCTGGCCTTCGAGGGCAACTCGAATGTCATCTGGTTCGAAGGCAACTACAGCGACTACGAGGAGAACCGTAAAGAGCGCCTAGGCGTGGAGGCGGATCAGCCTCACCGAATCAAGTACCGTCACCTGACACGTTGATGCGAATTCTCGTCAGTCGGGTTCGCACGTTCTGTACTTGAACGGCAGGTACAGGCCGCAGATACCCACGAAACTCGTGCCAAGCAACACGATAGAAAACACCAGTCCGACGGTGCCGGCGGTACCGGAAATGATGTCCAGGAAATAGAGGACGATCAGAGCGAGACCGACAACGAATCGTATCGAACGATCGATTCGGCCCATGTTTTTCTGGATATTCATGACTACGTGGAGTTCAAAAAGGTCTTTGGAATACGCGTATGGATCAGCTGGCGAGGGACTCGAAGAGCAATACCGCCGCCGTAACGAGGCCCAGACACACAAGGCAAGCAACTATCTGTTTCCAGGGGGATCTCATCGTTACGGATGTGCAGGTAAGAGATGACCTTCTCAAATTGCGCTTCTCAAACGGCGTAGTCAAGAACGCCTGCGGTAATACCACAAAAATAACCGGCAGAGCAGAGAAGCCGGAATTGAAGAAGGCGAGCCAATCGTTTCAGAGAATCCTGCAATCGCGATGAAGAGGCCGTCACGTCGTAGCGGGACGAGCGCCTCTCGCCATCGGGGCTTGCCTCTCTATGACGGATTATCCGCCAGCATCAGGCTCATGAAGGCCGCTCCACGGGGCAAACTACCTTCGAGGGAGAATGGATTGTGCTCTCCGCCTTCGTAAAGGAACGCTTCGAAGGTCGTGCCATTCCGGCCAGCTGCCTGCATCACATCGATCATCCGCTGCGCCTGGGAGACCGGTACAATCGTATCAGCCGTACCGTGGTGGATCTGCAGGTTGGCTATCCGATCGACAAAAAGGACAGCCGAGCGTTTGGTCAGTTCGATACGCATGGTTTCAAGCGATACATCACCTGCCTGATAGGGTAAGAGATAGGTCTCGGACAAGTAGTCCAATCCTGGCAATACGCGCGGAGAGCCTTCAAGTATTTCGGTCACTACTTCTTGAACGAACGGTCCGAAGAAATCGGTTGGTCCAAAGAAGCCGAGGACGTGCTGGACGGACTCGCTTCGAGCGGACATGAGCATCCCGACACCAGCGCCCCGACTCATTCCCAACACGGCGACGCGGGAAGGATCTGTCGCAGGAGCAACCGTGGTGGCAACATCGATCAAAGCAAATGCATCATCCACGTCCCGGTCCCACGGACTCGCAGGACCATCTGATTGCCACGTCTGACCGCCGTAAGAAAGCGGCTCATCCCGGAAGGAGGGAACAACATGCACGAAATTGGGAGCAAGGTCGGGGAAAAGACTGAGAAGCAGGAGCGCCTCGCCGTCTACACTCACCCCTTGGTCACCGCCGTGGGCGTAGACAAGCACAGGAGCAGACCCATTCACGAGGCCGTCAGACTGGATGATCGCGCCATAATGTGTGACGCCATCGACGTTGTGTGAAACAATGCTCAGCGTTGCCGACGTCTGATTGGCCAGCGTTACGGATTCCTGAACGACGATATTCACGTCGGCAGCCACCGGATTTCGCGAAGCCCAGTCTGCCAGGACGGACTGGATTTCCGCTTGGGTGGGTTCGGCAAAGATCTCAGTCAGGTTAACGCCACCAACCACCCGATCTTCGTCTTCAAGCGATTCGACCGAGTTACTCACCTCGCAGCCTGAAAGAATCAGAACGGTGAGAAAAGGAAGCAGTAGTGTGCGAATGAATGCGGTCATGGTTTCAGTATGCCAGAATGGAACTGGAAGGCGGTGAGAGAACAGCCAATGGAGAAATGGCGGCATGCCATCGCTGCAATTACGCTGGCATTACGGTTCCCAAGATCGAAATGCGTTTCAGTTGAGGGTTCATGTTGCTGGGAATCCGGTCCGAACCGGGGACCTGATCATTCGTTCTACGGCTCCTAGCCATTCGAGCCCCAACTCATTCCAGACGGACCTATGGACGTCATTCAGAATAAAGTGACCGAGAGCGGCATCCAGGTCGTTGACCTGGAGAGCTTCCTTCCAGAGGCGAAGGTGTCCGCCATCGATCTGGCAGACTACATGATGGGGGGCTTTGTGCTGCGTGAAAAAGACTTCCGCTCCCGGCTCAAAGAGATGGACTGGCGTCAATTCGAAGGCCATCACGTAGGAGTGTTTTGCTCTACAGACGCCATCGTCCCCACCTGGGCGTTCATGCTGGTCGCTTCCTATTTGGATGGCATTGCTGCATCGGTGACCTCCTCGACCGCTGAGACGGTGTCCGAGCGTCTTTTGCTGGATCGCATTGAATCTGCCGACTGGTCCGAGTTCGAGGATCGGATCGTTGTGCTCAAAGGGTGTGGCTCTGAAAAGGTCACGCCATCGGCCTACATCAAGGCTACTGCGGCGCTTCAAAAAGTGTCTCGAAAAGTCATGTACGGCGAGCCCTGTTCTTCGGTACCCATCTGGCGCCGACCCAAAGCCTGACCCCTTTTCGCATCCATGTCTGCGCCCCTGGCCTCCCTCCTGCAGACTATCAAGGATTTTTACGCGTCCCACGAACGCGCACTGGGCCTGACTTTCTTTGCTGCGGGAATGACTTGGGATGCCCTGACCCTGCGCACCATCGATAATCTCTTCGATAACCTCATCTTGTTGGGGTACCTGACAGGATTGACAGCCGTGATCGTGCTGGATATCCGAGCTCACAGAGGCAGTCTGAGTATCGCACGCGTCGAGGACCCACAGGCGGTCCTAAGGGCCGCACTACAGTTTTTGTTAGGCGCCCTGCTCTCTGCTTTCGTCATCTTTTATGCTCGTAGCATTACCTGGTCGACCCACCTGGCGTTTTGGCTGGTCCTGGTGGTCGGAGCCGTGATGAACGAATTCCTGACGCGCAAGCTGTCTTCCTTTCCGGCACAGCTGGCCCTGCTCTTCTTGTGCTCATCCACCATGTTGGCGTGGCTATTGCCGGTGATGACAGGAGAAATGTCCCTGCGCATGTTTCGCGCCGCCCTTCTTGGCAGTTTGACGCTCTCGGTCGTCGTGTTCTGGTACGGAAAAAAAGCTGGCCGGGTTGGCTCCTCCCGCTGGGGACCAGCTGGCGTGTGGGTCGTCCCGTTGCTCTTCGTGTTGCTGGATATCGGCTATCGTCAGAACTGGATCCCCCCCGTTCCACTTTCAGTACCGCAAGGGGGTATTTACAACGACCTTACGCGGGAAGGTGATGAGTTTGTGCTGTCCTGGGACACGCATCAGCGCGGTCTCTTTGCTCCAGACTATGCACGGACCGTGTACTGGATGCCCGGGCAACGGGTCTATTGTTTCACAGCCGTATTTGCGCCCACCCGATTGTCCAAACAGGTCGTCCATGAATGGCAGCGTCTTGATATGGCAACGGAGCAGTGGATGACAACGGACCGTATCGAGTATCGCATGAGCGGAGGTCGGGAAGACGGCTATCGCGGTACAACCTACAAGCGCAACATGAGCGAAGGACGCTGGCGCGTTCTGGTGAAAACCGAAGAAGGAAAAATGCTGACGCGCATTCCGTTCACCGTCATTGAGGGAGGACCTGAGGGGGTGTTCTGGAAGCGAACCGTGACTCGGTGACGCAGCGTCTGGAATGCTTATCCGATTCGGGAAAGGCGTACGCCACGGGATTTGACAAAGGTGTCAAACCAGACTTTCATGGCTCGATGGTCGGTACGGGTCAACGCAGCGTCCTCTCTAACCAATGCAAATGCGGCGTCGCGCGCCTCATCGAGAATGGATTGATCGGTCATGAGGTCGGCAATACGGAATGCCGGCAACCCGCTCTGCTGCGTCCCGAAGAAATCACCGGCGCCGCGCAACTCCATATCGATCTCGCTGATTGTGAATCCATCCTCGGTCTCTTCCATGGCCTGAAGACGGCGGCGTGATTCTTCCGATTGACGGTACTCTGCCATCAGGATGCAGGTGCTTGCATGTTCTCCCCTGCCGATGCGACCTCGCAACTGATGAAGCTGACTGAGCCCAAATCGCTCGGCGTGCTCAATCAGCATGAAGGTGGCAGCGGGTACGTCGACGCCGACTTCGATAACCGTCGTGGACACCAGGATGGCTGATTCACCGGAAACGAAGCGCGCCATCGCCTCCTCTTTCTCAGCCGCTTTCATGCGACCATGGATCAGTTCTACCTGCACGTTCGGGAATTCTGCCGAAAGGCTTTCATGACCACTGACCGCATCCCGTAAATCCAGCTTTTCGCTCTCCTCCACCAGTGGGAATACGACGTAGCATTGATTGCCTCGCGCGATTTCCTCGCCCATCATCTGGTAGACACGCTCCCGCTCCTTCTCACGCACCATACGCGTGGTTACTGGCTGTCGCCCGGGCGGACGCTCGCGCATGATACTCACGTGCAGATCTCCGTACAGCGTCAAAGCCAGGGAGCGCGGAATGGGTGTAGCCGTCATCAGCAGCATATGGGGACGGTCACCTTTGTCAAAAAGCGTGGCTCGCTGCATCACACCAAACCGATGCTGCTCGTCTACGACGGCCAACGCCAATCGATGAAAGTCCACGCCCTCCTGGATAACGGCGTGTGTCCCGACCAGAAGATGGCAGGAGCCGTCCGCAACGGCGGCCAGCAATTCGCGCCGCTCGGCCGTTGACGTCGATCCCGTAAGCAGCCCGACCCGCAGGCCGAGCGGCGCGAGTAAGCGTCCCAGAGACCGATAGTGTTGTTCACAGAGGATTTCCGTGGGAGCCATCACCGTGGCTTGGAAACCGGCATCGATCACGCTGACCGCGGCAAGGGCTGCAACGACGGTCTTCCCACTGCCCACATCACCCTGAAGCAGCCGGTTCATCTGCCGGCCACTGCCAAGATCCTTCCCTATATCAGCCAAAGCATTTTCCTGGGCCGACGTCAGCGTAAACGACAGGATCTCCTCGCGAAGCCGCCGTACTAGCTCGCCTCCCTCTGCCACCACCTGCCCGGGTACCTGCTCCCTTTTGATCTGAGTCGTAGCCAGCATGAGCTGGAAAAAGAACAGCTCCTCGAATTTCAGTCGGTAGATCGCGCGCTTCAGTTCATCCTGACTCCGGGGAAAGTGAATGGCGCGCCGAGCGACCCGGCCTTCCAGCAAGCCATACCGTTGGATCAAATGATCGGGTAGATTCTCACCAAGATGCTCGCCGTGCTCGCGAAAAAGCTCGTAGATGATCTTCCGGAACGTCCTACTCGTAAGGCCCGCTTTCTGAAGATTTGTCGAGCCAGGATAGAGCGCGATGATGCGACCTGTCTCGAGTGACGGTCCCTGTTCATCCACCCGGTCGAAGTCAGGGTGGGAAAACGACATCATGCCGCCGTAGCGGGATGGCTTGCCGTGCAACGCCAGCTGATGTCCCTTTTCAATGACGCGCGTGATCCAGGCTACTCCCTGAAACCAGACGGCCTTCATGCGGCGGCCCGGTTCGTCTTCCAGAACAACTTCGAATCGCTTCCGGCCGCGTCGCCCCGGAATAGTGCCTGTAGCCACAACGGTGGCAATGACCGTTACCGGATCTGAGCCGGGACGCAGATCCTGGATCCGGCTAACGGTAGAGCGGTCCAGATACCGCCTTGGCACCATGGCGAGCAAGTCCCCGATGGTTCGGACACCCGATTCGGCCAGTACTTGGGCGCGATTCGGGCCTACTCCTTTCAGGAACTGGACCGGTTGTGTGAGGAAGTCCACAGACATACCGGAAATATAGGGGCTATTGCCGCGGCATCTTCCAGCTATATGACTGCACACCCGGTGCCGGTTCGGTGATGGTCACTGCAATCTCGAAACTTCCATCCGTCAACGCACGTGCAGAAATGTCGGTAGGATAGTACTCCTTGTTGAACGCGGGATCCGGCTCGGTCAAAACGTAGGCGAGCTCTCCGTTCCGATTGAAGACGTCAATGTGCAGCCAACCAGGTCGCATATTGAGGACGAACAACCAGTCACCAGCGACGGCTGCCGACCCGGAAAGAAGCGGCGGCTGATCGGTGGTCCCGCGCTCAAATTGCAGTGTGCGCGCAAGCATGGGCGAATCAAATCCGGTCAATCGAAGGGAATCCACCTTCTTCTCCGAGATCGGAAATACATAGGGTAAGAAACCAGAAAGGGAAAGGACGTGATCGCCGCGCTCGCGGAGAAATCCCGCATATCGCCAGGAGGCAGCAGACAATTCTACCCGGTGCTCGATGGCGCCAGCCCCGTTATGGAACGCAATACGATTGCCATCGGAGTCGTCAAGCACCTTGGATACAAAACCTGAATCCGTTTTCAGAACCCAGCGCATGGAGCGTTCATCTCCCGCGCCGAGATCCAGATCCACTGAGTCCCTCTGGACCAGGTCAACCAAGGTGTAGACACGGCCTTCAAGAGGAGCAAATACCCAGGTCGTATCACCACGCTGACCTGCGAGATATGGAATGGACTCTGCGAGCTTTACCGAGGCATCGATATCACCGTCTGTCGAAATGCGATGAATGGTGTGTGTTTGCGTGTCCGAAACGAATAACCGACCGGCTTCATCCATCATGATGGTCCGGGGACTACGGAAATCGTTGCGATCGTACTCCCGCGCGAAGCGGATTTCGAGGGTGTCAACGGGCATGGAGGCTGCCATGGCACGCGACGTGGAATCAGCCGAGGAAATATCCCGCGGTTCAACCCGGTTGCACGAGGAGGGAAGGCATCCGGTCAACACAATGGACAGGATGAGAAATGGAAACGAGGTTCGGCGGAGGATCATTTCAGGTCTTGGATGGATCGGGTTGGTGAACGCCGCGGGTCCTCGAGCGGTTCACCCGAGTGACCGATGGAATGAAGGGGCCCTGTGACGGATCCGTGACACCGTCCACCCGTATCTTGCAACCCATCCGATGACCGCCTCTTCCACCCAGCAGACCCGCACCCGAGCTCCCGTGCAAATCGCCCGCGTCGCCTTACCCGTACCGATCGACCGGTTGTATTCCTACCGCGTCCCGGATTCGTTCCAGACGTGGGTTAGGCCGGGTAGACGCGTGATTGTGCCTTTCGGGAAGCGGAAGCTCGCGGGTGTAGTCATCGAGGAAGGGAGCGAAGCGGATCTGGCCAAATTCAAGGCCAGAGATCTCATAGATGTCGACGTCCAACTGCCTCCACTTTCGCAGGAACTGCTTGAACTGACCCGCTGGGTTGCGACCTACTACATGTGCGCCTGGGGCGAGGCGCTGCGTGCGGCGCTGCCTCCCGGCAGCGCCTCCGCCTCATCTCGGACGCGGGTTCAGACCGTCGCCATGATCGACTTCAACGAAGAAGGTCCCGAGGTGCTGCCGCGCGGAGAACGCCAGCGTGCCATCATTGAACAGCTGCGCATCTGGCATATGGCTGAGGAAACACCCGTGCCGCAGCGGCGCGTGTTGGCAGAATGTGGCGGCACCGCAGCCACCATCAAGCGGCTGGCCGAAATGGGGTTTTTATTTGTGGAGCAGGAGGAACGAGATCGTTTCCTTGAGGAACGACGCGCCGTCGAAGCATCGGATCGCCCCACACTGCATGCAGGACAGGAACAAGCTGTGGCGGCCATACAAGGATCCATCGAAGACAATCGATTCGAAACCTTTCTGCTGCACGGGGTGACCGGTTCCGGCAAGACAGAAGTCTATTTACGGGTTCTGGAAGAAGTGAGGCGCCGTGGGCAAACGGCTATTGTCCTCGTTCCTGAAATCTCTCTCACGCCTCAGACCGTCCGCCGTTTTCGGGCACGGTTCGGCGACGAAGTAGCTGTACTCCATTCCCGCATGGGGGACGGCGAGCGCTATGATGCATGGCGAGGCATTGGTGAAGGCCGATACCCCATTGTAATCGGGCCCCGTTCGGCCATCTTGGCACCGCTGGCAAACCCTGCATTGATCATTGTGGACGAAGAGCACGAGTCCTCTTACAAACAATTTGACCCTGCTCCCCGCTACCACGCGCGCGATGTCGCCGTCATGCGTGCTGCTAAGAACAACGCGGCCTGTATCCTGGGCTCCGCCACTCCCAGCCTGGAATCGCTCTCGAACGCACGGGAGGGCAAATACACGCTTCTTGAAATGCCGGAACGCGTCCCTGTGGCTGGAAAACCGGCCAGGTTGCCGCACATCCGGATCGTAGACCTTCGAAACGAGCCTGCGTTGCGCCTTTCGAACGACGCCCTGTCCCAACCATTGCTGGATGGTATTGCCGACCGGGCTGGTAAGGGTGAACAGACGATTCTCCTTCTGAATCGGCGAGGATTTGCACCGGTCATGGAGTGTGTCGATTGCGGGTGGGTGCCGGAGTGTCCGGACTGCTCCGTGAGCATGGTTTACCATAAGCCCCTCCATCACCTTCGCTGTCACTACTGCGGCATCACCCAACCGCCGCCTCGCGTTTGTCCAACATGCGACGGAAAAGAGCTCGCTTTCCAGGGGTCCGGCACGCAGAGACTCGAGGCCGAACTCACCGCACGTCTTCCCGATGTCCGCGTGCTTCGCATGGACCTGGATACGACAGCGAAGAAGGGCAGTCACCACGACATCCTCGAGCAATTCGGAAATGGGGATGCCGACGTCTTGCTTGGCACCCAGATGGTGGCCAAGGGACTTGATTTCGAAAAAGTGACCTTGGTAGGCATCATTCGAGCGGAAGCTGGCCTTCAATTACCCGATATCCGAGCAGAAGAGCGGGCTTTCCAATTGCTTACACAGGTGGCCGGACGTGCCGGACGTGCGGATCTGGAAGGGGAAGTCATCTTGCAATGTCTGGATCCGGGTCATCCTATCATCCAGTTCGCGCTCAAGCATGACTACGCCGGCTTTGCGCATTATGCCTTGGCTACGAGAGCCATTCTCAATTATCCGCCAACTGGCCGCCTGGTCTCCATACTGTTCTCCGGACCGGACGACCAGGCTACCCGGACCACTGCCGAGAAATTCCGTCGGTTGATAGACAACCATCTTACCGATGTGGACCGCCTTGGCCCGTCGCCGGCGTTCATCCATCGGCTCAAGAACCGGTACCGGCATCAGGTTCTGCTCAAGATTCCCCAGGGCGTCCCTGCCAGTCGAATCCGGGAAGGACTGGGCAAGGCTGAAAATGCGCTCGGATCATTGCCGCAATCCACCCGCATGACCATTGACGTGGACCCAGCCGGTTTGGTGTAGTCGGCATCCGGTCAGACGATGGTGCAAACCGACAAAATCATCTGCCGCTGGGATATTCCATGAAGTAAACCCCTTCACCCCTCTCTTCCCAACTCGCGTGGAACCAAGTATCCAGCGCGCTGTTGGGGGGCCACCAAAGGGCAAGTTCTATACGGGCAGCTCCCTCTGAACTCCGTCAGGGCCGGAAGGCAGCAGCGGTAAGAGGTTGTAGCGCCGCGATATGGGTCGCTTGCCCTTTTTTTATGGACCTGCTCGTCTGGAGCTTGCCCCCTATATTGGTCGCTCCTAAAAACTGCTACCCCCGATCATGTCGACTTTTCTTCCTCTCCTTCTCGGTGCGCCCGCTGGTGGCGAACAGGCCAATCCACTGGCCATGTTCCTTCCGCTGATCCTCATCTTCATCGTCTTCTACTTCTTCATCATCCGCCCTCAGAAGAAGAAGGAAGATTCACGCAAATCGATGATCGAGGCTGTGAAAAAGAACGACCGTATCATCACGATTGGTGGTATTCACGGCACGGTAACGCAGGTAGACGAAACGTCTGTTCTGGTTCAGGTAGACAATAACACGAAGCTGCGCATTGAAAAGAGCGCGCTGTCGTCTGTCGGAAACAAGGAAAGCTCCGCTTCCTGATCGACTCTAAGAGTCCGTCGAAATTGACGGTGGCAAAGATGGATTTATCGCGCCATCGCCGACCTTGATTGCTACTGGAACTGAGTGACGTTCCAGGAGCAAACGCAGCGTAGTGGGATCGACGGGCTTTGACGCATAGTCATCCATTCCCGCCTCCAGACACTTTGCGCGATCTGCGGTGGTCGCGTTGGCCGTCAGCGCTATGATAATAGGCTGGCGTACGCGTTCCGGAAGTTTGCGAATCTCTTCCGTTGCCTCGAGGCCATCCATTCCCGGCATGGACAGGTCCATGAAGACGTGGGAGTACTTCTCGGTAAGGACAGCTTTGACTGCCTTCTCACCGCGATCCACGACATCTACCTGACAGCCAAGTCGTTCAAGCATGCGGACACCCACTTTCTGGTTGACGGGGTTGTCCTCAACGAGCAGGACCTGCAGCGCATGGGAAGCTGGCGGAGCCCGATCGGCCATGGCTATTTTTTTCAGCCTGCCGTTGCTGCCCGATCCCTTAAGAGGAATGATGTTGTCAGCTCCCTCAGCAGAACCGGTCTGACGCCGCAGGAATTCCAGCACTGCACCGTGGCGAAGTGGCTTGATCAGGCACTCTGTACTGTTGTCACCCATCTGCTGGTGAATATGCCGAATAAGGGCAAACGGCGTTTCAGGAGCCCTGCTCTTTAGCATGCGAGCCACAGCAGTTCCAGCGACACCGTCGAATCCGGAGACACATTCGTTGATGAAAACTGCGAAGTATTCCTGTCGACTCAGCAGATCCGAAGCTTCCTCTTCTGAATATGCTTGATCCATTTCCAGTCCGAACGTCGCCAGATTAGTGGCAAGCGCCTTTGCGATGAGCGGGTGCTTTGAAAGGAATAGAACGCGCTGCTCGCCCGGGATTACGATTGATTCGCGCTTGATGGAGCCATTGCTCACGGCATGTACCGTCGAGAAACAGAAGGTGGATCCCCGTCCCAATTCACTCTCGACCCACATGGTGCCGTTCATCGACTCGGTTGTGTACCTGGTCCACGTACCGGGAGCCTTCGCGCAGGAGATAATTTTTCTCTGCGCGTCGAGCCAGCAACAACGCAGCGTGTGCCTCAATGGCACCTGCCATCTTCAGATCTCACTCCAAACGATTCAACCGATCTCGGATCTGCCCTTCCACACCATCCTCTTCAAAGAATCCCCGGGCCTGGTATACTTCAATCAAATTGTTGATTGAGTGCAGGTAGAGTAGAACTTCATTGCGTAGTTGCTGAAAGTTCTGCTCACGAATGCCTTCACGCACAATCAGGTCGGCCTTCTGAAGCAACAACTCTGTGTCCTTTGCATCCTGAGGGTCCCGAGAAATCATGAAATCTCGAACCCCGGAATTCGCGCTCAGGATGATCTTCTCCAGATTTCGCACCTGATCCCGTTCTCCCATGGCCGAAATGGATAGAAAGGCCAACGATAGAACGGTAAACGAAATGAAGAAGACGAACACGATCAAGGTGACCGTCTTTCCGTAAAGCGAAAGCAGCTTCCTCATGAGGATGCAGGGAATGGTGGGGCCGACAGGTGGATATTCACCTTTCGTATCGACGATCTGGCGCAATAATTAAAGCCCCAAACGCATTCAATCAGGCGTGGAGACCCATCGCCAACGTGCTCGAGCTTCCTCGCCTCTTCTTGCGTCGCCTCCTCGGTCAGAACTGGTCCGGATATTTCGGACGAAAGTTTTCCCAATAGGCGCGTAATCGCGCCGCATCGGCCTGAAAATCGTCTTCAGGGTGAATCAATTCCCCGAAATGGATTTCTTTCTCCCCGAAGTCCACTCCAACCGGAAGAATCGGAACGTCGGCCTTTCGTGCGATCCGATGGAAGCCAGGTTTGAAGCGCTCCACCTTGGACCGGGTCCCTTCGGGAGAAAGCGCAAAAATGAATGGACGATTTCCAGAAAAGCCTTGCAAGACATCCCTGAACAGCGTGCCCGGTTTTCTTCGGTCGACAGGGATACCTCCGAAATAGGTAAATAGACTCCGGAATGGCCATCTGAAAATGGTGTGCTTGCCAATCCAGTGCACGTCAAGCTCCAACTTCCACAATGTCATCAGGGCGAAGATGAAGTCCCAGTTGGATGTATGGGGACCTCCTGTCAAGACGAACCGGGGCTCGTCGGCGACTTTACCTGTCACCTTCCACCCTGCCAGCTTCAATACGATGGATCCCAACCCGCGAAGAAACGCGTTGCGACGCCGCGGTACGTTGGGTCCGACGTCTATCATGTTGGCTGGCATACGGTCGCCTTTATACAGGACAATGAAAGAGAATGGTCTTTAAGGTGCTAAGACGCGAACCAGCCTTTCCAGATCCGATCTACTTCCTTTTGAAGATCTGAGAGCGATCCATTGTTGAGGATTATTTCGTCCGCAAAGGCCACGTACTGTTCATTATCAGGTTGAGCGCCCATCCGACCTTCGATCTCCGATACCGTCAGCCCTCCTCGGTCCAGCACGCGCTGCAAGCGAACCGCCTTTGACGCTGAAATCGCAACAACACTGTCCAGCTTTTCTCGGATTGAAGCGGGCGGTAGCAGCGCAGCTTCGCGCACGATTGCAGGAGCTCCGCTTGCCTCCGCTCGGGATGCAGTCAGATCGAATGCTTCGTAAACCGCAGGATGAACAACGGCATTGACGGCCTTTCGCACATTGTCGTCGGCAAAGATCTGTCGAGCAATCCACGATCGGTTCAATCGGCCATCGGCGTTCCAGGTCTGCGGCCCCAGTACATCCATCAACCCTTCGCGCACCGATTCATCTTCCTCCATGAGGTGTTTGGCGACCGCATCCGCGTCGAATACCACTGCGCCCTTATCCTGCAGCATATCCCGGACCGTGGATTTGCCACTTCCAATGCCTCCGGTCAATCCAATCTTTAGCATGGGTCTCAGGGGGTTAGATGCGTGTTTGGCTTTACCATTGCCAACGCATGGTAAGTGCCAGATTGGGAATCATGGTACGCCTTCCACGCCTGGCTGCATTCCGGATGACCTGCTCCCGTCCCTCCGGAAGGTCTCCGTACAGGCGGTGAGCGATCTGCTGAAACGTAGCCCAGCCATCGACTCGAAGATACGCGTTGCGACGCATGGGCCAGACGATGGCCATGGTCGGTCCGATCTGATCAATGCGTTTACGACCCATACGGGAGATGACCGCCTCTTCATCCGTATCGGGAATAGTGTAGCGGACACTTGCTACCCGATCAAAATCCGTTCGGATGAAGACGCGCATTCCCAGTTCTGCCTGAACAGTCCGTCCCGTCTGGATCCTGCCCCAAGCACTCACCGTCCGCAACGTGTCAAAGGGTATCTCGGCAAACACATTGTCCAGGAATCGGCCCAGTTGCAGGTCTGACAAGGAGGCTGTAACCAGGATGCGCACAGCATCGGCGACCTCGTGTTCGGCATCAATTTCGTAACGCAATTCACGGGCTGACTGATCAGTTGGTCTTCGGCCGGCCAATACAAAATCATCAACCGTGTAGGTAGCTCGTACCTCACTCGATAAACGGATACGGGTGTCACGTCCCGGACGCCAATTGATTGAGGGACGATAGCGAATGGAGCGCTGAACGGAGTTCTCTGCGGAACGAATGGCCTTTATGTAGACGGTATGGAACCACGAGCCGGAAACCTGGACCATGAGGTCCAGATTGTCTCTCAGACGGAAGCGCGTTCCAAGCAGGGCATTGTAGAGCAGCTCGTCCCGATCATCCGGATTCACGGCTGGCGTGTCGTGTCGAAGAATGTTTGCCGAGCCATCGAACTGTATATCCCACCATGGCGTGATGCTACTCAGAAACGAGGACTGAACTCCCAAAAACCCGCGTTCATTGTCTGCTTGCCTGAGCAAGTTCAGTTTCTGAGCCGCCTGAGCCGGTGGAAGCTCTTCTGCATTGGTGAGCTGACGGCGTTCCACTTCAGCCCCTGCAGAAACTGCGATGCGCGCCCGCGTACGTGCACTTTCATATCGTGTGGCCAAGCGTGCTTCGACCGTCCGGCGGTTGAATCTCGAATCGAAAAAGAGCGCGTCCGTAGGCGCACGCAGGGTCTCCACTTGTCGGGAATTGGTCCCCACGTCCAGGGAGGCGGTCAGCCACAATGGGGCCGCGAGACGGCTTTCGATGTCCACGCCGACCATGACCGTATCACTACGGGTGGACTCAACCGTTTCCGCCTGGCGTCCCACGGCATCGTCCCGATTCAGGAAGGATGCCGCTTGGTACGCGTCTCGTCGCACGCTCGAACCCGCAATGCGCGTCCTGAAGCGCGTTTCTCCAAAAATGCGTTGACTGTCCAGAAGGGATCGCAAGACACTTCCCGTCCTGGGGGACGTGCGTTGTACCTGGGCAACACCTTGAATCTGGGTAACATATCCTCCGAGATCTGTCGTTGGAAGGCCAAAGCGGAATCCGGCCGCCCAACCTGCATCTGTGCGCACGGGTACGATCGATGCATCTCCCGAGAATCCGGGACGGGCGTCGGTTGCGAATCCAAGGGCGGGCTCCAGCCACAGCCGATCGTTGGCCCAGAATCGGTATCCGCCCCATACATCCTGTCGGAAAACACGACTCAAGCTATACCAGTCAGCCCCTCCAAAAAAAATCAGTCCTCCTCTCCCGTCGGCGCCTCTGGACATCGCTTCGAAACGTGTCCTGTTTTCATCCCGAAAACTGAGACGGTCATCAAAGAGCAGAAAGGCATCCGATCGGAAACGATTGGTGAGGCTGATGTCCCAGGACCCGGAGCGGATCGAAGACGTCACGCCAGCTGTCCACCGATAGCGGTTTACGTCACGCTCAAATCCCGACTCCATAACCAACGGACTGGGAGCAATCTGTGCGGTGGATTCCACACTACTTACAAACCAAACACCGCATACGACGGCGATCGTTATAACCGTTCGGATGCAGCGCGCGGAGGCACGGGAAAGGGGGAATTCCTGATCGCCAGCCATCAACCAATCACCCCGGAGGCCATCGAAGGACACGTCCTCCAAGCAGGTGAAGATGCAGGTGGGGAACGGTTTGAAGGCCTTCTTCGCCGCAATTGAATACCGTACGGTATCCGCGATGCAGTCCTTCGTTGGCTGCAATCTTTTTCGCGCACAAGAACAGGTGCCCGACCAGCTCTTGGTCCTCTTTGGTCAAATCATCCAGCGAGGGAATCGGCTTTCGCGGCACAATCAGGATATGCACCGGCGCCTGGGGCTGAATGTCCCGGAACGCGATACACAGTTCATCCTCGTACACCATATCCGACGGGATCTCTCCGTCGGCAATCTTCTGGAACAGGGTCTTGTCGGCCATGATTATCGCACGCTGACGAGTTACGGCAAATACGACGATGTGTATGAGGGATGGAAACACGCTGAGTGCGCACCTGAGCCACACCGACTAGAAGAATATAGGTGCCAGATA
The DNA here is from genome assembly GCA_938018055.1 of uncultured bacterium. Lineage (GTDB taxonomy): Bacteria > Bacteroidota > Rhodothermia > Rhodothermales > UBA10348 > JAAZVD01. Next base: position 30,306 of record CALIKL010000022.1, read on the forward strand.
CCTGCAGCGTGGCCAAGAGGTGAGCCTCCATGAGGCGAAGCCTATGATTCTTTTCCGCATCGGGCACCAGGTCATGAAACGCCTGTTCCTTCAGGGGCACCCAAGGAGCCATGAAACCGGAACGACTCTATCGACTATCCGGTTCATCCCGTCAACCGACGCCTAATACCATGACCACGGTCTACATAACGCGCAAAGCGCATTTCAACGCTGCCCACCGGATGCACAATCCGAATCAGAGCGATGCCTGGAATGCAGAAACGTTCGGAAAATGCAACTATCCGAACTGGCATGGACATAATTACAATATTGAAGTCACCGTAGCTGGTGAACCGGATCCCGACACCGGGTACGTGATGGACCTGGGACGACTGAAGCGCATCATGGAAGAAGCCGTTATCGAACCCTGTGATCATCGGAACCTGAACTTGGATGTGGACTTTCTCGAGGGCATTATTCCTTCGGCTGAAAACCTGGTCGTCGCTTTCTGGAATCAACTGGCACCTCGAATCACCGGTGCCCGACTTGTTTCTGTACGCTTGTGGGAGACGGAGCGTAATGTGGCAGAATACCGGGGCGACTGACCCACTCCACCTCTCATCGGTCCCAAACGGACAATTCAATGGATGACAACCAACGCTTTTCCGAAACCAACGAGTACGATCCGGAATCCGTCCGGCGCATCTCGGAGAGCGTGGCCGCTACGCTTGCTGCTATCGGAGAGAACCCCCACCGGGAGGGTTTGCTCAAAACACCCGAACGAGTAGCCAAGGCACAGCTGTTCCTGACGCAGGGCTATCAGCAGGATGCTGCACAGATCCTGAAGAGTGCCGTTTTCGAAGAGTCCTATGATGAAATGATCCTGGTAAAGGACATCGAGCTCTACAGCATGTGCGAACATCACATGGTGCCCTTCTTTGGAAAGGCACATGTGGCTTACATCCCGGATGGCCATATCGTTGGGCTATCAAAGATTCCTCGCGTCGTAGACGTATTTGCCCGGCGGCTGCAGGTTCAGGAGCGATTGACCCTTCAGATTCGAACGGCCATTGAAGACGCGCTCAAACCACAGGGCGTAGCCGTCGTGATTGAAGCGACCCACCTGTGCATGGTCATGCGGGGCGTTCAGAAGCAGCGTTCAGTGACCACGACCAGCTCCATGTCAGGGCCATTTCTGGAGAACACACACACGCGGGCCGAATTCATGCGGCTGATCCACACCAAGGACTGACATCCTGAAGCGCCACAGGTCCAGTCGATCAGAGCCATCCGAGCCTCAGTTGAGACTTGGGTGATCCGGAAAGTTCGCGAGGATGGCAAAACTACCGCCCATGGATCGAAGCGCTTGCCCCCAAACCGCGGACTCGGCGGTGTCAAAAACGGTGTCCGTGTCGGACTCGGTCAGAATCCACCCTCCGTGTTCTACCTCATCGGCAAGCTGACCTGGAGACCATCCCGAATATCCCAGGAAGAAGCGAATATCGTCCAAGTCCAATTTTTCATCGTGGATGGACTGCTTGACGACGTCGAAATCACCACCCCAGTAAATACCCGGTCGAATTTCAATCCCTCCGGGAATCAATTCGGGAAGGCGGTGCAGAAAGTGCAAGGTTTCCGGCTGAACCGGACCTCCCCAACTTATTTCCTCTTCCAATCCACTCATATCCTCGAACACCTGCTCCATGACAATGGTCAGCGATCGATTGAGGATGAGTCCAAAGCTACCCGAATCCGTGTGCTCACAGAGCAAAACCACCGCACGCCGGAAGTTGGGATCCCATTGCATGGGAGGAGCCACCAGCAAGGCCCCGGCTTGCAGCTGTGTATGGTCCTTTATCACGGGGCATTCCTCCGGGGATAAGTGAATTACCCGGGGTTGGAATATTCCTTGACCAGCGCCCTGCGCGCCCCAACCCACCAGTCCGGCCCCCGGGTGATGGCTGTTATGGTAATATCTGAGAAATGGGGAATCAACGCAATCAATTCATTCGCCACCAGATGCCAGTCTTCGGCGACTACCATACGGGCAATTTCCTCTGACTTGGCATCAGTCCAGCGCCATTTGTGACGCAAGGCCTCTGCTTTTTTCCAGTAGTTCCGATCGTCCCAGGCGCCGGCACTCTGCTCGATGGTCTCTCCAATGCCCCGAAGACTGAAGACCAAAAAAGCCACCATGTCGGCCCATTCATCGTCGATGGTGTGACGCTCGGCAAGCAACCGAATGACTTCCGCGCACGAGCGTCGGTGCATGTTACGCGTCTTGGCCGGGGTATCTCCGGTACGGACAATGCGACCCATACAGGTTCAACGGGACTTTATGATGGAACGAGAGACGTAGGTATCCGCTGCGGATACCCGGACAAAATACACTCCTGAAGCCCAGAGAGTACCGTCCAATTCTATTGACTGGGACTTTCCTGCCGGCATCCATCCGTTCGCGATGAGGTCCACGCGCCGCCCAAGTAAGTCAAAGACCTCGATCCGCACGTTCTCAGATTGAGGTAGCGTAAGCTCCATGCGCGCAGTCGAGGTGAAAGGATTTGGCCATGGAGGAGACAATGCCGCTATTTCACCGGGCAATTCCAGCGTCTCCGTCGGCACGGCCAAGGCGTCCACGACCCACAGCTCATTCCCTGTCGTTCCATTCGACCCTCGGATAAGCAGCCGATTGCCATCTGCCCCGAGAAGGGCCGCACCCGATGACAACGGACCAGGGAGCAGATCGCTGACCAGAAACGTCCCAAGATCCGTTCCGTCACTGGTCCATAGCTCGCGTCCGTGAAGTCCATCCTCGGCCGTAAAGAACAGACGACCTGCAGCGACAACCAGGTCCTCAGGATCAGCGGATCCACTCGTGTGGATGTCCTTCACGCGATATGTCCCGCCCGATGTGCCGTCGCTGGTCCACAGTTCGCGATCACCCAGATCATCAGCTACAAAATACAGTCGGTCCGGCCCGGCCGTGATCCAAGGCGAGGCCGAATACCCCGGATCCTGCGAGATTTCGGAAAGCTGCACCGTTCCTGCTTCGGTGCCATCGCTTCGCCAGAGTTGCGGGCCGCCGCCCAGACGAGCCTGAAAATAGACGGTGGAGTCAACGGTGGTGACCCAACTTAGAGTGGTACTGCGGCGGCCCGCGGCCAGATCTGCCACGACCCGGGTCCCGGCAGCCGTTCCGTCCGAGACATGCAGCTCGTATCCATCCGTCCCATTATTGGCACCGAAGAACAACCGATTGCCATCCGTTGCCAACCAAGCAGGATCGGATGAGAGCTGCCCCGGACGGATGTCGGCAACCTGTTCCGTGCCGGCTTCCGTTCCGTCGGTGCGCCAGATCTCTTTAGCGCTTGCCGCTTCTTCGGCCGCGAAATAGAGCGTGTCCCTCATCGCAACAAGCCCCTCTGGCGCCGAGCCCGCCAGCGGACCGGGGCGAATGTCTGCCACCATCCGGGTGCCTGCGATCGTTCCATCGGTTACCCAAACTTCGCGTCCATGGGTGCCGTCATCAGCCACAAAATGAACGCGGTTACTCAAGGCCGTCATCAACAGGATATCAGAGGGAGCAATTCCTGGACGGATGTCGGCGACAAGAGTCGTTCCGTCAGCGGTCCCATCCGAAATCCATAGCTCCTGACCAAGCACACCGTTCGAGGCCGTGAACAACACCTTGTCACCAAATGCAAGAAAATTGGCCGGTGTTGAGCTGGAGGGACCTAATAACAGATCCTTCACGAGGCGCGTCCCAGCCGCTGACCCATCCGTGACCCACAGCTCCTCGCCATGGATACCATCGCTTATTGCCATGAAGATCAGCCCGTTGGCCAGAGCAAAACCTTCTGGGTTGGCGCTTTCCGTGCCAGGTCGCACATCAGACACGAGGCGTGTGCCCGCATCCGTTCCGTCACTGATCCACAATTCATTTCCTATGTCTGTACGCGTGGCCCGGAAAAGCACATTGTCCCCCCAAACAGCGAAGCCGTCGGGCGATGCACCGAGGTCGCCCGCGACGATATCCGTGACGAGTCTGGTTCCAGCGGCCGTTCCATCTGTCTTCCACAACTCCCGACCGCTTCCGCCGTCATCAGCCTGAAAAAATATGTCCGAACCCCGCCGTGTGAGTTCGACCGGATTGCTCGATAGTGGGCTCAGCAGGTCAATGAGCAGCGACGTCCCACCTGCCGTACCATCGCTTTTCCAGAGTTCGCGCCCGTACGTCGAATCGTCGGCGGTGTAAACAATGCCTTGCGCCAGCGCCTGGATATCGCGCGGATCTGAAGCACCACCGGCCCAGGGATCCACCACAAGACGAGTGCCCGCGGTCGTTCCGTTGCTCACCCACAATTCGTTTCCCGTCCCATCTCCATTGGCGCTGAAGAACAGTCCTTCAGAGGCCGGTGAAATAACACTGGGAAATGACCCCAAATCACCGGGCCGGATGTCCATGACCATGGAGGTAGAAGCAGAATCTCCCCGGGAACGCCACAACTCCTGGCCCTGAATGCCGTCATCTGCCGCAAAGAACAAGGTGTCTCCCCAGGCAGTGAGCCGGTCCGGGGCAGATCCCAGCGGACCCGGGTGAATGTCGGCAACCAGTACGGTGCCCGCTGCCGTCCCGTTGCTTCGCCACAACTCTGGACCAGTCGTTCCGTCATTGGCTCGAAAAAACAACGTGTCTGCCAAAACCGTGAGTTTGGACGGGAAAGAGCCCAGACTGCCACCACGGATCTCATGAACCATGACCGTGCCAGCTTCACTTCCATCCGAGCGCCACAGCTCAGGTCCCAGCACATCGTCGTCCGCGACAAAGAACAAGGTATCTCCCATCGCGACAAGGTCCGTTGGGTCTGAATTGGCCGCCCCGACCGCAATATCACGAACCATGCGCGTGCCCCCGGACGATCCATCCGTCACCCATAGCTCGCGACCACGCTGGCCGTCATCGGCCACGAAGAACAGCTGGTTACCCACCAGGGTAAGCAAGGTCGGATTCGACCCATCCGCCCCGGGCCGCACATCGTGGACGAGAAAGGTGCCGGCTTGGGTACCGTCCGTACGCCACACTTCACGCCCGGTAGTGACTGGATCCGTTGCGACGAAATAGGCAATCTCTCCTGCGGGGGTAATACTGCCCGGGGAAGAGCTGAGGCCAATCGCGTTGATGTCCGCAATCAGGTCCTGGGCTGCCACAGGAGACCACGTCCCAACGGCGACCGCGGCCAGAAAGAGAGGCAGGAAGCGCAATGTGGACATGATGATCGGAATCAGGTAGGATATGGGAAGGCCGGGGGTCAAAAGTAGGGGCCTTCCATGCGAAATGGGATCCGTTAGCCGTCGCATTTACACGATTCAGGCACTTCTCACTAAGAAACCCACGCCAAAGCAGCCCTTTCCAACTGTTAAACGAAATGAATATCGCCTCGCGGGTTTCCATATTCCGCTAAATACCTGCCTCATGTTCCATCTCTTCGACCACCACATGGCCTGAGCTGTGCCACGCCAGCGTCCATCCCGATCCACGTGATCGTGTTGGCAGCGGGCCGCCCGCATGGGCGGCCCGCATTTTTAGGTCCTTCGTTGGGCCATGGGCCTTGGTCTTGTCCCCTATCTTGAGCGTGAACGATTATCCACCGCTCCACGCTCATGGATCTCAAGAATAAGATCATCTGGATTACCGGTGCCTCCTCCGGCATCGGCAAAGCGCTTGCCATCGAATGTGCCCGGCAAGGCGCCACTTTGATGCTGACCGCCCGTCGGGAAGATGCACTAGAGGCAACACGCATCGCATGTGAGCGGTCCGATGAACATCGTTGCCTGGTCCATGACGTCACGGACCAGGAATCACATGCCATTGTCATGAGCAAAATCCTGGAAGCTTGGGGACACCTTGACATGATCGTTCTGAACGCAGGAATCGGTCAGCGAGGTAGTATCGAAGAAACCTCTCTGGACGTCGAGCGGCGCATCATGGAAGTGAACTACTTCGGATGTACCGAAGTGGCCCATGCTGTCCTGCCTCACTTTCTGGACCGAAACCGCGGTCAAATCGTCGTTGTGTCCAGCATCATGGGTAAGCTGTCTACACCACGGCGCGCCACCTATGCCGCTTCGAAGCATGCGCTGCACGGGTTTTTTGAAGGCCTACGAGCCGAATTGTATCAGACCCGAATTGGTGTGACCCTCTTGTGCACGGGCTACATCAAAACCGACATCAGTATCCACTCGCTGCGCGGCAGCGGTCAATCGTATGGCTCGATGGACGATCAACATCGTGATGCCATGCCAGGCGATGTCTATGCGCGCAAAGCGGTGCGCGCCATGATGCGCCGCAAGCCCGTCGCCTACATCGGAGGGCCAGAGCGGTTTGCTCCGTATCTCGAGCGCCTTTCACCGGCCTTCGTGCGCTGGCTCGTGCCCAAGGTGGTGACGCGGGACTGAATTGAAATAGGCGGTAGACTGCAACGACCTGGTGCGCCGCCCGTACTCTCGACTCGTGAGCCAGCTCACCGGATTCTGTATCCCTCTTTTTTCGTTTTTGTGCCAACCAACAGGGAATGGCGCCTGTCAAAGAGGCAGAACACCACATGTACCCTCATATTCTGCGGCGCCTTGGCCGAAATCGGTCAGCCGCTTCTATCAACATGAAAACAATCGTGCGGTCTTTTCTCGGATGTGCTGCCCTGCTTTTTTGGGTCGGCACCCTGCAGGCTCAGGATATTTCCAGAACGATTGAAGCATCTCCGGGCAGGCGACTCGTCCTGGATCTGGAAACGGGCGGTACCATCGTCATTCGCGGTTGGAGCCGTGCTGAAGTTGAAGTCAACGTTGAAATCGATGGTCGCGATGCGGATCAGGTATCGGTTGAGTTCGACGAGTCCTCTCGCTCCATCGAAGTCTTCAGTGAATTCCAGAAGCGTCGATCCAACGCTGATGTGGACATGCACATCCATGTCCCCTCCGAATTCAATCTGGATATCTACACAACCGGAGGCGATCTGGATATTTCAGGCGTCAGCGGTACGATTGAAGGGTCCAGTATGGGTGGTGATCTCATGCTGAGTGAACTTCGGGGTGAACTCGACCTCTCTACCATGGGTGGTGACATCGAACTTTCCGATTCTGAGGTAGACGGCAGTCTGCATACCATGGGTGGCGACGTGTCGATTTCCAATGTAACAGGCAACATCGATGGAACGACGATGGGTGGCGACGTGACCTACGACAACGTCCGCTCCAATCGAAGTGGCAGTCGCGACGAGGTCAAGATTTCCTCAATGGGTGGCGACGTAGCCGTGGATGAGGCGCTTTATGGTGCAGATGTCCACACGATGGGCGGCGATATTGACATCAACCGGGCAGCCGAATACGTCAAGGCGACCACCATGGGTGGTGATATCGAGGTTGCCGAGCTCGCTGGCTGGATCGAGGCCAACACCATGGGCGGCGACATCATTGTCAACATGATCGACGGTACGGACGGTGACCGCCACGTTGAACTGGAATCGATGGGAGGCGATATCGAGCTGACTGTTCCGCGCGGCTTGGGTATGGACATCGAAATAGAAATTCGACTGTCAAACGACGATGATTGGGATGAGTATGAGATCATCTCTGACTTCGATCTTGAAGTAGATGTCGAAAGCAGCAGTGATCGCCGCTGGCGTTCCAGCCGGGAAGTCGTGGCCACAGGCCGCGTTGGCAATGGAGCCAATCGTATCGTGATTCGCACAGTCAACGGTGACGTGGTCCTGAGGGAGGGTCGATAACGTCTCCGCGGGAATGGCGGCTACTGGACTCCGGAGCTGTTGAACAGCAAGGGCCAGAGCCTCCATTCTCAGACATGACAGGGGCGCGGAAGCGAATTCGCTTCCGCGCCCTTGGCATATTTGCAGAACTCGACCAGTCCGGGTCCACGGGTAACCCATCTCGTGCCGAGGAGTGTTCAGAACGTCATTCGTCCAAGCCATCCGGGCATTCCGCCGGAAAGCCAAATACCACAACTGGTTTTCCTTGCTCCTCCCGCTGCCCGATCAACGACATCCCCATCTTCTCCATGATGCGTACCGACCCCACGTTTTCAGGGAAGGACTGCGCCGTGATCTTCGTCAGGCCAAACGTGTTGCGTCCGACCCACAGAGCTGCCGCTGAAGCTTCGAATCCAAAACCACCGCCCCAGAATTCTCGTCCCAAACGCCAGCCGAAATCGAGCGGACCGTTCTTGTCGTCAAAACCCTAAAATCCCAGTAGTGTGCCCGTCTCAGCGTGCTCAACAGCAAACCGCATCCACCCCCGTTCCACCTGATGGTGCATCATCGCGCGCACGAAATCTTCAGCCTGCCCACGATCCCGGGGCATTCCGTTGCCGATGTAGCGCATCACCTCCGGATCCGCAATGATGGCGGCGTAGGCAGCGATGTCCTCAAGCGATCAATCGCGCAGGATGAGCCGTTCGGTGCGAGCGTGGATTTTCATGCGGGATGCCTTCGTGAAAGACCTGTGAGCGATTAAAGGTAGGGGATTTTTTTAGTTTAGGGAGCGTAGACCTTCCCTTGAAATCACGCCTTTCCCATCCTGGTCGATCGACACGATCGATCCCCTGAATCTACCGTGGCAGACTTCTCTTACCTGCATTCTCTTTCAGCGCCCGCCGACGACGCTGGTGCTGCTTCTGCTGAACCCCGTGCAAGCCGGCATTTCATTCAGCAGATCATTGACAAGGACCTGGACTCGGGGCGGGTCAAAGGTGATATCGTAGTCCGTTTTCCTCCCGAACCGAATGGCTATCCGCATATTGGACATGCGAAGGCCATTGTCCTGAATTTCTCGCTGGCCGCCGAATACGGTGGTCGCTGCAATCTCCGCTTCGACGACACGAACCCCGAAACCGAGGATATGGAGTACGTCCGCGCCATGAAGCGCGACATCCAGTGGCTCGGTTTTGATTGGGGTGAAAACGAATTCTACGCTTCCGATTACTTCGAGCAGCTCTACGATATGGCGGAGCGCTTGATCGAGAACGACCTGGCCTACGTTGATTCGCAGACTGGAGAGGAAATTCGGGCTACGCGTGGAACGGTTACCGAAGCGGGTACGAACAGTCCCTATCGCGACCGACCGATTGCGGAAAGTCTTGACCTTCTACGTCGCATGCGTGCCGGAGAATTCGATGACGGTGCGCACGTCGTGCGAGCCAAGATCGATATGGCCTCGTCGAATATGCTCATGCGAGACCCGGTGCTTTACCGGATCAAGAAGGCATCACACTACCGTCGTGGAGACGAGTGGCCCATTTACCCACTCTACGATTTTGCGCATCCGCTTTCAGATGCCATCGAAGGCATCACGCATTCGCTCTGCACCCTGGAATTTGATGTTCACCGACCGCTCTACGACTGGGTGGTTGACAACCTGTTCGACGCGCCGCGTCCGCATCAGTATGAGTCTGCACGTCTGAATTTGGACTACACGGTGATGAGCAAGCGCAAGCTGCTCCAGCTGGTCAACGAAGGCCTGGTCCAAGGCTGGGACGATCCGCGTATGCCCACCCTGTCGGGCATGCGCCGCCGGGGCTATCCGGCAGCCGCCATCCGGCGCTTCTGCGACTTGATCGGCGTAGCAAAGGCTGACAACCGGGTCGATGTCGCGCTGCTGGAATATGCCGTACGCGACGATCTGAACACCAAAGCACCGCGCGTAATGTGTGTGCTGGACCCTGTGAAAGTGGTCTTGACCAACTTTGACGAGGGCAAGATTGAGCGACTGGAAGCTGATTATTGGCCGCATGACATTGGGCATGAAGGCTCACGCTCCGTCCCGCTTACCCGCGAAATCTGGATTGAGCGCTCCGATTTCATGGAGAACCCGCCCAAGAAATTCCATCGGCTGAGCCTGGGCCAGGAAGTCCGGATGCGCCACGCGTACATCATTCGATGCGATGAGGTGATCAAAGATGAGAACGGTGAGGTGACCGAGTTGCGCTGCTCGGTTGACTTCGATACCCGCTCGGGCGGTGAATCGACGAAACGTGTGAAAGGGACTATCCATTGGGTTTCTGCTTCGGAAGGTATTGAGGTAGACGTCCGTCTGTACGATCGGCTCTTTTCCGCTGCAAACCCCGACGATGTCGAAGAGGGACAGACCTTCAAGGATCATCTGAACCCCGAAAGCCTGCGCGAGGTGCGAGCCGTCATCGAGCCCGCTGCTGCGAATGTTGAACCGGAAACCTGGTATCAGTTCGAACGCACGGGATATTTCTATCTGGATCCGGTCGCTTTCGAGGAAGGTAAACGCATCTGGAATCGGACCGTATCCTTGCGCGATTCATGGGGCAAGAAACAGGAGCCAGCTCCTGCGCCGAAGCCCAAGAAAGCGCCCAAGCCGGTGCCGGCTACGCCTTCAGAGCCCACCGATCCCATGGAAGGTCTGGACAGCGAAGAGCACTCGATGGCCATCGAATTGCAGACCCTCTATGCGTTGACGCCAGAGGACGCCGCATTTCTGGCTACGCGAGACGATGAACGGGTCTTCTTCAAGGAAGCCGCAGCAGCTGGCGACCAGCCTGTTGCCGTAGCCAACTGGCTCATCCACGAGCTGCGTCCACTCCTTACAGATGAGCAGATGGAGACACCGCCTCTCAAGCCGGGACACTTTGCCGAGCTCGTGGCGCTGCACTCGGACAAGACGCTTTCAAGCCGCATGGCACGCGAGGTGCTGGAGGAGATGATCACATCCGGCGATGAGCCGAATACCATTGTTGAGCGCAAAGGCATGCGTCAGATCTCCGACGAAGACGCGCTGCTGGGCTATGTCGATGAGGTCTTGGCGGCATTTCCCGATCGCGTGGCGGCCTATAAGGATGGCAAGAAGGGCCTGATCGGCTTCTTCATGGGCCAGGTCATGCAGAAAACGGGTGGCTCTGCCAATCCTCAGGTTGTACGCGGCTTGTTGCAGCAGAAACTGGACTGATCGTCTGCCCCCATTTACCAGGCCCAGACGACCGATGCGTCGAGATCAGTCAGCGCAGGCGTCGAACCGGCTACCGATACCAGGGATGACCCGGCTTCCGTTCTGATCAGCAGGCGGTTTCCGTCAAGCCAGTATGCGGCCGTCACACCGCCCGCAGGCATGGGGATCGACTGGGCGAAGTTGGAGCCCGTTGTTTTCACCTGCCAATCGGACATCCCGTCGGTGCTGGACTGACGGAAGAGCACATGTTGGCCTCCCGGCGACATCAGGGCCTGTGTCGCTGCGGTCGTGGAATTCGGGGGAAGCACGTAGGACGAACGGGAATCGCTGAGTGTGTACACTGAAATCGCTCGCTGGGCTTCGCCACCCGGAGGCCCCACGTCATAGAGGAGTTCACTTCCATCCGGACGCCAGGACAGGTTTCGAGGAGCGTATTTGTCGCCGATCACTTTGACCGCCTCACCACCAGTAGTCGGCTCCAGGTACAAGGTTGAATCCGGCTCGTAGGCGCGATCTTCGCGATTGAAGACCAGCTCACGGAGTATGTATGCGAGGTGGGTCCCGTCGGGAGAGACGGTCACATGATGCATCTTGCGCGCATCCACGCTTCGGATCGTACCACATCCATCGGCATCCACTTCGAAGATGTTGTCTACGTTGCGAACGAGCAGTGAACCACTGGCCAACTCAGCCAACACGACTTTCGACGCCGAACATCCCACGTTGCGAATCTCGTCTGCAGGACGGTCCCAGGTCCGGATTCCTCCAGCACCCATGCCATCTCCGGCTGGCTCGTAGAATCCAAAGTGGAAACGGGAAGCATCCTGACTCCAGGCGCCTGTGTAGACACGAGATGCATCCCCGCTTTCCAGCACGTTGATCGTTGCGCCATCTCGCGGCACAGCGATCAGCGACCCGCCCACACTTGCAACCACGGCGGACTGATCTGGCGCCGAAGAGACAAACCTGACCGAGCCACTTGCTTCGAGGCTCTGGACCTCGGTGGCCGAACGACGCACGGTCAGCCCGGCATCATCTACGACTACGGCTGTCAATCCGTCCAACGGGGAGACCGGCGCGAGTGGTGGGGCTTCCTCGACTACAACGGGCGCACTGGCACAGCCGGCCCATAGAACAGCGACAAAAAAGACTATGGAAACACGAAATGAAGACATCAAACAGGGGCCACGATAAGCGGCGATCTGGAGGTTGTGGACGTACGGGAGCGTAACCTGCGCCCTTTGCGTCCGTTAAGGTGGGAGTCGCGGCCGTCTACCCGTCCTCCCACTGAATGTTCAGGAAGGCCATGAGTCCGTCAGGGTATTTTCAGTGCTTTCAGCCTTGGCTTGGGCATCCTGCATTCCAGCCAGGTCGAACATCCAGCCTGTATGGCTACCTTTGCCAATTGACAATCTGATTCCTTGCTCGATGAATCTCTGCTAATCCAATGCGCACTCTCCTCCCTCTCCTGCTGATCGCCTTCTGGTTCGTTCCTGCCTCTCGCGCTCAGGATGAGCTGGGTGTTGGCGTGATTTTGGGCGAACCGACGGGGCTTACCGCAAAGCAATGGCTCTCCTCAGAGCACGCCGTGGACGCGGCAGTGGCCTGGACATTTTCCAACGATACGCGCATCCAGATCCACGGCGATTACCTCTATCACCGTGTCCACTTCTTCAACGCGGACGAATACGAAGGACGTATTCCTTTCTACTTCGGAATGGGCGGTCGAGCCATATTTGGCGAGAACGACACCACCGTAGGCGCCCGTTTTCCGCTTGGCATAGGAAAAACGCTGGACGATGCACCGATCGAACTTTTTCTCGAAATCGTGCCCATCCTGGACGTGGTCCCGGATACGGAATTCGATCTGAATGGCGCCCTCGGCGTGCGCTACTACCTGAATCAGTAAGCCTGTGCTTACTCGGTAGCCATCGCCGCCCGAGCACGAGCCAGCGTCAGTCTGCCGGGGGTCCTGGACTCAGCGAACGCGAGGACATCTTGGGCTTCGTCCGTCATTCCTTGCATGAGCAGCGCATTGCCCCACGCCTCATGGCCCGGCATCGGAAGACGGGGAGGCCCGAATTCGAACGGCATGGCTGCCTCGGCTTCCGCAGCTTCCTGCATCATGGCCAGTCCGCCTTCAGCATCGCCATCGGCGATGGCTACGAGGCCTTCCAGCTGCATGCGGGTTAGCGCGGCCAACTCCTCCTCTCCTTCGACGTGTGGAAGCCACGTTCGGGCATCATCAACCCGTCCGGACGCCAACAAAGCAAAAGCGTTTGTCGCGGCATATTTCCAGATGGAGAACTCCTCGGGGAAGGTCTCCAGATCAAGCGTCCAGCGATCTGTGAGCGACCAATCACCAGAGACCAGTACATGCTGGGAGCGCATGTTCTGGAAATAGTTCAAGGTACCCCAGCGATCGGTTTCCGCAGCCTGTGCGTGACAGGCGTCCATCAGCGCCTCGGCCTGCTCCCATTGCTCGAGCTGCAAGTGACCGTAGTGCAGCCAGGAGCTGTAGTGCCCACACCCTACCGGATCGCGCCCACGCTCAACCATATCAGCATTCTGCACATCCATCGCGCGCTGGTTGTTCTGAATGACACGCTCCCAATCCCCCCGGGCCAGAAAAATGTGTGTTGTCATGTGCTGCGCATGCGCTGCCCCAGGTGCGATATCCGAATATGCGTTGGCGGCATCGAGACCCAGGTCGGCATGCTCAGGGTCGTCAAATGAGTGGATGATGTAATGTGCTGCACCAGGATGATTCGGGTTGGCATCAAAAACTGGCTGGGCTACTGCGGCCGCTCGTGCATACACATCGAAATCGCGCACGCCATCCGTCGATCCAAGAATGGACAGTGCGTGAAAAGCACGTGCCTCATGATCCTCCGGATGCATGTCCTGCAGCGCCTTCATGGATTCCATGTAGGCCAGATCCTGTTCCGTTTTGGTACCGTCGCCGTAGAGGGCTCTCACAGCCTCGATGTACATCGTTTCCCGGTGAGACGGCGCCACCGCCCCGAGGGAATCCATTCGTGCCAGAATGGCTCGTCCCTCGTCGACATTCTTGCTCTGCCAGAGCGGGTAGTTATTGGCCATGGCCTCGCCCCAATAGGCCAAGGCGAAAAGCGAATCCGCATCCTGTGCTTCACTGAATGCTTCTCGGGCGGGTTCAAACTCAAACGAATGCAGCAGCAAGACCCCACGGAGGAAGGGCTCCTGAGCCTCTTCCATACCGGAATTCGGGAAGGACAGGCTTCCAAGACCATCCACGTGTGTGAGCGCTGGGGATTCGGCGCAACCGATCATTGATCCAATGAGCAGGGCCAGTCCAGCAATTCTAGACGTAAACATGGTTCCATGGGGTGGGTAGGACATGATCCAATATAGGAGATTCGATCGTTGATCGATTCATTCGGCCCCTGCTCTGCAGCTCCTGCCTCATAATGACCGATGCGACTCGTAGCGCCCGAGAGTCACCGCCCAACGGCGTACACATCCGATCAATCTCTGGGTCTGCTTAGTCGAGGCCTTCTGCCCACCTTCTGAGTATCGTGTCGGCGCTTCGAACGGAACGGACGTAGAAGTCAGCGCGCAGTCGTTCCATGTCCGACATACTCAAATTTCCATTCTGCCCGAACGAGCGAATGCGAGCTGCAAAGGCAGCGTACAGACTCATCGCGGCCGCTACAGAAATGTTGTAGCTCTGCACGAATCCGGGAGATGGCAGGATGCAGGTTTGATCGGCCGCCTCCAGCATGGCATCCGAGCAGCCATGTGCTTCATTGCCGAATACGATGGCCGTCTTGCGGGTGAAATCCACCTGCTCCAATGGAATGGCTGCGTCTGTCAGTGCGGTCGCCACAATGGTGTATCCGTTCGCCTTCATGTATTTGACGCATTCTGACGTGGTGTCCCAGACGTGCACATCGAGCCACTTCTGTGCACCTTGCGTAGTACGACTGGAGTGTTTGAAAGGCACGTCGTTGCTGATGACGTGGAAGGGCTGGAATCCCAGCCCTTCAGCCGTACGCATGACCGCGCTCACATTACCCGTATTGATCACACCTTCTACCACGGGGGCAATGTCATACGTGCGACTCCGAAGGATGTCGTCAATGCGTTCTATGCGCGACTCCGACAGATGCGGAGCGAGGGCCTGCACCACCTGTGCGGGTTCCAACATCCCGTCGCCGATGCGCACACCGTCGAATCGTGTTCCACTGCTTTCGAGCAGGTCGGCCATCACCTTGTCGGGCTCTTCCATGCGTCAAAAATTGCCCACAGAAACGAAGGAAGCAAACAGGGAACCGCTACCCCGCCTCACGGCGTGAAAGCGGCTCTCATCACCCACACCTCCTTTCATGGATCTCCCCAACAAAATCGTCGTGGTAACCGGAGCAAGCGCCGGTCTGGGTACGCAATTTTCAAAAGACCTCGTCGCCGAAGGCTGTCGTGTATTCGGCTTGGCTCGCCGCATTGAGCGGCTTGAGGCTCTTGAGTCTGAGCTGGGCGACGCCTTTACCGGCATACCCTGTGACATCACGGACGAAAAGCAGGTTAACGCTGCCTTCGAGCAGATTGTAGCTTCCGCTGGCCGCATCGACGTGCTGGTCAACAACGCCGGACTTGGCAAATTTGGCCCCGCAGACGAAGTCTCTACCGAGGAGTGGGACTTGCAGATCAACGTCAACTTGAAAGGCGTCTTTCTGGCAACCCGGGCTACCATCCCGACAATGAAGCAGCAAAATGCCGAATCGGGGTTTGGCGGTCACATCGTCAACATTGCCTCAGTGGCAGCGCTACTCGGAAATCCGAATATCAGCACCTACAACGTGACCAAATTCGGCCTGAAGGGGTACTCGGAGGCGCTGTTCAAGGAAGTGCGTCAGGACGGAATCAAGGTTTCCTGCTTCTATCCAGGCTCCATCCGGACAGAGTTTTTCGATGAGGCAGGCATTCCCATTTCTGCCAATCCGATGACACCCGATCAGATTTCATCGACTCTGATACATGTCCTGAAGACGCCTGACAACTACCTGATTTCCGAGATTGTGATGCGTCCGCTGCGACCCAAGGGGTGACACTGTTGCGTCATTGTGGGATACAGGGCCTTTTGTCCTTTCACGAGAGCCGTGAATCGCTATCTTGCCGTTGGTCGCCGGCGCGCGGCCAGTTTATCGAGCTCCATCGCCACCAACCCGGTTCGCAATGAAACGTCGTCAGTTTGTCCGCAATGCTTCGCTGGCCGCTGCAGGCGGTGCGCTGGTGTCTGGTTGCGCTTCAGGTGAATCGGGTGAAGCTGCTGCAGTCCAGACCAACCCCCGGGTGATGTGGCGTCTTACGTCGAGCTACCCACGGTCCTTGGACACCATTTACGGCGGAGCCGCCGTGATGGCCGAACGGGTCTCCGAGCTGACCGACGGACGATTCACCATCCGCGTCTTTCCCGCGGGTGAATTGGTCCCGTACAACCAGGTCCTTGAGTCGGTGCAGAAAGGTACCGTCCAAATGGGCCATTCCGCGAGTTACTACTACACCGGCCTGAATCCCGCACTGGCCTTCGATTGCACTGTCCCTTTCGGTCTGACGGCTCGCCAGTTCAATGCCTGGTTCTACCACGGAGAAGGCAAGGATCTGACACGACAGATGTTTGCCGACTTCAATGTGATCAACTTACCCGGAGGGAATACGGGTACCCAGATGGGGGGCTGGTTCCGCAGGCAAGTCGGGTCACTGACTGACCTGCGCGGCATCAAGATGCGCATCCCGGGTATCGGAGGAGAAGTGATGGCGGAAATGGGCGTGAGTGTCCAGGTCCTTGCTGGTGGAGAGATTTATCCGGCGCTTGAGCGAGGCGTAATCGATGCCGCGGAATGGGTCGGGCCGTATGACGACGAGAAACTTGGATTTCACCAGGTCGCTTCGAACTACTACTATCCGGGATGGTGGGAGCCGGGGCCCAATCTGGCGTTTTACATCAACAAGGACGCGTGGGAGAAGCTGCCCTCCACGTACAAAGCGGCTTTGGAAGTTGCTGCTGCAGAAGTAAACGTCTCGATGATTGCCAGCTATGACGCCAAGAATCCAGCTGCGATGCAAAGCCTGACGCAGGAGCACGGTGTCACCATGCGGCCTTTCGCGGAAGACATCATGACCCGAGCCAAAGAAGTGACCCAGGATATTTTATCTGCAGAGGCCGCTTCCGACCCCGCATATAGACGTATTTGGGACAGCTACAATGCCTGGCGAAGAGCGTCGAACAGCTGGTTCCGGACATCCGAAAACACGTATGCCACCTTCGCTTTCCGCAGTGAGACGTGATGTTGCGGCCTGAGGCCGCGGCCCGACGCCCACTGTAACGGCGATCCTGGCGGAGAAGACATCTCATGGCTTCTTACCGATCCGCCACCGTCTATTGCTCTTCGAGCAATGAAATAGACGATGTCTACACCGATGCTGCCAAGCGGCTCGGTGAGCTCTTTGCAGCGCATCATGTGCAATTGGTCAACGGAGGTGGTAGTGTTGGACTCATGGGCGTCATGGCCCGTTCTGTCCATACCCATGGTGGACGCGTCGTGGGGGTGATTCCCCATGCGCTCAAAATTATCGAAGGCGTTGCCTATCTGGCTTCAGACGAACTGATTCTGACTGACACGATGCGCGAGCGCAAGCGAATCATGTACGAGCGCAGTGACGGCTACGTGGCGTTGGCCGGTGGGTATGGTACGCTGGAGGAATTTCTGGAAGTGCTGACGCTGCGCAAGCTGGGGTATCACGACAAACCCATTGTGCTGCTGAACACGAATGGGTTCTACGACGACTTGCTCGTGTTCTTCGACAAGATGACCGATGCAGGCTTCTCTCGCGAGCCTGCCTCGAAATACTTTGAGGTCGTAACGCAGCCTGAGGAGGTTCTACCTACCTTGGGAATCGGCGAGTGATTCCCACCTGCCCTTTCGAGTGTGCCGTGTCCGTTCATGATCGGCGACTCCCCATTTGCGTACGCGTCTTCCCCAGAACCAGCATCGCTACTCCATGATCAAGATCAATCGCTACGTCACGCCGCGCACCACGCGGTTTGCCCAGATTGGAGAGGCCGATGAAAACACGTGCGAAGTAATCTTCGCGCTACACGGCTGGGGCCAGTTGGCCGGCGACTTTGCTGAAGTCATGGCGCCGCTTGCGACGGAAGGTCGGTTGATAATCTGCCCCGAGGCGCTCTCGAAATTCTATGTCGGCTTTCAGCCGCGCGAGACGGGCTCGTCCTGGATGACCAGCTACGATCGCGAATACGAGATCATGGACTATGTGACGTATCTCGACGGACTGGCCGAGCAGGTACTGGCTGACGTGCCTGATCACGCGCACATCGTCGTGTTTGCTTTTTCGCAGGGCTGCCACACCGCGAGTCGCTGGGTAGGTAATGGCGTGCTTAAGCCCAAGCGGTTGATCCTCTGGGGATCAGACCCAGCTGAAGACCTAAGTCCCGAAGAGTGGGACGCCGTGTCGGATGTGGACGTCATTCAAGTTGTTGCCGGCACACTGGACCGGTTCGTAACCGGCGGCAAGTTGCAACGCGCTGAAGAGGCACTCCGCGATCACCAAAGCACCTTCGAGATCATTCGATATGAAGGAGGCCATCATCTCCAGGACTCGGTGCTGACCGATCTCTTCTCCTCGAAAGAGGACTCGCTGGAGTTGTAGGACCAGCTTTCTTGCCGTTCGGCCCGCGGCTCTATTGCGGGCGCGAACTTTCTAAAACGCA
>CALIKL010000023.1 GCA_938018055.1 uncultured bacterium
CCGGCCGGCGAGACACATTGCGAACGGGCTACTATTTCTACGACTGGAGTGCCAAGTACACATTTCGGCCTGACGCCCGATCGTCGGTTTCTGTGTCCTGGTATGCAGGCCGGGATGCCCTGGATTTGAGGCTTCCGTTTGACCTTTCGTTGGACTTCTCCTCGTGGCTGCGCCCGGCGGACCTGTTTTTCGAAGTCGATCAGCAGTGGGGCAATCGCATCCTCAGTACGCGCTACCAGCGGTTGCTCTCGAGCCGGCTCTTCCTCACCACAACGCTTTATCATTCGCGCTACCAAGCTCGGGAAAACACACTCATTCGACCCAGTCAATCTTCGAGGGTCTCGTCCCGATACAAAGTGGATCTCGAGGACACCGGCGCACGGATCGTCCTCGACTGGTATCCGTCCCTCTCTCACCAGGTCCGGGTAGGCGCGGAGGCAGTCCAACACCAATTTGATTCCGGCCTGGATGCCCTTGTTGCGTATACCCCCACTCTCGAGGAACCAGTCGACGAGGTCTCCACGACCGTAGCTACCGAAGCGGCCTTCTTCATTCAGGATGTCTGGACGCCAAGTCCCACCATCAAAATCCTTCCTGGCATTCGCGCGTCCTGGTTCGGAAGTGGGTCGTTTTACCGGCTCTCCCCCAGGTTTTCCATCCAGTGGGCCATTGATCCTACCTGGCTCATTGCACGGGCTGCAGCCAGTTCGCAAGTTCAGTACCTCCAGCGCATCCGGGATCGCAATGCCTACCTGTATGACCTGGTCTCCAGCCGATGGGTCCCTGCGCAAGCAGAAGCGCCTCCCTCCCGTTCGCGACAGGTTTCGGTCGGACTCGAGACCCATCGTATTCCCCGAACCGTGCTGCGGATTGATGGATTCGTACGCGACGGCCGGGGGACGCTGCTTCCTGAGGATGAGTACCAGTCGAAAGATGGTCTCCTGGGCCCAGGAATTGAAATTGCCACCCTTTTGGGACAATATGATCGCGGCGAAGAGCGCTCCCGCGGCATCGAGTTGGGAATCGAAACCCGCACGGATCGCTGGCTTTTGGTGGGCTCGTACACCCGGATGCGATCTGAAAACAGGGGCGTGGCATCTCCGAAAGCGGCCTTTCGTCCCGCGCGCTACGATACTCCTCATGCAATCGGTCTCGTAACCTCTTACGAAACCGGACGCTGGAATCTGGGAGGGTCAGTGGACTGGCGAAGCGGATACCCGGTTTCCGTACCTACGGCGCGGTATCAATTGGTTGATCCCATATCCGGCGAGGCCACCTGGTTCTATCACAGGCCGACGCTCAATAATGGTCGGCTTCCGTATTACATGCGTATCGATTTGAAGATGGCCTATCAGTTCCAGTTTGCCGAGGCTTCCTGGTCCACAGGGTTGTCCATCTATAACGTGCTCAGCCGACGCAATGTGGTTAACCAGACGTGGGACCCAGCATTGCCCAACGCAGGTCCAGATAATCGCCTCGGCCTTCCGATTCTACCCATGATTGACCTGATGATCGATCTGTAAATGCGCCACGGCTTCCGACATATCATAGGAATGATGGCAATCGTCTGGGCCAGCTGGGTAGCGGGATGTGACAGCAGCCTGCCATCGTACGAAGAATCTCTCGTAGTCGAGGCATGGATTGCAACTGACGCGCCGTTGCCATCCATTCGGGTCTCCGCGGCGCGTGCAACCCGGGATCCCCTGGTCTCCCTTCCAGCTCCGGATGATCTTTCCCTGAAGCTGACGGTCGGCGATCAAGAGGTCCAGTATGCGCGAAGTCTGGAAGACCCCTTGCAGTTCCAACCTCAATCCTTCCCGCAAACGTCTGCCGGAGAACGGTTCATTCTTGAACTGGATACACCGGGAGCTTCGCTTAATGCCAACGGGATACTTCCCCCACCCATTGCAGCCCGAGAAGTGAGCGTTTCGTTTCCCGGAGACCCGATTTCCGTTGTTCTGGTGGATTCCCTTGTTGTCGGCCTGGATTCGCTCAACCTGTCCGTAAGCGCCACCACGGGGTACATATACCCCGTTCAAGTGTCCATTTCCTGGGAAGATCGCGGCTACGATGGATGGATCGAAGCGCGACTGCAGCCTGACGCCTCGTTCTCCTCGTCACTCATCGACTTCTTCCTGCTGCCGTCCCAGGTCTTCCCGGAAGACTCAGCTACACTGGGAGAAGACGGCTTTAAGCACTGGGAAGGTGTCTATGCGGTACCTGTCCCCGAAGAAGACTCTCCATTTCCGGATCATTCCCTTCGCATCGTGTTGACCCGTGGAGACGATCGATTTGCTCGCTTCCTTACCAGCCGAGATGCACCGGAGCGACGTGAACCGGTCTCAAATGTCAATGGCGGTCTCGGATTTGTAGGTGGGATCGCCATGGATTCGGTACGCGTCATCGTTTCGCGTTAGATTCCGGCGCCTACCAGAGAGCGCCATCCAGCACCCCAGGTGCATCACCTGAACAACCCCTCTTTCCATGCGGACCATTCAACCCATCGAAATGCCAGAACCTCCTTCAGGAGGTGGTGCTGTGACCGCAGTGCAAGTCCAGAAGAAGGACCAGGATCGATGCAGTGTTTTCGTCAATGGCAAATTCGCTTTCGGACTCCACACCAACATCGTGGCAGACAAAGGACTTCGGAAAGGCCTCAACCTGACCGAGGAAGACTGCCGAACGCTGATTCGGGAAGACGTCTACTACAAAGCCATGAAGCGTTGTCTGGACTTCATGGCTTACCGACCCCGCACGCAAAAAGAAATCCAGCAGCGCCTGGAGGCTCTCAAAGTCCCTGAAGATATCGGGCAGCGGGTAACTGACCGGATGGACGAATTGGGTTACGTTGATGATGAGTGTTTTGCCAAACAGTGGGCTGCTTCAAGACAACGATCCAAGGGCTTCGGGCCTCGCCGACTCGAAATGGAGCTGATACGAAAAGGCATATCGTCCAGCATGGCCAAAAAAGCCGTCCAAGAAGCATGCTCGGAGGATGAGATGGCCAATCAGCTTCGTGCCCAGGTTGCCAAAGCCCAGCATAAATACCGCCACGAAGGCGACGAACAGAAAAAGACCCAGAAAATGATCGGCTTCTTGGCGCGACGTGGATTCGAAATCGGAGCCATTCGCGATGCGATGCAGCAGTCGTAAGCCTGAGTGACCCATCCTGCTCATGCGCCAGACGGAGATATGAAGCTTTAGGGGGTAGCGGAGAAGACACACCTTTTCTGGATGAAAACAGCGATATTCGGGTTACCCTTCACCCGCCTGCCCAGAGTCTGATTTACGGTCCATGTCCAAGCAGCGACAAAGCATGCCTTCGCCGTTCCGCTTCGGTGGTTTGGATCTGGTCCTGGTCCTGCTGGGCATCGTCGGAATTGGCTTGTTCGTACAGATCTTGCCGGGTGTCCATCCGGACTCCGGTGCGGCCTACGACATCTCAGAGGAAGAGGCACTCAATACAGCCGATGGTTTCCTCTCTTCACAGGGGTTCGAAATTGGTGGGCTGATTTCTTCGGCCGAATTGCGTCGTCGCGAAGACCTTCTGGCCGATTTACAGCATACGTTGGGCCGAAACACGACGGTCGACTTTCTTTCCTCGGATGGTGGGAATACCGTAGCCGCCTATTACTGGCTGGTCCAGTATCGTCCTCTACTGGATCCGGGAACGACCCGTTTTCTGGGCGACCAGGCACCAGCCTTCGAGATTGAATTGGCACAGGATGGAACCGTCCTCGCCCTTCGCAACCTGACCTTGCGCATGGGTGCGTCAGGAACTCGATTTGGCTCAGCCAACAATCGGGTAAACCATGCTGCCCTGGCTACCATCATTCGGGCAGACACCGCGTCCGACTCCCAGGCACGGTTTGCGCTGACCCAAATTGCAGACTCTGTGTACCACGAGCGACTGCGCTTCAACCTGAATGGCCAATCGCTACTCGAATCCGAACTGGCACTCACTCGGCTGCTGATGAATGAATCCGTTGAATTGGATTCCACTGCGCTGAATGAACTCCTGACCTTTCATTTCGACCGGACGGCATTCCAGGATCTGGACATGCGTGTTGACTCAATTGGAGCATCGACCCAAAATGGAGGACGCAATGTGCGCGTACGTCTGGTTTCAGATTCGCCTGTTGCGGGACAGCGCGTTCTGGTAGAGGCTGGTCTTTCAGTGACAGGCACCCTGTCGCGGCTGAATGTATCCTATGAACCAGCCCAACCCGTCGAGGACAGTGTCTCGGCTGTCCTCGGAGCAACGAAGGTTGGCTTATTTCTCCTGCTCGGATTCGGGTTCCTCATCGCCTTTTTCCGTCGGTTGACCGCCAGGCTGCTCGACATGAAAGCAGCGCTGGTGGATGCCTTGATTGTTGGCATCCTGGGTGGTCTCGTGGCGGCGACTGCCACAACCACTCTTTCCGACCTGTTCATCTTCACCCCGATCTGGGGACAGGTACTGATTCGGCTCGTTGTCTTTTCCGTGGTGGCCGGAGCCATTTCCATTTTCGTTTTCATGATCGCCGGGGTTACCGACTCGGTCGTCCGCGAGAACCAGGAAGGAAAGCTTGGAACGCTCATCCTGCTGCGTCACGGTGATTTTCAGAATAAGCCCATGGGGGCTGCACTCGTTCGGGGCAGCGCGCTTGGAGGCATCCTGCTAGGTATCGGTGCCCTGGCCCTTTATCTCTTCGAACACCTGCATCTGTCCCTCAATTCCGAATTCCTCAGCACCGCGTCCCTTCGACCCGTTCTGGCAGGAGTCTTCAATGGATTCGAAGTGGCCTATTTCCTGACCCTGATGTGGCTGGTCGGGGTCAGCTCGGTTGTCCGTCGCCTTGGCAATCAGAAGGTCACCTCCATCATCCTTTTGACCGCTACCGGTGCCTTCATTGGCATCGGTCCAGTGACGTTTGAAATGCAGGCGTTCGGATTGCTGATCGGTGCCGTCTCGGCCCTACTCATGGCATGGGCCTTCGTCCGCTTTGATATCGTCACGGTCATGACCGCCCTTTTTACGTCCGAAATCCTGTGGAGCCTGACGGAAGGATACCTTGTGACATCTTCGCCGGCCTGGATCGACGTGCTGCTTGGGGTACTGTTCGTCGGATCAGTGATCGTACTCGGAGTCGTGGGCATCACCAGCCGCCACACGGGTCAGCAGATGAATACGTATGTACCTGAATACGTCTCTGAAATGGCCAGTCAGGAGCGGGTCAGACGCGAACTGGAAATCGCACATCAGGTCCAATCGTTTTTCCTACCCCGGTCCATGCCTGAGGTGGAGAGTCTGGATATCGCTGGGATGTGCCTATCGGCCAATGAGGTGGGCGGTGACTACTATGACTTCATCAAGCTGGATGACGGACGGATGGCATTCATCCTTGGAGACGTGAGCGGCAAGGGAATTCAGGCGGCCTTCTTCATGACGCTCGTAAAAGGAATCGTCCAGACCCTGACGCGTCAGCACCTCGGTCCAGCGGAAATCATGCGTCGACTGAATACCCTCTTCTGCGAGAATGCACCGTCTGGAACCTTCATTTCGGTCGTTTATGGAGAAATTGAGCCAAAGTCGGGTCGATTCTCGTTCGCGCGCGCCGGGCATAACCCTGTAATCTGGTATCGCTGCAACCAGCGCGCTTCTGAATCCCTTCGTCCGAGGGGCATGGCCATAGGCTTCAAGTCGGGGGCTGCCTTTGATTCTACCATCGAAGAGCAAACCATCCAGTTGGAGCCCGGAGATGCCCTCGTATTCTATACGGACGGATTCTCAGAGGCGATGAACCACGCCCGGGAGCTGTATGGTGATGATCGACTTGTCGAGCAAGTGACACAGATTGGAAGTCGTTCATCTGCGGCCATTCTGCGTATGATGACGGAAGACGTCCATAACTTCATTGAAGGCATGGGCCGTTTGGATGATATGACCATGGCTGTAATCAAGTGGGAAGGATGATGGACGCGGCTTCCAAACACGTAGATATTCCAGATTCCGCTGTCGCTTTCGTGCGGCAGAAAATCGAGTTCACTCCGCGCATTGGACTCATTCTCGGGTCCGGCTTGTCCCATCTTGCGGAAGTGCTGCAAAGCCCGGTCATCATTCCGTCAGCGGATATTCCGGAGTATCCGGGCTCAACGGTTGAGGGTCACAAAGGGCAGTTGGTCTTCGGAACACTTGAAGGCATTCCGGTGGTATTCGCTCAAGGTCGCCTCCACGCCTACGAAGGACACAGCGTACACGCAGCTACATTCCCCGTACGCCTTCTGGCTGCCTTGGGAGTAGAGCGCATGGTGGTGACCAATGCAGCCGGAGGCATCCATCCGGAGTGCACTCCAGGAACTCTGATGTGGATTACAGATCAGATTTCCTTCGCCTTCCGACCCGTTCCCGGCCCCGCATCCTCGGCCTTTCAGCGCGCCGATGGACCCGGCTCGCCCTACGACGCCGATTGGACGGCTCGCGGGATGGCGATTGCCGCGTCGCTTGATATCCCGACGCGTGAGGGAACGTATCTGTGGACACTGGGACCGAGTTACGAGACGAAAGCAGAAATACGCATGTTCAAGTGGCTGGGTGCCGATGCGGTAGGCATGAGCACGGTCCCGGAAGTTATCGTAGCGCGTCACCATGGTATCAAGGTGATCGGTATTTCCACGATCACGAATTTTGCTGCTGGACTCGGTCAGGAGTCCCTTGATCATCAGGAAGTGCTGGAGGTTGGTCGTCAGGTCAGGGATGACCTCCAAAAGCTGATTACAGCCTTGGTTGCTGACCTTGCTGCGTAGCTGGTCCGACACTCTTTTGCGTTTTTGCTGGGACACGTTGCATATTTGAGCGCTCATGTCCGTGGACCGTGAGCACGTAACAATCGCTACCATCCACAGCGCTTCGACAAGGGGTCGGAGAAGGAGGACACGATGAGCCAGGACGAGCTGGAATACGAGGACGAGGAATTCGAGGATCAGGAAGACGGTCAAGACGACTTTGAAGACGCCTACGATGATGATCAGGACTTCGAAGAAGAGGAGGACTACTACGGCGATGACGATGACCAGGACGAAGGCGAAGATGGCCAAGGTGCCTACTTCCCATCGCCTGACGAGGATCGCCCTCAAAACCGGGGACGGTATCGTGACGAGATCTACTCGCGCCGGGTGCCCGCCGGAAAACGAACCTACTTCTTCGACGTCAAGACGACACGTTCCGGAAAGGACTACTTCCTGACGATTACCGAGAGCAAGAAAATCAGCGAAAACCGCTACGAAAAGCATAAAATCTTCCTGTACAAGGAAGACTTTGGCAAATTCGTGAGTGCCATGCACGAGGTTGTTCGATTCATTCAGGACGAGTGTCTACCGGACTATGAGTTTCGCGGTCTTCCCGATGTTTCCAAACAAGCGGGGGAACTGGACGACGACTGGCCCGAAGAAGGAGGCTCCTACTGAGTCTTTGTCACCAGGACCACCCGGTCTTCATGAGTAAACGTGTCCCCGAACAGCTGCTAGCGTTGATTCGGCCTGCCGTCCGTGCTGAAAAGCCCTACCTCGTACCCGGCGCCCGGCCGGTTTCGGTCAAGCTGAATCAGAATGAAAGTCCTTTTGACCTACCGCCCGCACTCAAGCGCGAGTTGCTGGAAGCATTCTTTCAGATTGATTTCAACCGCTACCCGGCTGAGCAACCGACACGGCTCATCCAAGCGCTTGAATCCCATTGTGGGGTGGAGCCTGGTAGTATTCTGGTTGGCAACGGATCCAATGAGCTGACCTACACTTTGGGCATGTGTTTCGTCGAGGACGGCGATGCTGTACTGACGCCGACACCCATGTTTGCTCTGTACGAGTCTATGGTCCGCCTCCATGGTGGTACCCCGCTTCAAACGCATTGTACGGCCGACTTCCAGGTAGACTGTGATGACGTGGTGGCTACCATTGAACGGGAGCAGCCCAAGCTGACCATCCTGGCGACCCCCAATAATCCGACCGGTCTCGCTATTCCCAAGAAGGAAATCGAGCGTATCGTCAAGGCCGCTGACGGCTTCGTCGTGATTGACGAGGCCTACCACGAATTCAATCCCGAGGGGACTGCCCTGGATCTGTTGATGCGCCACCCGAACGTGATCATCCTGCGCACCCTGTCCAAGGCCTTTGGGTTGGCAGGTCTGCGACTTGGGTATTTGGTGGCTCGTCCCGAGGTGATTGGCGAGATGATGAAATCGCGCCTGCCATTCATGGTTGATCGCCTCGCTGAGCACGTCGGCCTGCTGCTCCTTCGTCACCAGGACCTGATCCGGGATCGGGTCGATCAGATCAAGGTCTACACGGAGAACCTGCGGCAGGCGATGATGCACCGAGACGATATCGATGTCCTACCTACGGATACGAATTTCATCCTATTCCGAACGGACCGCGACCCGGCCGAATTATTACAGCATCTGGCCGACCAGGACGTCCTGGTTCGCAACATGGGAGGATATCCACAACTGCAAGGATATTTGCGTGTCACTAGCGGTACCCCGTCCGAGAACAAGGCATTTTTGGACGCGTTGACTACCGTTCTCGGGTAATCAGGCCCGTTCGGCTTTCCCCGCCTTCACCACACCGAACACAACCAGCCCTCATGGATCTGATCCAGGTAGACATCATCGGACTTTCGACCAGCCCTTCCAGCGGCGGTGCCTATGCACTGGTCCTGGGTGAAGTCGATGGCAACCGAAGACTACCCATCATCATTGGCGCGTTCGAGGCGCAGGCGATTGCCCTTGAGTTGGAAAAAATTCAGCCCCCGCGACCGATGACTCATGACCTGATCCGGGACCTGTTTGACTCGGTGTCAGCCGATGTCACGGATATCCTCATCGACGAGCTGCGGGAAGGCACCTTCTTCGCCAAGATCCGATATACCGTTTCGGGCGCGGAAAGTCAGTTGGACTGCCGGCCCTCAGACGCAGTGGCTTTAGCCGTGCGCGTGGGTGCACCTATTTTCGTCGCTCCAGGCGTACTCGATGAAGCAGGTATTCCGACGGAGGATGAAGAAGATATGGCCGCCATCGAACCGGGTGAAGAGACCCCCGAACCCGATCCTGAACCCGAAGCGCCACGCAGTCCCCTCGAAAAGCTCGAAGACGATCTGGCCCAAGCCATCGCTGACGAAGACTACGAACTCGCTGCCAAGCTCCGAGATGATATTTCGCGCCTAAAAGGCGAACAGAATTGACCCGCCTCCCTTTTTCTTCCTTCTCGTCGTTTTCCGGACTCTTTCGGGACTATACCGAATCCCCCGCCGAGCTCGCTGACTTCTTTAACGGCGACTATCGCGATCCGGACGCTTTGGCTGCATCATGCACCTCTGCAGCTTCCTCGCATGCCAATCGCGACACGCTTGTTCGCGTGATGCAGGCGCAGGCCGATGCATTCGGGGTTCGTGAAGCGACGGATCATCTGATTCAGAAACTGGCCGATCCGGCCTCCGCGGCCGTGGTCACGGGGCAGCAGCTTGGATTGCTTGGAGGTCCGCTTTACACAGCGTACAAAGCGCTCACGACCATCCAGCTCGCGCAAGATCTGGAAGCGAAGACCGGGCGCCCCGTTGTACCTGTGTTCTGGCTTGAAGGAGAAGATCACGACTTTGAGGAAGTTGCCTCAGCCGGTCTCCTCAAAGGAGACGATCCAGGAAAGATCACCTACCTCCCGGACTCGGACGATCAAGTCGGCAATGCAATCGGGCGTATGACCGTGACGCCGGGTATCGAGCGGGTGCTTGAGGACCTGGAGCACGTCCTTCCGCCCACGGATTTTCGGGAAGAGTTGCTCTCTGATATCCGGGATGCCTACGCTCCCGGAACGTCTATGATCAAGGCATTTGTCACCCTCATGGAGCGGATCCTGGGTCCAGGACGTATTGCTTACCTGTCCCCGGATGATGCCGACCTGAAAGCATCCGTTCGAGATCTCTTCCGGAAAGAGCTCGATGATTTTGACTCATCTTCCTCGCTCCTGCGAGCAACCAGCGCGAAGCTGGAAGCCACGTGGCACGTACAGGTTCAAACTGATCCGACCAACCTGTTCATTCACGGGGACGGAAGACGGGCTGCCATTGATGCGATCGAAGGAGGATTCCAAACCCGTGACGGAGAGACGATGTCGAGCGACGAAGCCCTTGCTCGACTGGAAGACGATCCGGGAGCTTTCTCGCCAAATGTGGTCATGCGTCCGCTCATGCAAGATTGGGTCCTTCCTACCGCAGTGTACGTAGCCGGGCCGGGCGAAGTCGCCTATTTCGCCCAGTTCAAGGATCTCTATGATTGGGCCGGTTTGCATATGCCCATCATCTACCCCCGGGCATCGGTAACGCTACTTGAGCGACGTATTGGCCGGGTGCTTGAAAAGTCGGAACAGACTATACCTGCTTTTGAGGATCAGGTGGACAAGCTGTTCCGCGACATGGTTCTCGGCAACATGGATGTGGATATAGAGGAAGCCTTCAAAGAGGCAGCTTCAGGCATCCACCAGGCCATCAATGACATCAAGCCCGCCATCGAAGGGGTCGACCGGTCACTGATCAAATCGGCCGAAGCGACACGCGCCGCCTTCATGAAGGAATGGTCGCAGCTGAAGGGCAAAGTGATCAAGTCCGAGAAGCAACAGCACGACGTGCTGCGTGGGCAGCTTGAGCGGGCTTCTTCTGCGCTTTTTCCAATGGGAATCCCGCAGGAGCGCTATCTCTCGCCCGTATATTTCCTCAACAAGTACGGTCCGGATTTCTTCTCTGGACTAACAGATCGACTGGACCTCGATACCTCCGCGCATCAGGTCCTGGACATCTGAGTCGCTTTTCGACTCGCACAATTCCTATCCAGCGGCATGGCTGATTATCCCTTCCAGGACATTGAGCAGAAGTGGCAACACTTCTGGGAGACGGAACGAACGTTCCGTACGCCCGAAAACCCGGACACGTCCAAACCGAAATATTATGTCCTGGACATGTTTCCCTACCCTTCGGGTGTCGGTCTCCATGTCGGGCATCCGCTTGGCTATATCGCAACGGATATCATCGCGCGATACAAGCGGATGAAAGGCTTCAATGTGTTGCACCCCATGGGTTTTGATGCATTTGGATTACCTGCTGAGCAATTCGCGGTCGAGCATGGCGTACACCCACGCGTCACGACAGAGAAGAACATCGACAACATGCTGCGCCAGCTGAAAGCGCTCGGTCTCAGTTACGACTGGGATCGCAAACTGGCCACCACGGATGTCGACTACTACAAGTGGACCCAGTGGATCTTCCTTCAGCTGTTCAACTCCTGGTACGATGAGCAGGCTGGCCAGGCCCGCCCAATCAGTGAATTGGAAGTACGGTTTGCCAAGGAGCGTACCGATTGGTCCTCCCTTTCTGAGTCCGAACGCGAGTCCATCCTGTCCGAGCATCGTTTGGCCTTCCTGGACGAGGTACCGGTCAACTGGTGTCCTGCGCTCGGAACGGTGCTTGCCAATGAGGAAGTCACCAACGAAGGACGAAGTGAGCGCGGAAACCATCCTGTATTCCGCCGTCCGCTCAAGCAGTGGATGCTGCGTATCACGAAGTATGCCGATCGTCTGATTGAAGATCTCGATGATGTTGACTGGCCTGAGCCCGTCAAATTGATGCAGCGTAACTGGGTAGGACGCAGCGAAGGTGCCAATGTCGACTTCAAGGTCGAAGGTCACGATGCCACCATCCGGGTATTCACGACGCGCCCGGATACGCTCTTTGGAGCCACCTACATGGTCCTTGCGCCGGAACACGCGCTGGTTGACGAACTGACCACGGATGCTTATCGCGATGCCGTCGCAGCGTACCGCAAAGAGGCCGCAGGTAAGACGGATGTCGACCGAATGGCCGAATCCAGAATCAAGACTGGCGTCTTCACGGGCGCCTACGCCATGAATCCGGCTGGTGGAGGCCTTATCCCGATCTGGGTTGCCGACTATGTCTTGATGGGATACGGGACGGGGGCAATCATGGCTGTGCCTGCCCAGGATGAACGCGACTGGGAGTTTGCCGAGGTCTTCGATCTTCCCATTATCCGCACGGTCCAACCACCTGAGGGTTGGGAAGGAAAAGCGTTTACCGGCGATGGCCCGGCAATCAACTCCGACTTTCTGAATGGTCTTGGAGTGCGTGCCGCCAAAGCCCGCATGATTGAGTGGCTGGAAGAAGAAGGGCACGGAGAAGGGACGATTACCTACAAATTGCGCGACTGGCTCTTCAGTCGGCAGCGCTACTGGGGTGAACCGTTCCCTATTCTTCGAGGAGAGGATGGAAGTGTTCGCGCTGTGGAGGAAAGCGATCTTCCTGTCACGCTTCCTCCAATGGAAGACTTCAAGCCGACGGCCTCTGATGATCCCGATGCGCCACCGCGTCCGCCACTGGCGCGTGCAGATGAATCTTGGCGTATCGTGGAGATTGATGGCAAGCGCTACGAGCGCGAATTGAATACGATGCCGCAATGGGCCGGCTCATGCTGGTACTACCTGCGTTTCATCGATAACCAGAATGATGGCGTCTTCGCCGATCCTGCCCGTGAATCGTACTGGATGGGGAATAATGGCGTTGATCTGTATATCGGTGGCGTCGAGCACGCCGTGCTTCACCTGCTCTATGCGCGCTTCTGGCACAAAGTGCTCTTCGATCTGGGTCGCGTTTCAACCAAAGAGCCATTTGGTCGCCTCTTCAACCAGGGTTATATCCAGGCCTATGCCTATCGGGATGAGCGCGGAATAGCGGTGGACGCCACGAAGGTGGTTGACCAGGATGGCAAGCCGGCCATGGAAGTGCAGGACCAGCCCGGCCGCCTGTTCTTCTACGAAGGGGAATCGGTAACCCAGGAGTACGGAAAGATGGGCAAGAGCCTGAAGAATTCCGTTTCTCCCGACGAAGTCAATGAAGTTTACGGATGTGATACGCTGCGTCTGTACGAGATGTACATGGGACCGCTTGAAGCGTCAAAACCATGGAATACACGCGATATCGTGGGAGTGAACCGCTTCTTGCGTCGTATCTGGCGCAATTTTGTCGACGAGGAATCAGGCTCCTTGTTGGTTTCGGAAGTCGAACCCACGGACGACCAGATGCGGGCTTTGCACCGGACCATTGAACGGGTTTCGGGCGACATGGAGCGGCTTTCATTCAATACGGCCATCGCTGGTCTGATTGAATTGCTTTCTGCCTGGGTCTCCCTGGATGCGATCCCACGAGCCCTTGCTGGTCCGTTCGTGCTGATGCTGGCTCCGTTGGCCCCACACATGTCAGAGGAACTCTGGCAGCGGCTGGGTAATGATGCATCACTCGCCTACGAACCATGGCCGATGGCGCAAGAAAAATGGCTCGTCGACGAGTCAATCACGTTGGCTGTTCAAGTCAATGGCAAGGTTCGCGGTACGATATCCGTGCCCGCAGATTCCTCAAAAGAAGCGATCATTGAAACCGCCAAGGCGGACGAAAATGTCGCTCGCCATGTCGAAGGCAAGGAAGTCCGCAGGGAAATCTATGTCCCGGGACGCCTCGTCAATATTGTCGTAGGTTGAGCCCTGCTTGATCCCAGTCCTCCCAGGATCCGCGCATTCCCATAATGAGCACACTTCCCAAGTTTGATGTACTGGCTGTCGGCTCCCATCCGGATGATGTGGAGCTGGGCTGTGGTGGGACCATTGCTTCCCTGGTGGATGCTGGATACCGAGTCGGTATTCTGGATCTGACGCGCGGAGAGCTTGGATCACGGGGTACCCCGGATGTGCGGGAGCAAGAGGCTTCGGAGGCGGCCGATATTCTGGGCGTTGAGCGCCGCGTCAACCTGGGTATTCCTGATGGCAACATCAAGAACTCCAAAAAGAACCGGCTCAAGGTAATTACCGAACTTCGTGCGATACGCCCAGACATCTTGTTGATACCAGCTCCGGATTGCCGTCACCCGGATCATCCCCAAGGAGCCCGTTTGGTGGCAGATGCCTCGTTTGAGGCAGGGCTGTCAATGATGAAAACGTTTGACTCGTCCGGCCTGGTACAGCCAACATGGCGACCCCTCCACATCTTGCACTACATGCAGTCCATTCCTTTCGAACCCACCCTGGTCGTCGATGTCAGCGCTTACTGGGCGAAGCGGAATGAGGCTGTTCGAGCATTCGGGTCGCAGTTCCACACCGGAGCCGATAATGCAGGTTCGGATGATCAACCGGAGACCTTCATCTCCAATCCCGCTTTCATGGATTGGTACGATGCCCGTGCGCGCACCTATGGCTACCGGATTGGTGCCACCTTTGGTGAACCATTCCTCTATCGTCACGGTCCGATCGGTACGGACGATCTGGTAGACATGCTAAAAAAAGAAAAGCCGTTCCGATAGTCGGAAACGGCTTTATCAAAACGAAGTCGTGTGGATAGAGTCTAGCGTCGCCAGGTCAGAATGACGCGGTTTCCTCCCTGCTGCAAGGCAAGCCCCGTGCGCATCGACGTGTCAGTATGAGAGAGCGGACCTGGGATAAATTCAGATCCCCCGCTTACAGGCTAGCCTGTTGACTTCAGGGAAGCCGCTGGAGCTGTACGGGCTCAGAACGATTCAGCAGGGTACCCTCGGAACTCAATGCTAGAATCCAGACGGGTGAAGAATTGACCGTATCATCGACGTCCGACAGAGCCACACGCGTGTCTTGTGTTCTGGCGATGATGGCTGCTTCCCCCAATTCAGCGTCAAATCGCATGAGCTGGTATGAGGATGCTCCTTCAATGGCCTGCCATTCCAAGGTCACTTGCTCTCCACTGACAGTAGGCAGCCATTGCGGTTCTTGTAGCACATCCTGAATCCGTGATGTGTTAAGCGCGACGAGCGCTACGGCAATGGTCAGAATCAACACAGCGCCTGCAAAGAAGGCGGTCATCTTCCAGTACGCCTTATCGTCCTGCTGCGGTCGAAGCCAGATCCTCCGTCCGCCAGAATGTGAGAGGCGCGCATCAGGCACCTTTGTATGGGAAGCTCCGTCTCCAGTCTCGACGGTATCCATGGCCTGCTGTGCCATCGCGAGCATGTCGCGGGCGTCTTCATGTGTGGTCAGATAGGTAACAATTTCGCGTCGCAGATGGTCTGGCAGCTCCCCTGTCAAAAAGGCTGCAAGCATGTACTCCTCAGACTGCTCGAGTGGTCGAGACATGTAATTGGCTCCGGAAACCCTGGTAGAGGATGTTGCGGAATCGTGTCAGGGCAGATTGACACACGAGTGTTCGATGTATCATTACGAGACAATCCTGCGGATTTGCGTGCCTTTTAACTATTTCCTGCTGGCCTGCCCCGCAATGCTTGATCGCCTCGACACGGGACACCATATTGCGCTTCATGGATCGCGATCTCCACTCCATACAGCAAGCCCGGTCACTCCTTCGAAAAGCGAGAGCCGCCTGGACGACCTACCATACTTTCGACCAGGAAAAAGTTGATGCCATTGTCCGTGCCATGGTTCGGGCAGGTATCGAGGCCTCAGAGCGCCTTGCTGTAATGGCAGTGGAGGAAACCGGATTCGGAAGAGTTGAATCCAAGATCAAGAAAAACCTTTTTGCTACGCAAACGCTTGCAGAACGTATGCGTGGCATGAAGACGTGTGGCATCATTGGCACCACGGATGAGGGAAAAGTTTGGGAGGTCGCCAATCCCATGGGAATCGTGGCCGCGCTGGTTCCGTCGACGAATCCGACGTCAACGGCCATGTACAAAGCCATCATCAGCGCCAAGGCACGTTGTGGCGTCGTCTTGAGTCCGCATCCCCGTGCGAAGAATTGTACCCTTGAGGCATTGCGGGTGGTAGCTACGGCAGCATATCGCGCCGGCGCACCAGAAGGACTCTTCGCCTGCATGACGGAAATATCCGTAGAAGGTACTCATGCGCTTATGGGCGACGAGGAGACCGATGTCATACTGGCTACGGGTGGCTCTGCCATGGTCAAAGCCGCCTATTCAAAAGGAAAGCCGGCCTTTGGAGTCGGCTCGGGTAATGTGCCGGTCTACGTGGATCGTACGGCGGATGTTGTGAAGGCAGCCAAGGACATTATTTCAGGCGTCACATTTGACTGGGGTACCCTTTGCTCGACCGAACGCAGCATTGTTGCTGATCAACCTGCGTTTTCGAGACTCTTAGATGCTCTGAGAGCTGAAGGGGCCCATTTGGTCACCGAGGAAGAAAAGGCGCTATTGCGCGCATACGTAGTCCCGGGCGGCCGATTGAATATCGATCAGATCGGTAAGGCTCCGGTTGACATCGCGGCCGCAGCCGGATTCCATGTTTCAGAGTCCACCACCGCACTCGTTGCGCAGGTGACCCAGGTCGGCAAACAGGAGCCGTTGTCGATGGAAACGCTGTCTCCGATCCTCAGCCTGTATGTGGAAGACGGTTGGCAAGCTGGTTGCGACCGATGCAAGGAGATTCTGGACTTCGGCGGTATCGGCCATACGTTGGGTATTCACGCGGGCAGTGAACGCATCATCCGCGCTTTCGCCCTGGAAAAACCGGCCATGCGTATTGTGGTCAATTCCGTGTGTGCACTCGGATCGGTCGGCTATACCACTGCCCTTTTCCCCGCCATGACCCTGGGACCCGGTACGATCGGGGGGTCCATCACAGGCGACAACATTTCGCCAAGGCACCTGCTGAATATCAAGCGGGTTGCCTTTGAGACGGCACCAATCAACAAGCCCGCGCACTCCCGAAAGGATCCACCAACCGCACCCGTTTCAGATTCACGGATCGGTGATTTCGCTCCCGCTTCCCCCGCCCCACGAACCGCATCCTGGATGGAGTCCATGGACGCGCGCCTGCGTGAACGAACCAGTGGCAAGCGCACGAACAACAAGCATGACAAGACGCCTCCCCGTTCTGCGCCCAAGGCCGACGGCTCCGTGGCCCCAAAAGCCCCCCAATCCACGGCAGGGTTGGATGACGCTCCGCCGGCATCCCCAGGGTTGAGCACGCAGAAAATAGATGAGTTGGCAACCCGATTCCGCAAGTAAGTCTGCTGATTCAATACCGAGGATCTTCGCATCCGCAAATTGACTCGGGACGCCTTGAACCGGTATATTTGGCGTTCTTATCCCTTTTTCAATCAATCTTGTACGCCCGGTAAGCCCCATGGCAGATACGAGTGATTTCCGGAACGGCTTCACGATGGAATGGAACAACGGAATCTGGTCCATTGTCGAGTTCCAGCACGTAAAGCCCGGCAAGGGCGGCGCATTCGTGCGCACGAAGCTCAAAAACGTCTCCAACGGAAAGGTTGTGGACAACACCTTCCGCGCTGGCGAGAAGGTAAATGAGGTCCGCGTCGAGAGGCGTTCATTCCAATTCCTGTACGAAGACGACCTCGGACTCCACTTCATGAATACCGATACCTACGAGCAGATCAATCTGCCCGTCGATGCGGTACAGGGACGGCAGTTCATCAAGGAAGGAGCGAACATCGATATCCTGATGCACTCGGAAACCGAGAAACCGCTCACGACGGAGATTCCGAATGCCGTCGAACTGCTGGTCACCCAGTGTGACCCCGGTCTGAAAGGAGACACCGCCACGGGCGCCACAAAACCGGCCACCGTTGAAAGTGGAGCGACCGTCCAGGTCCCGCTGTTCATCAACGAGGGCGACGTCATCCGAGTTAATACGGACCGAGGAGATTACATTACGCGAGTCAGCACCGGTTGACCCTTCAGGGAGAACAAGAATGGTCTCCCCACCAAGCTGACTTCGCACCCACAGAAGCGAGAGGAATCCACATGGATTTGAAACACCTTCGAGAAGTGCTCGAGCTCGTCGCCGAGTGTGACGTATCCGAGGTAGAAATCGAAGAGGAGGATCTTCGTCTGGTCATCCGGAAGCACGCTCCGGTCCAGGCCCCTCAGGTCACCTATGCAACGGCTCCTGCACCTGCAGTAGCTCCCGTTCCGGCGGCTTCGACTCCGGCGGCTGAATCAGCTCCTGCAGCAGAGCCAGCCGGACCGTCTGGTACGGAAATCCGAGCTCCGATCGTGGGCACATTCTACGCTGCTCCCAACCCGGATTCGGATGCTTTCGTGAAAGTCGGCCAGAAAGTCAGCACCGGCGATACGCTCTGTATCATTGAAGCCATGAAGCTGATGAACGAAATCGAAAGTGAAGTGACGGGTACCGTCACCGCCATTCTCGTGGATAACGCCACGCCGGTTGAATTCGATCAGCCGCTCTTCGTCATCGATCCGAGCTGAACGGGACCGATCCTGTGATCAAAAAAGTCCTTATTGCCAACCGCGGTGAAATCGCGCTTCGCATCCTTCGAACGTGCCATGAGATGGGGCTGGAGACGGTTGCCGTCTACTCTACGGCAGATCGCAATTCGCTGCATGTGCGTTTTGCCGATGAGGCCGTGTGTATTGGTCCCCCTGCAGGACGTGATTCCTATCTGCGTTTCGACCGGATCATCGCGGCTGCCGAAGTAACCGGTGCCGATGCTATCCACCCCGGCTATGGCTTCCTGGCCGAGAATGCGGATTTTTCTGCCATCTGTCAGGACCACGATCTGAAATTCATTGGTCCGGATCCGAATACGATTCGGTTGATGGGCGACAAAAGCTTGGCCAAGGACACCATGGCCAAAGCGGGCGTCCCCGTGGTACCGGGGTCTGACGGCGAGGTAGCAGGTGCAAAGGCGGGGAAAAAGATCGCCGATGAGATGGGCTACCCCGTCATGATCAAGGCCAGTGCCGGTGGCGGCGGTCGTGGTATGCGTGTGGTGCACAAAGCCGAAGATTTCGAACAGCAGTTCACTACGGCCAGCAACGAGGCCGAAGCCGCGTTTGGCAATGGAGGGTGCTACGTAGAAAAGTTTGTAGCCGGGCCTCGTCACGTTGAAATCCAGATTCTGGGAGACGGCAAGGGCAATGTGATCCATTTCGGAGAGCGCGAATGCTCCATTCAGCGCAGGCATCAGAAGCTGCTTGAGGAGTCCCCCTCCCCTGTCGTGGATGAAGACTTGCGCCGTCGGATGGGAGAAGCGGCTATCAAGGGTGCGAAAGCTGTCAACTATGAAGGGGCAGCCACGGTAGAGTTCTTGCTGGATAATCAGGGGAATTTCTACTTCATGGAAATGAACACCCGCATTCAGGTGGAGCATCCGGTAACGGAAGAAGTCGCCGACTGTGACCTGATTGAATACCAGATTCGGGTAGCCATGGGGGAAAACATTCGCGAGCGCGATATCCGGTTGGATGGCCACGCCATCGAATGCCGCATTAATGCGGAAGACCCGTTCCGGAATTTCTCTCCATTCCCGGGTACCATCACCACGTTCCATCCTCCAGGAGGACACGGAGTCCGTGTGGATACCCATGTGTATTCCGGCTACCAAATCCCGCCGCATTACGACTCGATGATCGCCAAGTTGATCGTGCGTGCCCGAACGCGGGATCTGGCCATCCAGAAAATGATTCGCGCGCTTGATGAGTTCGTCATCGAAGGCGTGAAAACGACTATCCCGTTCCACCAGCAGTTACTGCGTGATGAGCGGTTCATTCAGGGTGACTTCGACACCCGTTTCCTCGAATCTTTTACCCTCCAGGAGTACGAAGATGCAATTTCCTGACGGTCTCTATTACACCAAGGACCACGAATGGCTCAAAGTTGATGGATCCACCGGAACGGTGGGCATTACCGATTTCGCCCAGTCCGAGCTTGGCGATATCGTGTACGTAGATGTGGACACCCTGGACGAGGCTGTTGAGACAGACGGCGTTTTTGGCACTATCGAGGCTGTCAAGACCGTTTCAGAGCTGTTCATGCCGGTCAGCGGTACGGTAACTGCCGTCAATGAGGACCTGGAGGATGCTCCTGAAGCCGTCAACAATGATCCTTACGGTGACGGTTGGCTCATTAAAGTGGCTATCGACGACGTCTCCGAACTGGAGGGCCTTCTCTCTGCCGCTGATTACGCCGACATGGTCGGCCAATAGTTCTTCCCCACATGCACCAGCGCATCGTCATCCTGGATTTTGGATCGCAGTTCACTCAGTTGATTGCGAGGAGAGTCCGGGAGGCCGGAGTCTATTCGGAAATTTGGCCTTGTACGCTTCCCCTTGAGGAAGTGGCGGCCATGAATCCCCAAGGTATCATCCTCTCTGGCGGCCCGTCCTCAGTCTATGACGAGGGCGCTCCTCAACTCGACCCTGCCATCTTGGATCTGAAGAGAGAGGACGGCTCAAACGTGCCCATTTTCGGGATTTGCTACGGCCTTCAGGTCATGGCTCACGCGTTGGGAGGTGAAGTCCAGTCTGCAGCGAAGCGTGAATTCGGACGGGCTGGGGTAGAAACTGACACCGCCAACCCCCTTTTCGAAGGTATTCCGGAAGGAAGTCAGGTCTGGATGAGCCATGGCGATCATCTGACGCGTTTGCCTGAGGGGTTTGAGGTCATCGCCCACACGGATAATGCGCCCATAGCGGCGGTTCGATCGACCCGATATCCCCACTATGGTGTCCAATTCCACCCTGAGGTGCACCATACTCCACACGGTCCTGAGATCATCCGAAATTTCGTGATCGGCATCTGCGGATGTGACGGTGACTGGTCTGCAGCCTCGTTCATCGAAGAAAAAAAGGCTGAGATTCGAGAACAGGTGGGAGAAGATCATGTCATCCTTGGCCTGTCTGGAGGCGTTGATTCTTCCGTGGCTGCGGTACTGCTACATGAAGCCATCGGAGATCAGTTGACGTGCATTTTCGTCAACAACGGATTACTCCGGAAAGGCGAATGGGAGCAGGTCCAGCAGACGTTCCGGGATAACTATCAGATCCGCTTGAAGGCTATCGACGCCAGCGACCTCTTTCTGGATCGGTTGGCGGATGTCGTGGACCCTGAGCGCAAGCGCGTCATCATTGGTAACACGTTTGTCGAAGTCTTTGATGACGCTAAAGCAGAGATCATCGACGAACTGGGTGCTAAACCCAAATTCCTCGCTCAAGGCACGCTTTATCCGGATGTTATCGAAAGTGTCTCATTCAAGGGCCCCTCGGCCACAATCAAGACACACCATAACGTAGGTGGCCTTCCCGAAGAGATGGAATTCGAGGTCGTCGAACCATTCCGGGAGCTGTTCAAGGATGAGGTGCGTGCCATTGGTAGGTTGCTGAACGTGCCGGAAGAAATCGTGGGGCGCCACCCGTTCCCGGGCCCCGGCCTTGGAATTCGGGTCATTGGCCCTGTTACGCGCCAAGATGTTGCGCTCTTACAGGAAGCCGATCACATCTTCATCTCAGAGTTGCGTAACTGGAACTTGTATGACGACGTCTGGCAAGCATTTGCCGTGTTGCTTCCCGTTCAGACCGTGGGCGTCATGGGGGACGAGAGGACGTATGAAAATGTGTGCGCGCTGCGAGCAGTCACGAGTGTGGACGGCATGACGGCGGATTGGTCGCGTCTGCCAAACGACTTCCTTGCCCACGTCTCCAATCGCATCGTGAATGAAATCCGGGGCATCAACCGAACGGTCTACGACATCAGCTCCAAGCCACCTGCAACCATCGAGTGGGAGTGATGCGGCGTCCGCACTGTCGGATATACTGCCTGTTCCTGTTTGGACTCCTTCTGGTCTTCGGATTTGTGGGACGAGATGTACAGGCGCAAGGAAGCCGCGTAATTGATCAGATACCCGCAGCAGATTCGGTTTTATCTGTTGGCTTCGCTGCGTTCGACGCAAGCAGCTGGCAGGTTGCTTTCGACCATTTCAGAGCGGTTGAGACCGATTATGGTCGCAACGCCTCTGCTTCCACCGCTCGGATAATGGCCGCGAAGGCCGCCTTCCGGATGGGTGACTTCGATCAGACCCGGCGACTCCTCTCGTCGTACGCCATCGATTTCCCGGGGTCCTCGTACATCAATCCAGCGCGGAGTCTTGAACAGCGAGCCTACGAGACGGCATCCCGGCAACCCGACAAAACGATCGATATTGGAATCATGCTGCCGCTGAGCGAATCGGTACGCGTTCCGTCACAACAGATGTTCAATGGCATCCGAATGGCTGTGGATAATCACAATCAGGATGCGCTTAATCTGCGGGCCAGGATGGTCTTCCAGGATATCTCAGGCGGTGCAGATGAAGCTGCTGCCACGGTTTCCCGGATGGCGGAAGATGGAATCGACGTAATCATCGGGACGCTGTTTTCAGCTTCTGCCATCGCGGCGGCGGAGCGGGCAGATGAAGAGGGCATCGTATTCATAGCTCCCATGGCCACGGATGAACGGGTGTCAGATGGGCGCCGATTTGCCTTCCAGGCGAACCCAAGTATGCAAGCGCGGGGTCGGGTGATGGGACGCTTTGCTGTTAACGGATTACGATTGGACAGTCTCGCCGTACTTGCAATAGCTGACGAACGTGGGATCACGGAACGGTTGGCGGATGGGTTTATCCAGGGTGCCACCGAGAATGGTGCTGCCATCAACTTGATCCAAATTGCAGGCTCCCAATCTGAATTCCTTTCGCTTCCCGATACCCTGGCTGTAGATACGCTGAGCATAGTGGAAGCGGTCTATATCCCGATGGCCTCCCGAAACACTGCCGAGGAGGCGGGCCGCGTACTGGGCATGTTTGATCGCTGGAACCGAGGTATGCGCATCCTGGGGAATACGGCTTGGCATGATCTGCCTCAGCGCTCTCACGCCTCTCGGTACCAGCTGACCTACTCGAATGACTTTTTTCCTGACCTTAATTCCGTTCCGTATCTGCAGTTCGGATGGGGCTACTATGACCTGAGCGGTGAAGAGGTCGGACGATTGGGGGTTACTGGATATGACGTAACCCGGTTCGTTTTGGACATCCTTAACGGAATGGACAGCCGAACCCTTGTAGATCGGATTCGAAACGCCCCTCCGTTCCAGGGATTTGGAATACGTATGGCCTTCAATGGCGGTAACGTAAACGAAGGACTGTTCTACCATCGATACCGGGATGGTCGGCTTGACCTGATCCGGTAAGCATGGACGGACCATCAGCCTTATTCAATGCATGATTCCGGACGCACTCGTGGGCGGTCTGACGAGGTAGGAACTGCCCCTGCAAGGCACCGTATGAGCGACCCGTTCCAGCCCCAGGTTCTGTTTCCAGCTCCTGTCACGGACGGGAAGCTACCCACCGAGCAGAGCTACGCCCGACATCCTGTTTTTTTAGACCTATCACTGGGATTCCTGACAACGGCGACATACGATTGAGTAGTCTGCCTACGTTTCAGATTGAGAACCCTTCACGAAGCTGCGCATGCGCGATCTCAGATTTTCCACTTCCTTATTGCTGACGTTGACGTTGGCCATTTTTCTCTCCGCTTGTGCGGGTAGCGGTCGGCTGCGATACGATACGCCCGAGGAGGCCTTCAACAAGGGCCTTGCAGAGTTTGAAGATGGTGATTTCGATTCAGCCGCTGAATACCTGCAGGGTGTGTTCGACTTCGGTCGCACACACCAGTGGGCAGCAGATGCGCAGCTTCTTCTCGCTCGTGCTTACCGTGCCAACGAGGAATTTCTTCTTGCAGCGAACGAATACACCCGCTTCACTCAGATCTATCGGAGTGACCCGCGTGTTCCGGATGCGGATTATGAGTTGGCCATGACCTATTTCGACCGCTCTCCGCATTATCGCCTCGATCAGACAGACACCGAGCGCGCAATCGTACAATTCCAACTTTTCATCGAACGATACGGATCGAATCCGCTGGTGGACGAGGCCCAATCAAGGATTACGGAGCTTCGTGGGAAGCTCGCCCGCAAGCAGATTCACACCGCGCAGCTCTACGAACGTCGAGAATACTTCAACGCTGCTGCGGTCTCCTACGAAGCAGCATTTGACCGCTTCTACGACACGGATTTTGCGGATGACGCCTTGCTTGGCGCGATGCGCGCGTACTACGATTACGCGCGTCTGAGCATCCGGGGCCGTCAATTGGAACGCCTCGAAAAAGCAGAAGAGAACTACGACCGACTGATCCAGATTTTCCCAGACAGCCCGCTGGTCAAAGACGCCGAGTCCATCTATATCTCCGTGCGGTCGATGATGGACTCCTTCGACTCCCAATCGTGATGAAACAGCGTGTCGGCATTTTTGGAGGCACGTTTGACCCGCCCCATCGGGGACATCTTCAGGTGGCCCGCGCGGCCTACGACGAATTGAAGCTGGATCGCTTGCTCTGGATTCCGGCCGGCACACCCCCACACAAAAGGTCTCTTCCACTCTCCGAGGCCCATCACCGTGTTGCCATGACGGAGTTCATGGTAGCTGAAGACGATCGGTTCGCGCTAGAGTTGTTTGAGGTATCACGCAGCACAACTTCTTTCACGGTTGAGACGCTGCGGTATCTGAGGAGAATGTATCCTGAGGATGCCTTGGTCTTGATCATGGGAGAAGACCAATGGGCATCCTTCGACTCCTGGTCCCAGCCGGCTGTCATTCGCTCCCTGGCCGAAATTGCCGTTTATCATCGAGCTGCTGACGGCAACGAGCGATACACGCAGTTGTCCACTCCCGATTATTGGTTGTCTGGCTCTCTGCTTGCCGAGACCAGCACAGCCATCCGGCAACGGGTTTTCCGGGGAGAAAAGGTGGCGGATGACCTCCTGGAAACTGTCGCTGCTTACGTGAACACGAATGCCCTGTATCGATAGCTCCGAAGCGCTGGCAGGACGTGTTGTTCAGGCAAGGTCATCTGGATTGAGTACTCCCCTTTGCTGAGCCGAATCGTATC
The DNA here is from genome assembly GCA_938018055.1 of uncultured bacterium. Taxonomy (GTDB): domain Bacteria; phylum Bacteroidota; class Rhodothermia; order Rhodothermales; family UBA10348; genus JAAZVD01. The sequence continues at coordinate 24,771 of CALIKL010000023.1, forward strand.
TTGGGTGTCGTTCACCCACGGCTTCCCATGCTGACACCTCCTGACCGGTTACGCGACCGGATTTCCCAGCTCATCTTCCCGCGAATCGGCTCGAATATGATGCCGGCGATTTCGGTCGAAGACGACGCGGCCCGAATCGAGGAGTTGATGGAAGAATTCCCCATTGGCGGCCTCTGTCTCTTCAATGGCGACCTGATCCGTACGCCACAGACGCTGACTCGCCTGCAGTCGAAAGCAGCCTATCCCCTACTGGTGGCGACGGACATGGAGCGTGGTCTTGGGCAGCAACTGAATGGAGCGACTGTTTTTCCGCATGCGATGGCGTTCCAGGCGACCGGCGAAGATGCCGAATCCCTTTTGAAAGCCTCCGCAAAAGCGGCCGCACGAGAAGCACTGGCCGCTGGGCTACACATCAGTTTCTCGCCGGTGGCAGACATAAACTCGAATCCTGCAAACCCGATCATTTCTACTCGTGCTTATGGCACCACGACGGAAACGGTCAATCGCCTGATCACGGCATACATGCGCGGATGTCAGGAAGAGGGTCTGTTCACGACGGCCAAGCACTTCCCGGGTCACGGAGACACGGACGTTGATTCGCACGAAACGCTCCCGGTCGTGGAACGCGATCGCACGGCCCTCGAAGCGTTGGAGCTGGCTCCTTTTCGCCGATCCATCGCACAGGGTGTTTCCCTGATCATGACCGCCCACGTGGCCTATCCCGGCCTTGATCCTTCAGGGACCGAGGCTACCAGATCGCGAACCATTCTGTGGGATCTGCTTCGCAAGGATATGGGATTCAAAGGCGTGATCATCTCCGACAGCTTGCTGATGGCTGGCGCGGGCAGTCGCGAAGAACATCCCGGAGAGATGGCCGCCGCCCTGCTGGAAGCCGGACTGGACATCTTGCTCGATATCAAGGATGTGCCCGCTACCGTGGATTACCTGGTCTCGGCGGTGCGCTCGGGACGCATTCCCGAGGCATTGATTGATGCTGCACTGGAAAGGGTGTGGAGTCTGAAGGTCCGATTTGCCGCCCGATTCGGAAAAGGAGCCTTCGTAGATCCATCTCTCGCCGTTCCCTATCAGGAAATCGGGTGTGAACGGCACCGGCTCCTAGCCGACGAGATTGCACGTAAAGCGGTCCAGGTGGCTATCGGAGATGGTAACACCATCCGTCTTCCCACCCCCAGAATGGGCCAAAAGGGACCCATTTGTTTCCTGGTTCGTCCGCATACCACCTACAACGACCCCACTCAAGCTCCGCTTGAAACCGCCTTCCTTCGCGCCTTTCCGGATGGTCATTACATCGAAATCAATCCCGAATCCGAAGAGGATGACCTCCAGTCCCTGATCGAAGACGCAAGCAAGCACAGCGCTGTCGTCGTGGCTGCCATCGTGAAACCGGCTGCATGGCATCGATTCGGCCTCCTTCCCTTCCAGAAGCAATTCATCCGAGATCTGGTGGATCGCTACCCTGTGTGGCTGGCCGCCTTGGGAAGCCCCCTGCTGTTGGCCGATTTCCAGGACACTACGGCAGGTATCTGTGTGTATTCGGACGTCGAGCCTTCCATGCAGGCCCTGGTCGACTTCCTGGCAGATCGAAAAGACACCCGAGCTCCCATACTACCGAGCCTCCCCTCATGAATCGTTTTTCCCGAATCGTGTACGCCATTTTCATGACCCTGCTCATCGGTTTTTCTGGATGCACGGAGCCTGAACAGATGATACCTGACATCGAATCCCTCTCTGCACGGATTGATACCCTCGTCGCGGCACAGGAGGGAGCCATCGTTTCCGTATCCGTTCTGGATGCGTCCTCCGGTGTGGAATGGCATCGGGAGGGAGACCGGCTTTACCATGCAGCATCCACCATGAAATTGCCGGTGTTGATAGAACTGTTCCGCCAGTCTTCCGAGGAGCGGTTCGCGATGCAGGACGAGATCATCCTGAAGAATGAGTTTCGCTCAATCGTAGATGGGTCACTCTACAGCATCGAGGACGACTCAGACGACGCCATCTACGAGCAGCTGGGGCAACCAATGAGCTTGCGACAGCTCGCCTACAACATGACCACGGTCTCTTCGAACCTGGCAACCAATCTGCTCATCGATTTCCTTGACGCGGATTCCGTTCAGGCAACGTCTGAGCGACTTGGCACGACGTTGATGCAGACTATTCGAGGCGTTGAAGATCTGAAAGCATTTGAGCTGGGCCTCTCCAACCGGGCCACGTCCGCAGACCTTGCCATCCTCATGGAAGCGATTCGGACAGATCAGGCAGTTTCCGAAGCCGCCGACGCACAAATGCGCGAAATCCTGATGGATCAAGTGTTCAACTCGATGATCCCAAACGGACTCCCCGAAGGCACGAAGGTGGCTCATAAAACCGGTTCCATCACAGAGATCCATCATGATGCAGCCATTATTTATCCCGTTTCCGGGGCGCCGTATGTCCTGGTGATCATGACCCAGGGAATTGCAGATCGGGATACGAGCTCGGCCTTGGGTTCAGCCATCACTGAGGCCGTTCACCAGACGTTGCGAGGGACATCGTGATCGATTGGTTCAAGAACCTGTTTGAACCTGAGAGCAAGGGATCAGCAGAAATCGATCCACCCACGAGTGGCCGCGAGGGTGTGGATCTCGCCGCGCTGACCGCCGCATTGGGCTGTCCCATTTCAAATGAGGCCCTCTATCGGCAAGCACTCTGCCATCGGTCTCTCCTTAGAGGCAAGCCGAACGCACACCTGTATTCCAACGAACGACTGGAATATCTGGGCGATGCCGTAGTCGGCTTTCTGGTCGCAGAACATCTTTATGCGGCCTACCCGGAGCGCGATGAGGGCTTTCTGACCCGGTTGCGAGCAAAACTCGTCAACGGGCGCGCGCTCGCGGAGCGAGCGCGCGAGATCGACCTGGCATCCTTCATGCTGGTGAGCGACAGCCTCAACACTGAGCAACGGGACAGCAACAGCATCCTTGCCGACGCTTTCGAAGCAATCATTGGCGCACTATACCTTGACCAGGGTCTGGATATGACCCGTGCCTTCGTCGAAAGAACGGTGCTGAGCCATATGGATCTCGACCAACTTGCCAGCGTCAAGGACAACTACAAAAGCATGCTTCTTGAGATGGTCCAGGCACGTAGCCAGATGCAGCCAGAATACGCCGTCATCTCCGAATCCGGGCCGAGCCACGACAAGCGATTTGTAGTGGCTGTGCTCATCAACGGAGAGGAATACGGTCGTGGCGAGGGACGAAGCAAGAAGGGGGCGGAGCAGAAGGCGGCCAACCAGGCCCTGCAGAAGTTTTGACTTCCTTGCAGCTGACACCTTCCAGCGAATGACGCCCATTCTAACCTGGTATCATGGCGTACTATTCACCTGCTTGCAAAGGAGCATGTAGTTCTCCGTGAAGACGATCAATTCAAGCAAACTTGAACCATTGTCTGTGTAATTTTGCGGACCCTTAGTCCTACCTAGGGCCGGATACGATCCTTTTGGATCTTGGTATTCTGTCAACGTGGTCCACACCACGTCTTTTTTATCATCGGTACGCATCCCGTCCGGCGTCCTTACCTAGCTCGGCTGACCACATGCCCATCCGTCTGAGGTCCACTGACCGCTTTGTCGACCGCCACATCGGCCCTTCAGAGGCCGACATCCAGGCCATGCTCGAAACGATCGGAGTTGACTCGTTGGAGTCCCTGATCGACGACACCCTTCCGGCCAGCATCCGCATGCAAGGAGACCTGCAGCTCCCGGAGGCACTCAGTGAAACTGATCTGCTTAAGCGCGCAAGAGAACTTGCGGATCAAAATGAGTGGTTTCGTTCCTATATCGGCATGGGATACCACGGTACGGTAACCCCACCGGTCGTTCAGCGTGGTATTCTTGAGAATCCTTCTTGGTACACGCAGTACACACCCTACCAGGCGGAAATTGCTCAGGGTCGCCTTGAAGCGCTCCTCAACTTCCAGACGGTCATCATGGATCTGACCGGAATGGAAATCGCAAACGCTTCGCTCTTGGACGAAGGGACCGCAGCTGCCGAGGCGATGATGATGTTCCACCGGCAGACGAAGCGTAGCGGACGCAACCGGTTCTTTGTATCCGAAGCATGCCATCCGCAAACCATTGCTGTTGTCGAGGCCCGCGCCGTGCCCCTCGGGATCGAAGTGGAAATTGGTGACCATCGCTCCTTCTCCTTTACCGATGAATGCTTTGGGGCGCTGGTCCAGTATCCGGCTTCCGACGGGGAAGTATTCGATTACACGGCTTTCTGTGAGGACGCTCACGCGAAAAAGGCGTTCGTGGTCGTGGCCGCCGATCTCATGAGCCTCACGCTGTTGAAAGCGCCTGGCCAGTTCGGAGCTGATGCAGCCATCGGCTCGACACAGCGATTCGGCGTTCCTCCGGGATTCGGAGGTCCTCATGCGGCCTATTTCGGAACGAAGGAGTCCTTCAAACGCCAAGTGCCTGGGCGCATCATTGGCGTAAGCGTGGACGCTGATGGTAATACCGCTTTGCGTATGGCTCTGCAGACGCGCGAGCAGCATATCCGTCGCGACAAAGCCACATCAAACATTTGTACGGCCCAGGTATTACTGGCGGTCATCGCCAGCATGTACGCGGTCTACCATGGTGCAGACGGACTCAAAGCCATTGCTACCCGCATCCATGACATGACGCGCTTGCTGGCGAAAGGCCTTTCCCGCGCGGGTCTCACCGTTCGTCATGATGATTTCTTTGACACGATCCGCGTGGATGGTGCCGATCACGTGGCTGTGCGTGAGCAAGCCCTGGCTCATCGTATCAATCTTCGTTATTTCGAAGACGGATCAATCGGTGTATCGATTGATGAAACCGTCGAAGCCGCAGACCTGACCGACCTACTGACCGTATTCGGTATCGAAGCCGCCGCGTCTCTCGTAGACGAATTGGCCGGTGCCATGGAGTCTGGCTACTCCGGTGCCCTTCCGCGCGAAAGTCAATACATGACCGCTCGCGTGTTTGAGGAGCACCGCTCTGAGGCAGCATTAACGCGCTACATGCATCATCTGTCGACGAAGGATCTCTCGCTGACCACCAGCATGATTGCGCTCGGATCGTGCACGATGAAGCTCAATGCTGTTGCCGAGCTCATGCCCATAACGATGCCTGCATTCAATCAGCTGCATCCGTTTGCGCCTGCTGATCAGGCCTCCGGATATCACGAGATGATGCAGGAGCTGCGTACCTGGCTCAATGAAATTACCGGTTTCGCAGCAACTTCCCTGCAGCCCAACTCGGGTGCCTCCGGCGAATATGCCGGACTGATGGTCATACGGGCCTATCACGAATCACGCGATGATGGACATCGTCACGTGTGCCTCATTCCATCCTCTGCTCACGGAACGAATCCGGCTTCTGCTGTCATGGCTGGCATGCAGGTCGTTGTTGTGGCATGTGACGACGATGGAAATATTGATGTTGAAGATCTGCGTACCAAAGCTGAGGAGGCTGGCGACAATCTTTCCTCGCTGATGATCACGTATCCGTCCACACATGGCGTCTTCGAAGAGTCCGTTGCAGAAATCTGTGACATCGTGCACCAGTATGGTGGTCAGGTCTACATGGACGGCGCCAACATGAATGCCCAGGTCGGCCTGTGCCGTCCGGGCGACATTGGCGCAGATGTATGCCACCTCAACCTGCATAAAACGTTCGCCATTCCTCATGGCGGTGGCGGACCTGGTGTAGGTCCGATCTGCGTAGCGGCCCATCTCGCTGAGTTTCTGCCGGGGCATCCCCTCGTGGAGGCCGGTGGCTCCATCGGGCCCGTCGCAGCAGCGCCATTTGGTAGTGCCTCCATCCTCTTGATTTCCTGGGCCTACATTGCCATGCTGGGCGCAGAGGGACTCAAGAAATCAACACAAGTCGCCATCCTGAATGCCAACTACATGGCGCATCGCCTGAAAGAACACTACGACGTGCTCTACAAAGGCAAGAATGATCGTGTCGCTCACGAATACATCCTCGATCTTCGATCTCTGCGTCAAAACACGACGTTGACCGAGGTCGATGTTGCCAAGCGGCTTATGGATTACGGTTTCCATGCCCCAACCATGTCGTGGCCGGTGGTCGGTACCGTGATGGTCGAGCCTACCGAAAGCGAGAACAAGGCTGAACTGGATCGCTTCGTCGAAGCCATGACCTCCATCCGAGCAGAAATCCAGGAGGTTGAGCTGGGACTGGTGGAAGGCGAAACCTCGGTTCTGGCCAACGCCCCGCATACGGCGGCCATGGTCACCGCCGAAGCGTGGGAGCAAGCCTATTCCCGCGAACGGGCGGCCTGGCCTGCTTCCTGGTCGCACAGCCACAAATTCTGGCCAACCGTCCGCCGCGTCAACGATGCGCAGGGTGACCGCAACCTGGTATGTTCTTGCCTGCCGCTGGAAGCATACGAAGGCTGATCCGCTCAGTCGTTCAACGTATACAGCTTTCCGGACAGGGGATGCCCTACGTGTTCGGCAATCATTCGTGACACCTGGCTCACGCGCGCGATATCAATCCCGGTGCTCAGGCCAGACTGTTCCAGTGCCCAGACGACATCTTCTGTCGCGACATTCCCTGTTGCACCCGGGATGAACGGGCACCCACCCATTCCTCCGAGTGAAACATCAAACCGATCCACACCGACCTGGACAGCCGCCAGGATGTTGGCAATGCCGAGTCCTCGCGTGTCGTGCAGATGGAGCACGATAGGATGATCTGTCTCAGAGCGAACGGCCGACACGGTGTCCCGGATCGATTCCGGATTCGCCAGCCCCGTTGAGTCGGCCAGGGAAAAAGACTCAAGTGGTAGCGAAGCAAAATGGGCAGCAAGTGCTCGTATCGTGTCGAGCCCTGTATCTCCCGGCTGTTTGTATCCCCAAACGGTTTGCAGACCAAGTTGCATCTGCATTCCAGCCTGAATAGCTCGTTCCACCATGCTGCTGGCGCGGGACACCCCTTCTTCCACGCTCATGTTGGCATTATCACGACCATGTTGCTCATGGGTCGCGATGGACAAATCAACAAAAGACAATCCGGCGCTGGCGGCACGATCTACGCCCCGTTCATTGAGAGCAAGACCCGAGCATATCACCTGCTCATGCGAAGCAAACTTGTCAGCAATCTGCTCTGCGTCAGACATTTGTGGTACCCGTCCCGGGTGTACAAACGACGTGATTTGGACGCGTCTCAATCCAGCATCGATGAGCCCCTGAATCGCCTCCACTTTAAGCTCGGTTGGAATCGGTACGGCCTCAAACTGAAACCCATCCCGTGGTCCTACTTCGCATAGTGAGATCGTCTTCGGTGTCGATTGGAGTTCCGTCATCGGATGCGGTTGGCAAATTGGGGACCGACCACGATGGCCGATCTGGTCAACAGACCCCGTTGAGGATCAAAGGGTTCCGGACCACAAGGCTGCCAGAATAGCAAAGCGGGAGCAGGCAGTGCCTGCTCCCGCTTAAGCTGAAGAGGTGTGATCCCTGCCCCACCCACCTAGAAATAGCAGGGACCACACGAGCTGGAGGAGGTAGCTCTACATCTTCAGATTGTGTCTTCGTTTTGAAATGAAGGAATACTCCTTCATGTTGACGATGGCCGGGATGTGGACCGAAACCAACCGTCAGCGGTGTTCAGGGTATGAATCAGGCTGCTCGCGAAGCACGGAGTTCCGAGAGCAAGCCCACTACTTCAGCGCTCAGGTCCTGATCAGACAACCAAGCCAATTGACCGGACAATGCCTCATTGGCAATGCGAGCAATAGCCATCCGCTCACTGATCGAGACTCCCTTTGCGTCAAGTACCTGATTGAGTCGGTCCCATTGTGATTCTGTGATCTGGCCGCTTACGTAGCGAGCAAGCAGAAGCATGAAAGCTGACTGTCGGGCGAGCGATGCGTGTACTGGAGTCATGACGGTGTCGTTTGGTTGAGAGCGTGATGTCCAATGAACTACCCGGTTCCTGAACAACAACCGGGCCTGTCTATCTCGAAGACACACATACCGTCAGGCCCGTAACCACATCACAGCGGGAATTACAGCCGCACTACCTTCATAAATGAAGCCGGACTCACTTTTTTACCCATTGTGCTGCAATTATTTACAGGCTCTAATCAAAAGAGATAACACCATTTGAAGCGTTGATCTCATGCCCTGGTGATACCCGATAAACCCATCGATTTCCGAGCACTAAGATTGTCCTATCTGCTGGACGCACCCGGTAACGGCCGTCTTCCTGTCCGGACGAATCGACTTCCCTGCTCCGTAGAGCGCGGACTGAAATACGTGCCGCAGCCTACGCAGAAACAGGTGACCTTCCAATCTCGAACCACCCCGATACATCCACGCCATCTTCCCCATGTTTGTGCGTGTACTCATTCGTCGAGGAATTGTAATCGTAGTCATCGGCCCACGCATCGACGTTGGCAGCGATTTCCTCGAGCGCAGTCAGGACGTAATCAAGTTCAGCATCGGTCATGGTCGGGTGCAGCGACAGACGTACCCATCCGGGCTTATTGGCCAGAAAGCCGTCATTGATCTGATCCGTGATACGCTTGGAGTGCTCGCGATCCACGTGAAGCAAATAGTGACCATAAGTACCTGCACATGAACAGCCGCCGCGCGTCTGAATGCCGTAGCGGTCGTTGAGCAACTTGACGATCAGGTTGTAGTGAACGTCGTTGATATAGAAGGAAATGACGCCCAGGCGCTCCTCAATGTTGTCGGCCAGGATGTTCAAGCCCGGAATGGCTCGCATGCGAGGAAAGGCCTGCGCCAACAGCTCGTTTTCACGTGCCATGATGCGATTCGTACCCATTTCCTCTTTCAACTTGATGGCCAACGCGGCACGGATGGTTTGCAGGAAGGCTGGTGTTCCGCCGTCCTCACGGTCCTCGATATTCTCGACAAACCGGTGCTCGCCCCACGGATTCGTCCAATCTACCGTCCCACCACCGGGGTGGTCGGGAACGCGGTTCTTGTTCAGGTCTGCATTGACGACCATAATGCCGCTCGACCCGGGGCCACCAAGGAATTTATGGGGCGAAAAGAAAATGGCATCAAGTCGCGCCATCTCATCCTGAGGATGCATGTTGATGTCTTCGTACGGCGCATTGGCTGCAAAGTCCACAAAACACCAGCCGCCATGCTCATGCATGACCCGCGAAAGCTCGTGATAGGGCACGTGGACCCCCGTCACGTTCGAACAGGCCGTGAACGACCCGATAAGTGGGCGACCCTCGTACTTCACGATCTCCCGCTTCAAATTCTCCACAGCACAATGACCATCATGATCCGGATCGATCCAGACGAGATCTACCAATGATTCGATCCACGAAGTATGATTGGAGTGGTGTTCCATGTGCGTGATGAAAACGACAGGGCGTTTTTCATCCGGGATGGATACATATGGCGCTACTTGTTCAGGAATCCGAACACCGATAATGCGCTGTAGCTTGTTGATCACTCCCGTCATTCCGGACCCGGCCGAAATGATGATGTCATTTGGACCGGCTCCCACATGCCGCTTGATGATATTGCGGGCCTCACGGTAGGCGCGGGTCATGGACGTTCCCGTCACACTCGTTTCGGTGTGCGTATTTCCAACGTACGGTCCGATCATATCCGAAAGACAGGATTCGATGGGGCCGTACAGACGACCGCTGGCGATCCAGTCTGCATAGACGATCTGCTTTTCTCCGTAGGGTCCCTCGAAGGTGTGGTCGATACCGACAATCTGACGTCGAAACGGCTCGAAGTACTGCTCAAGCGAGGACATGACGGATCGGGGACTGGTTCTGGAGGAGCGATTCCGGTAGAGTCATATCGGAAGCGCAGGCGCACAGCGGACCAGAAAATACAAATCGTGGCGGATCAGGAAAGAACGATCTCCTTACGGAGTCGGGCGACCGGAATGCCTTGCTGTTCGCGATACTTGGTAACCGTGCGGCGAGCAATGTGGAATCCTTTTTCCTCCAGCATGTTCGCGATGCGCTGATCGGACAGTGGTTTCTTCTTGTCCTCTTCAGAAATGATGCGTTCGATGAGGGCTTTAACCTCCTTGTTCGAGACTTCTTCGCCCGAATCCGTAGAGAGTCCTTCAGAAAAGAAATGCTTGAGTTCGTACACACCAAACTCGGTTTGAACGTATTTGCCATTTACAACACGGGATATCGTTGAGATGTCCATTTTGATCATCTCGGCGATATCCTTCAGGATCATCGGCTTGAGGCTTCCTTCGCCTTTACGGAAAAACTCTTCCTGGCGCTCCACGATCGCGTGCATGACCGAAAGCATGGTCTGCCGGCGCTGATTGATGGAGTTGATGAACCAGCGAGCGGACTCGAATTTCGATTTCAGGAATTGTTGGGTTTCCCCATCGTATGATGCGCGGCCCTTTTTCTTGTCGGCAACTACCTTCTCCAGCATGTTATGGTAATGCTTGGAGACGCGAAGTTCGGGGGCATTCCCTGCATTCAGGGTAATGATGAATTCGTCCTCCTCCACGCGTACCGTAAAGTCCGGCGTGATGTAGTTCTCCGAGGCAGTGAATTCTCCTTCTCCTGGCTTCGGGTTGAGGCGCTGCACCAGTTCGAAGGCGTCTTTCAGCTCATATCCCTCTACTCCGAGTCGACGCATGATCTGGTCGAAATGCTTCATGGTGAACGCTTTATAGGCGTGCGTCAACATTTCGATGGCGACGTCGCGGCCCGGGACCTCCTCGGGCAGCATATCGAGCTGGACCAGCAAGCATTCGCGGAGGTCGCGGGCCGCAACCCCAACCGGTTCCAGTCGCTGGATGCGGTAGAGCATGGTCTCCACATCGTCCTCCGAAAGCATGATGCCCTGGTTGAAGGCGACGTCATCGACAATGGATTCCAGTGGACGACGCAAATAACCGTCTTCGTCAATCGATCCGATGATCTGCTCAGCAATCAGATCTTCCTGCTCGTTCAGCTGCAGGAAGGAAAGCTGATCCCGAAGCGATTCAACCATACTGCTGACGGATACGAGCGGGGTTTCGCGCTGTTCTTCTTCAGCGGAATGATCCACTGCGGCTTTGTAACCGTAGAGGTCATCCTCGGTATCGAGGAATTCCTCCCAGTCGTAGTCGTCTTCCGCATGCTCGTCTTCTGCCTCGAGGACATCATCAAATTGGTCATCCTCGGCCTGCTCGTCGAGCAATTCTTCCAGCTCATCCTCGCCCTCTTCGAGCAGCGGATTGACTTCAAGTTCCTGCTTGATACGCTGCTCCAATGCAAGCGTGGGCAGCTGCAGCAGTTTGATGTACTGGATCTGCTGGGGCGATAGCCTCTGTTGAAGAGATTGACGTTGCTGGAGATTGAGCATGGATCAGCCTACCTTCTCACGTGGAGTGAGCGGCTTCATCCCGAGAATCTCACGGCGCTCCTTGACCATGATCAGAAACTGAGCATACCACTCGGAGCCATATTTTCGGGTCAGCGGGCGCTCCAGCATCTCAGCCAAGCCTACTCCCAGTCGTTTACCATGCGGAATGGCCGGGGCACATATGTCAATCTGCTCGTAGTTCAAGGCCTCGAACTCTCCCAACTGCTTTATGCGGATGGGATAGAGATGACAGGATATGGGCTTCTCAAAATCGGATTTACCTGCGAAATAGGCCTCTTGGATGGCGCATTTTGCTACAGGACCGTCGTAGCGAACAAATACGCACTCGGCATCACCGACGCACGTGGTAGCATAGTATCCCGGTGCTACCTCTTCCCAGACGCCTTCTTTTTCAATCACATCGAGGGCCTCAGGACGCAATCGATGTCGGACGGCATCAAGTGCCTTCTCAACTTCCTTGCGTTCACGTTCTTCCAATGGTGCACCCGAGGCGCCTTGCACACAGCAAGCGCCTTTGCACGCCGTCAGGTTGCAGCTGAAGACTGCTTCCACGACGTCATCTGATATGAGTACATCATCTACTACAAACATGGTGCCGTATTCTATCGCCCATTCCAGCAATAAGCAATATTGACAGTATCGGTGCCTTTCACAGGTCTTAAGATTAAATCATTGATATCCGGATAAATCATTGGGAGACTTTCGATTATAAATATCGAAGTCAGATCCTTTTCCTCACGCGGAATTTCGTTCAGTTTTTTTCCCGAACCCGGACGAAATCGCCGCGTCCAAACGCTACCTTGTTCGCGCGAACGACCCCAGGCCGCCGCTGCCCTGGCCCCCTTGGAAAGCCGGCCACACCCATATCTCCATGATTGAACGCTCCGGTGAATTTGCTCCCCGGCCCGCTGGGACGGAAGAGGACTTTGAAAAAGCGCTTCGCCCGAAGTCGCTTGACGATTTCATTGGCCAGCAGCATATCAAGGACAATTTGCAGGTATTCATGACGGCCGCACAGCGCCGTGGAGAGTGCCTGGACCACGTCTTGCTATCTGGTCCACCCGGCCTGGGAAAGACGACGTTGGCCTATATCATAGGCGCTGAAATGGGGGCGCAGGTAAAGACGACCGCTGGACCTGTGCTGGATAAACCCGCCTCTATTGCAGGTTTGCTTACTAACTTGAACGAGGGCGATGTCCTCTTCATCGACGAGATCCATCGTCTGGCCCCGGTAGTTGAGGAGTATCTCTATGCTGCCATGGAGGACTACCACATCGACATTCTGATCGACTCGGGTCCAAGCGCCAGGAGTGTCAAGATCTCGCTGCCACCGTTCACGCTGGTTGGCGCCACAACGCGGAAGGGCTTGTTGACCGCCCCTCTCCGAGCTCGTTTTGGCATTGATTTCCGTTACGACTACTACCCGGCCTCTACCCTTTCACGGATTGTCGAGCGATCAGCCGGCCTGCTGGACGTGGCCTTGACGCCGGATGGCGGTGCAGAGATCGCGCGGCGTTCCCGCGGAACGCCGCGTGTGGCCAATCGTCTTTTGCGCCGAACTCGAGACTACGCCGAGGTGAAGGGAGATGGGCGCATTACAAGAGAGCTTGCCGATCATGCCCTCAATGCACTGAACGTTGACATCGAAGGCCTTGATGACATGGACACGAGGATCCTGATGACGCTCATTGAGAAATTCAGTGGCGGTCCCACCGGCTTGGCCAACCTGGCGGTATCGGTGGGCGAGGATTCCGGAACCATAGAGGAGGTCTATGAGCCTTATCTGATCCAGGAAGGCTACATCGAGCGCACGCCGCGCGGGCGCGTCGCAACAGCTGCTGCGTACAGGCACTTCGGCATTACGCCGCCCGGAAAAAGCAAACAGCTGTTCGAAGACTGATCTCAGACGACCAGGCTCTGACCATCCACGCTGATACGGCCTGTAACACGATCTCCATCGACCAGGAGAAGGTCCCGCTGCGTGTTCACAACCACGCAGGCATGATTGGGAATGACGCGCAGACGGTCTCCCACGCTCACATCGACTTCAGCCGTGGCATGCACCCAACCATGTTCTTCCGAAAGTCCGTTGATCACGGTTCCTTGCAATGGAGTGGCTGGATCCGAGCTGGAGAGAATCTGTCCGTATCCCTCAGCGCCATAGGCCCCATCGGACGTCAAAACTTTCTTTCCGGAATCCAGGAAGAAGCGCTGAGAACCATCGGGGTTGTCATGCCGCGAGATAACCGTAGCAAGGACGGTGAGCGAGCACCGATCCATCGACGCCACTCCCAGGTTGGCCTGGGTCATGTCCAGATACAGGTAGTTTCCCGGGCGGATTTCTGTCACACGGAAGCCGTGCCGCTCTGCATTCGTGAACGCGCTGATGGAAGGGGTTGAACCGATGCTGATTTCGAGCGAGCCATTCACCGCCGCCTGAACCCCAACTGTACGAAGTGCATCTGCAAAATCGAGCATGCGATCGCGCTCCTGATCGGATACACGCTTCAACGCGTGCTCGAGGGACTCCCCTTCATGCTGGGGGCCATTGTAGGCATGACCGGCATGGGTCAGGATGCCGACCACGTTCAACCCCGGCAAGGCATCCACACGGGCAGCAAACGCAGCAGACTCTGGCTGATCCCATCGAACCCCACAGCGGCCATACCCGATATCGGTCTCGATGAGTACATCAATGGAAGCTCCTCGCGCCTCGAAAAAAGCTGATGCAGCAGAGGCACCCTCCAACGTATCCACGCAAAAGGATACGCGACAGCCAGATTCGATCAGCAGCAAGGCTCGTTTATACTTTTCCTCGCCCACCAAAGCGTACGCAATACGGATATCATCAAACCCCGCCTTGGCAAACATCTCGGCTTCGCCCATTTTTGCGACCGTCAGGCCTAGGGCACCCAGGTCTCGCTGTTGCTGGGCGATGGCAATCGATTTATGCGTCTTGGTGTGCGGCCGCAGTCGAACGCCTTCCCGATCAGCTTGCGCCTGCATGGCTTCGAGATTGGCGGCAAGCCGTGTGGCATCCACCAACACAGCCGGGGTCGGAATATCGGCTACGTAATCCGGCATTACTGGATACCCGTTCCTGTCCAGCCCTCGGGCCCTTCGATGCCCAGGTCTCCCAAGGCTATCTGAAGGACATCGGCATCGCCGTCCTTGTGCGTGGTATAGAACAGGATTGACCCGTCGCGACTGACCCACGGGCCGTACTCATACTCAGAAGAGTTCACAGCGGAGCCCAGGTTTGCCGGGCTGCTCCAACCCTCTTCTTCGGCAAACGATATCCAGAGATCATCTCCTCCGAATCCTTCCTCGCCATCCTTACGACTGAAAATCACGTAGCGTAGCGCCGGATCAACCCAGATATCAGCCTCCGACTGGGCACTGCTGACCGGAGCGCCAACAGGAGTCACCTCGTATCCTTCAATACCCAACTCAGCGCGATAGAAATCCGCCTGGCCCATTCCTCCTTCGCGATCGGAAGCAAAAAAGATGGATGCATCGCCAGCAATACTGGCGTGAAAGTCGTTTGCGTCGGAATTGATGGAAGGAATCGGTTCGGGTTCAAGCCATTCGATGCCATCATGCATGGCTATCCAAATGTTGAAGTCATCGGCCTCGGTCTCGCCGGGAAGCGGGCGGTCGGAAGCGAACAGCATGGCGTCCAATCCCGGATAGAATCGGGCGCCCCGATCATTATATGTACCCGAGAATGGAAGAATAGCGGGCTCAGACCACCCCTCTTCCGTTTGCTCAACGCCCCATAATGTGTGGCCTGACCAACCCTCTTCGTGGCGACCAAAGACCAACACCGTGCCAGCAGCGTTACGAGTGAACCAGGACTCGCCAGCGTCTGTCGTAAGAGCATATAGAGGATCTGAAGAAAGGGATTCAGACGGGGTGTCCTGTCCTGGCGTGCAGCCAATGGCCACAAAGGATAGAATCAAAAGAGAAAAGACAATTCTCATGAGGGGAAGTTATCACGCTGGTGGAAGAATGCGTCTTACACGACCCAATCCCGTACGGGTTGCCTGTGCAGGTCGGATACAAAAATGCGCGCCCGGCCAAGGGCCGGGCGCGCATCCTTAAAATCACGTCAAACGATTCTAGCGGTTCTTACCTACCGACCCCATCGCTACACGAACACGGTTTCGAGCCCGCTCAAGCGCTGCAGCCATTTCAGCGCGGGCTTTCGGGTCCGCATTGGCCAAGGCATCCGCAGCGCGTTGTTCAGCCGCTTTGGCGCGCTCGACATCGATGTCGGAGGCCAGCTCGATGGTTTCCGCTACGACACTGACCATGTTGTTCTGTACTTCGACGAAACCGCCGGAAGTAGCGAACGTGATGGCGCTGCCGGACGAATCGGTCACGACGATTGAACCAATCTCGATGGCAGCGATCATCGGAGCATGGTTTTTGAGAACCTCAAATGATCCCTCTACGCCGGGTGCTTTGACCCGTGCGGCGTCACCGCTGTACACGCGACCCGATGGCGATACGATTTCTACGACCATGATGCCTGTGGCTAGGTGTGATTCGTGAAGGCGATGGCCTAGACTTCAGCCGCAGCTTCTGCCAGCATTTTCTCGCCTGCTTCGATGACTTCTTCGATAGCGCCTTTGTAGGTGAAGGCACCCTCTGGAAGGTGATCGAGTTCGCCGTCGAGGATCATGCGGAAACCGCGGATGGTGTCGTCAATCTTGACGTACTTGCCCGGGTTACCCGTGAACTGCTCGGCCACAAAGAATGGCTGGGACATGAAGCGCTGTGCACGTCGGGCACGGCCTACGACCAGCTTGTCTTCGTCGGAGAGTTCGTCCATCCCGAGGATGGCGATGATGTCCTGGAGCTCTTTATAACGCTGCAACAGGTTCTTGACGTCCTGCGCTGTGTTGTAGTGCTCATCGCCGAGGATGCGAGGATCCAGGATGCGGGACGTGGAGTCCAGCGGGTCGATGGCCGGGTACAGACCCAGGGAGGCAATCTGACGGGAAAGAACCGTCGTGGCATCAAGGTGGGCAAACGTCGTTGCCGGAGCCGGATCGGTAAGGTCATCAGCAGGCACATAAACGGCCTGTACCGACGTGATCGATCCGTTCTTGGTCGAGGTGATGCGCTCCTGCATCTCACCCATTTCCGTGGATAGCGTCGGCTGGTAACCCACAGCGGAAGGCATTCGACCGAGCAGAGCAGAAACTTCCGAGCCAGCCTGCGTGAAGCGGAAGATGTTGTCGACGAAGAAGAGCACGTCACGTCCACCCAGATCGCGGAAGTACTCGGCAATCGTCAGACCGGAGAGGGCCACGCGGGCACGGGCTCCAGGAGGCTCGTTCATCTGGCCGAATACGAGGGCCAACGACGAATTCTTGAGCGCGTCCTTATCCACTTTGGAGAGGTCCCAGTCCCCTTCTTCCATCGAGTGGAGGAATTCCTTGCCGTAGTCAACTACACCGGACTCGAGCATCTCACGGAGAAGGTCATTGCCTTCACGGGTACGCTCACCAACTCCAGCGAACACCGACAAACCGTCGTGCCCCTTGGCGATGTTGTTGATGAGCTCCATGATCAGAACGGTCTTGCCAACACCAGCGCCACCGAAGAGACCAATTTTTCCACCGCGAGCATACGGCTCAAGGAGGTCAACCACCTTGATACCCGTCTCAAGCATTTCAACCGTTGTCGACAATTCGTCGAAAGCCGGAGGAGCAGCATGGATCGGACGACGCTCGTCAGCTTTCGGCTGATCAATACCGTCAATCGCCTCTCCAACGACGTTGAACAGACGGCCGAGGATATCCTCACCGATCGGCATCGAAATAGCCCGACCGGTGCTTGACACCTTCGTTCCGCGGGTCAGACCGTCGGTCGCATCCATGGCGATCGTACGGACGCGGTTTTCCCCGAGGTGCTGCTGCACTTCAAGAACTAGCGTCGAACCGTCTTCACGGTCGATAGTGAGGGCATCGTAAATTTCTGGAACGGCGTCTGCAGGAAATTGGGCATCGATCACGGGGCCGACAATCTGCACGACTTCGCCGGTGGCCATCTTGGGTTCCATCTGGTTTGGACTATCAGGTTGGAATGAATCCGGATTAACCGGAGGGTGGGAGCACCTGACTCACTGGGAGGAGCCAATGGCCAATCCTTATGATCTGGCCGTGTGTGCGCCTTCTGGCTTAGAATCAGAAAAATAAGGTTATGCTCCGGTGGATGCCTGTAGACCCGGTGTAACCATCGCAAAGAAACGGGGAATTTGCCTCTTCAACAGATGTTCATTTTTCTGCGTTTTTCGGCCATCTACGTATATATTGAGCTCCCCTTTCCACGTACCTGCGGATCCATGAAACGTCTTTACACCCTGATCATCTTGATGGTCTTCATGAGCGGCTCCGTGCAGGCACAGGGCCTGCCCACCATTGCTTCGAAGACGGAATCGCTGGAGGCTCTGGAGGGTTTCTTTACCCTGTATTGGGATGATGCCGGGGGCAAAGTCTGGTTGGAGATTGATCGCTTCAGGGACGATTTCATCTACCAGGTTTCGCTGGCCGCGGGTCTGGGATCGAATGATATCGGGCTCGATCGCAACCAATTGGGACCTACCCGAATTGTGCATTTTGAACGTCATGGTCCCAAGGTTCTGCTCAAGGTCCCTAACCTGGACTACATCGCCTCGTCGGAAAATGCATCTGAACGCCAGTCCGTTGCCGAGGCATTTGCAGCTGGCGTATTGCACGGTTTCGACATTGTCGCAGAAGAAGACGGTCGTGTCCTGGTGGACGCTACTTCATTCGTCGTTCGCGATGCCCACGGCGCTGCATCAACGCTTCGTCGCAGAGGAGAGGGCACCTTTCGCGTTGATGGATCCCGGTCCGTGCCCTACCGCGAGAACACCAAAAGCTTCCCCCGAAACACGGAAATGGAGGCGCTACTGACCTTCACATCAGACAGCCCGGGCGGACAGGTCCGTACGGTGGCTGCTGCTCCCGAAGCCTTTGCCCTGCGTCAGCGCCACTCGTTCATTGCCCTGCCGGATCCTGGATTCGAGCCGCGCGAACACGATCCGCGAGCGGGATACTTTGGTCCCAGCTTCATGGACTACTCGACACCCATCGGTGAAGACATGCGCGTGCGCTACATCTCGCGCCATCGTCTGGAGAAGAAGGACCCTTGGGCAGCCGTATCCGAAGCCGTTGAGCCGATTGTCTACTACCTGGACAACGGTACACCCGAACCGGTTCGAACCGCGCTTCTGGAGGGCGCCCGCTGGTGGAATCAGGCTTTTGAGGCTGCTGGCTATCGCGACGCGTACCGGGTGGAAGTTCTCCCAGAAGGTGCCGACCCGCTGGACGTCCGCTACAACATCATCAACTGGGTTCATCGTTCTACCCGAGGGTGGAGCTATGGATCGAGCATCACAGACCCTCGAACGGGAGAGATCATCAAAGGGCACGTCCTTCTCGGATCCCTGCGTGTGCGTCAGGACTATTTGCTGGCTGAAGGACTTCTGAATCCCTACGACCCCGTCGCCGGTATTCAGACTTCAGAAAACGATCCAATGCTGACTATGGCACTGGCCCGTATCCGCCAGTTGTCCGCCCATGAAGTGGGGCACACGCTCGGCCTTCAACACAACTTCTCGGCCTCGGTCAACAACCGATCCTCGGTCATGGACTACCCCGCTCCGTTGGCTGAGCTCGATGCCCGTGGGCGGGTGGTACTCAACCAAGCCTACGACTCGGGAATCGGAGAGTGGGACAAATTCGCTATCCGATACGGTTACTCGGATTTCCCGGATGGTATGGATGAGAAAACAGCGTTGGAGTCCATACTCCGGGAATACATGGATGCCGGCTGGGAATTCATCACGGACAATGATGCCCGTCCTGCCGGGGGCGCTCATCCAACGGCTCATCTTTGGGACAACGGAGAAAGCGCCGTCGAGGCGCTGGAACGGGAGATGGCCGTACGTACAGCTGCTCTGGGCAACTTCGGTATTGGCACCATCCGCCCCGGTCGCCCTGCGGCTATGATGGAAGAGGTTCTCGTACCGCTCTATCTGCGCCATCGGTATCAACTGGATGCCGTTGCCAAGTTGGTCGGTGGTGTTCGCTATACGTACAACGTTCGGGGTGACGGCCAGGACTACCCACAAGCTGTGAATCCACGCGACCAGGTTCGGGCCATGGACGCCATGCTGGATGCCGTGACGCCTGAGCAACTGGCCCTACCTCGTCACATTCGGACCCAGATTCCGCCAAGACCTCCTGGATACGGTCAACACCGAGAGCTCTTTGGAGGCGACACGGGCTTGATCTTTGACCCGTATGCCCCGGCAACGATTGTGGCCCAGCAGGTATTCAGTTTGTTGCTTGAACCATCACGTGCCGCTCGCCTGATGGTACAGCGGGATTTTGACGGTGGCCAGCCGGGTCTACTCGACATGCTAGTCAGGACGACCAACCATGTATGGCTGGAAGAGGAACCCGACAATCCCTACTCGGCTGAACTCCAGCGAATTACGCAGCAAGTCTGGACAGACCTGTTGATGGATGCGGCGCACTCCACACGCTACTCCCCTGCCGTACGAGCCCGGCTCACCCTGCACCTCAGGGACATCCATGCCTGGCTGACCAATAATGCCAGCAACTCCGACGAAGAATCGCAGGCTCATCGGTTGGCGATCCTGGATGATGTAGACCGCTTCCTCTTCCGACCCTTTCAGCCTGAAGAGGATCAGCGCAGCGTGACGACACCGCCTGGATCACCGATCGGATCGGGACCGGCTTGGAGCCTGCGCGTTGCGGAGAGAGCTTCGTGGCTGGATGCCTGGGTTGACGCTACGACGCTATGTCGTTTCGACGGTGAATGGGAGTAGCAAAGACCACATAAAACCATGTGATGGTCCTGCGGTTGATCCCGCTCTCCTCGAATCGTCTTATTGAGGAGGAGCGATCCAGGTGTATTGATACAGTCCGACGCTTCCGAAAAAGCCATAGCCATCGACCACGTTGGACATGACCCCGGGCTGCGCAAGGATTTCTGGGTCGAAGACACCCCCTGGAGGATCCCAATTCGAATCGAGCGCCCGAATTTGCAGCGTGATGGCGTGCAACAGTGGCAGCGGGTCTGCCGGCCCCAGATTCAAAAATGAACGCATCAACGGCGCATCCCTCTGCATGTCCACATCAAATGCCCACCCACCGTCAGCCGTGCGTGATCCGACTCGGCCGTAGGGTACCTCCACATTCAAACCCTGCAAATCGTAAAACAGGGTCATATCCCATGGTGAGGCGATATCCGGCAGAATAACGCGAGCTGAGAAGCTGGAATCGGGACTGGCTTCGTATGGGAAAAACAGCCTGTCCGGGTTTGGAATCGTGGTAGGAAAGCGAGGGACGGTTGTTTCAGCCGTCGTCATCTTGCCATCGGAGCGAAGGATTTCCAATCGATAGGTCCGGCCCTGGCGAGCGAGGAATCGGCCTGTAAAAATATGCCCATAGGATCCATCGGAGAGCTGCCTCAACTGATGGGTCCAGCGCGTCGTTTCCCCGGAGGTCAGATCTGTCGTAGTGACCTGCGCATCAAAATTCCGGGTATCGGGTCGATCCGCGAGGATCTCTTCTGCAAATCGGGTGACTTGGATCACTCGGAGATGATGCACTGTTTCTGAGGCATCGATGAATCCGTACAGCGAATAATACCGGCCGTCATTCTCGAAAGGATCGAGAAAGGTGTCGCTGCATGACGTCAGCGACAGCAGCCCGAAGGCGATCAAAGGCATGAGGAAGCGAGAGCGCATGGGGGTACAGGGTCCGATATTCAGGTACGAAATGCAAGACTGATTGCCGCACCCATCAGTCGGCAGCCTCGGCAATGCACTCGATTTCAACGAGCGCTCCCAGCGGATTTTGTTTGACGGCAATCGTAGTTCGGGCCGGACGATGACCTTCAAAAATGTTGCCGTAGACCTCGTTCATACCCGCGAAATCATCCATGCTTTGCAAATAGACCGTGGTCTTGATCACGTCCACGAGTCCCAGCCCCAATCCATTCAACACCGTGGAAATGTTGAACAGTACGAGCCCCGTCTGCTCTTCGATGGTTTCCCCCATGATCTGCATGGTCTTCGCATCCAACGGGGTCTGTCCGGACAGAAAGTAAAATGGGCCACTTCGTACGGCATGACAATAGGGTCCAATGGCTTCGGGGGCTCCGTCAACAAACAGGGTCTGCATGGTTTTCCTCGATCAGGATTGGAAGCGGGATGGTACCAGTTTAGGGATGGCAGGCGAGTGGGACAATGAGCTCGTGATTGGCCTGATGACGTGAAGTCACCCGTTTGGTCAAAACATGGCCGCCCCGTATGAACAGGTCATACGGGGCGGCGGAGTCCAATGCGCATTCACTCGATCACGAGCTGGCGCAAAGCGTGATTGCGAGAGGATACGTCAAGAGCTCAGGCCACGCAGCGTCTCTACGAATAGCTGAACCTTGCGATCATCAGCACCGTCTAGACGATTTGCCATGTTGGTCAGCATGGTTGTCTGTTCAGCACCCGACATTCCCTCGGCGCGCTCAAGACCCATACGCATACGAGCCGTACGCTCCGGAGCCATTGAACCCGCGCGCTCCATTTGATCGAGATAGGCGTGGGCCAATGCAAAGCTGTGAGGCCAACGATACATGGGCTGGCCCTGCGCATTCAGGTAATCGAGCTGAACCGTATTGGCAGCCGCGATTTCATTTGCCGTCAGGTAATCGCTCGGTGTGAGTTCAAAAATGTCGAGACCGCGGGAAATTTCGGAGCTGACAATCAAGCCGTTGTACCAATACACCGACCATGACCCCCCATTACCCTGCTGATCTGCATTGACCGGACCACGGTCGTGGAAACCGATTTCCGTCGGGTTGTTGATATCCGTCCAATCAATGACAGAGATCCCGCCCTGGTACCAGGATTGCACCCAGACATCGCGATCCGGAATCGGAATCAGTGATCCGTTATGGGCCACACAGTTCTCCACCGAGGTCTGCGGAGCAGGCAGCTTGTAGTAGCTGTGGAAGACCATTTCACCGTCTTCGATGGTAAAGTGCGCATTGGCACCCCACTCAACGGGATCGTCTTCGCGGCACTTGGGCTGGCCACCGCCTCCCCACTCGTCAGTGAAGAGCACCTTCGTGGCATCGTTGTTGAACGTCGCCGAGTGCCAGTAGGAGAAGTTGGAGTCGGCAACGGCATCCATGCGGAACGGGTTGGCAGGATCAGAGATGTCCAGAAGCAGACCATACCCTTCACAGGCACCACCCGCCAAATCCATTTCCGGATACAGTGTGATGTCGTGGCACTGTGTAGGCCCGCGACCGGGTCCTTCGTCTTCATCATCTGACATTCCGAAGCGAGCAGCAATCATTCCCGGAAGAGCTTCCCGGAATGCAGCACTGTCTGCGGCCGTTGCATCGCCTCCACCGCGACTCTGCATGAAGCCTGCCATGAATTGAGCAACGAATTGGTCCGGAAGCACACGCTCCTGGCCAAACAGCTCGACGACAAAGGCGCCGGCAGCTTTCGCTTCGTCAATGGCGCGCTGGTCAGCTGGGGACATGCCATGCGTTGGCGGTGCAACGAGATCCTCGAAGATCCGGGGAGAGCTGACGATGGCAGCTGTTTCCGGTGCGTCCAGAGGTACTTCGATGACTTCAATGCGGAAGAGGGCTGAATTCGGATCCTCGTCAGGAGCCATGGAAGAGCAGCCTGACAGTTCCGCATCCGGGCGGACACCCGCAGAACCGGAGACGTAGATCCAGACTTTGTCGTCCACATCGGGGTCCTTCAGTACGGAGTGGGTATGTGATCCGCGACACGTCTGGACATTGTGGATGTACTCCGGATTCTGGATATCCGAAATATCGAAGATGCGGATGCCGCGCAGGCGGTCTGCACTGATAGCCTCATCGACCCCTTGGGTACCACAGTCAAGACGACCGCTGGTGCCCTCACCGGAAACGAACATCAGATTACCGTAGACCGAGACATCGCTCTGCGAAGCTGGACACAAATAATCTTTCACGAGCTCCGGCATCGAAGGATCGGAGACATCCCAGATCATGACGCCGTTGTAGTTACCCTGGAAAACGTAGTCGCCCTGGAAGGCAAGGTCCGAATTCGTCACCCCGAGAAAATCCTCAGCAGGCGGGGTGGTAGAAAGCATGGACAGGTTCCAAATGGCCTCCTCGGCATCGAAGAGCCCTGCTCCGAGCCCTATGCGGGGATCTGCTGGCGCCTCGGCGGACGCAGAGGCCATCCCTGCATCCATCGCATCCATCGCAGGAGCGGCGTCAGCTGCGGGCATGGCATCACCAGCGTCCATCATGGAACCGGAAGAACATCCGGTAAGAAGTACGGCGACGAAAAACACCGCCCAGAGCATATTACCGACCAGGCATGAACCACCGGGCCGACAGGAAAAACCATTCATGAGAATCACAGGTTGGGTGAAAAGGCAACCGCTAATCAACGGCGATTAAGTAGAGTAATCAAGCACGGCGCTTGGCATGGGCTCATTTGTCTTCCGCCATGGCGTCCAACATCTTCCTCATCCGTGCGATTTCAGTTTTCTGGTCCACATTTATGTCCGTGGCAAGACGAAAAGCTTGCTCGTCGTTCCCTGCACCGTCGGTGGAGAACATCTTATCCACCATAACAATGGCGCCCTCATGGTGCTGGATCATGTAGGTAAGATAGAGCCGATCAAATTCGGAGCCGGTGGCCACGGCCAATTCTTCGAGTTGGGCCCGAGTCAGCATTCCAGGCATCATGGAATGCTCGTGTCCCTGCCCCATGGTATGCTCCTGACCCGGGATGTGGATCATCAGATCCAGGCCATCAATATGGACTTCGGGCACCGGTTCGCCCCGGTTTTCAAGCCACCGCTGCATGGTAGCAATTTCATCCATCTGGGCATTGATGATGCGCGCAGAAAGCGTCTTGATGGAAGACGAGGCACCATTGGTAGGCGCCAATTCCGAAATGATCAGCGCCTGAGCGTGGTGGCCGATCATTCCGGTCATGAAGTCGACTTCGGCATCAGTGTACCGCGTCATGGCCTCGCGTTGACGCTCCCAGAAGATCGCCTCCATTTCTGCCAGATCTTGATCCGATGCCGTTTGCGGTGAATCGGATGGTATCGGAGCCTCAGAAATGCCTCCGGGCAATGTCGCGGCACAGCCGACGGTCAGGCACAGGAGCATCAGTGGAATGAATCGTGCAAGAAGGGTCACGTCATCAGTGGAAATCGGGTTGAGCAGCACGAACCCTGAAAGTACGGGGCACCATTTACACAAACCTCATGAACCGTAAATCTTCCTTATTTAGATTAAGTCTAAATACAGATAACGTTTGCCCCATTGCTCGAACACGTGAACACTTTCCGACTCCTCACCTACCTGTTGGCCATTGCTTTTCTGTCATCACCTGGTGTCCTTGCACAGGATGCCTTGGCTGTCCAGTCGAAGGGGCTCCAGTCCCGTTCAAGTGAGCAGTCCGGCCTTCTGGTTATGGCCCACGGGGGCTCGGATGACTGGAATCAAGCCGTGATCGACGCCGTGGAACCGCTGCGTACCGAAGCGCCGGTGGCCATCGCATTTGGTATGGCCAATCCACACACGCTACAGGAGGCGGTGGACAAGCTGGAAGCGCAGGACGTGACCCGTATCGAAGTCATTCGCCTGTTCATTTCTGGTGATTCGTTCCTCGAAGCAACGGAATATGCATTTCATATTCGCCAGGAAAAGCCACCTGGACGGTTCATGCACGAACCGTTTCCGCTGCGACTGAATGTACCTGTGCAACTGAGCAGTCGGGGGCTGATGGATGTCACCCACCTCGGAGGGATCCTGGCTGATCGTACGCAGCCGCTGATGGACAACCCTGAGAATGAATCCGTCCTCGTGATAGGACACGGTCCAGGCAGCGACGAAGAGAATGCGCGATGGATAGCCCGCATGGATGCCATGGCAGACTCAGTGCGCCATCTGGCTCCATTCCACACGGTTGAGGTCATCACATTGAGAGAAGATTGGACGGGGAAACGGGAAGCAGCAGAAGCTGCGATCCGTGATTTCATGGAAGAAGAACAGGCGGCTGGCAGGAGCGTGCTGGTCGTTCCGTTCCGTCTGAGAGGATTCGGGCCGTACGCCGATGTACTCGAAGGATTTGCGTACCAAGCGGATCACAACGGCTTTTTGCCGGATGCACGTATCACGGATTGGATTCGCGCAGAGTTTGACATGCTGAAGCACCTGCCTCCACGCTCGGTCACCTCTTCCTGCGAGCCGATCCGTACCTCCAGTCCCAGTCCCGGACACACACATTGATCAGGGAAGCAGCTCCTGGTAGAATGTGAATACCTGGCGTTGCGCAGGATCTACCTCGACGCGCACCCAATTCAGATTCGGTTCACCGAATCCTTCCACTCGCGTCACATTCTGCAGAATGGATCCATCCGGTCCATAAAGAGGCTTATCGACCCGGAATACGTGGGTGTCCCCAACAGCTATCACAACCTGGCCATCGAATGATGCGGCTTCTTCAGACAGCACTTCGTAAATCGGGGCCAGGCCTGGAACGGGTTGACCGCACAGGCGGCACCATTCACCCTCGAATTCGGTGGGCGCGGAAACTGGCCACAGGTCCACTTGGGTAGCCAAAAAGACGCCGGCCGCATCTGAGTCCCGAGCTGTCTGAAACGCGTTCTTGATCCAGTCACTTGCTGCCGATAATCGACGAATTGCTGTGGTCGAATCCGATGGCGGACGTGTGATCGCAACCAGGTGCAGGGTAGCAAAAACGGCTCCACTCGCTTCCCACATCCGATTTTCAACGAACTCAGTATAATCAGACTCCAGTGCTTGCGAGCGCAGTGCCATGGGCCGCTGACCCGTGCTCATCCCAGGCTCAGGGAAAAACAGGGAGCGTGTAAATGCCAGGCGTTCATAGTCGTCGAACGACCCGGCCGATTCGCGGATACAATCAAACCAATCATTATCGCCAGGAGTGAGAATGAAAGGCATCTCGAACCGATCAAAAAGCGCGCGTCGACTCTGAAGCAATCCATCTTCGCACGACTGACTTCCCCCTTTCACATCTCCCAGATGAATGACCCACTCCACCCCTTCGCGGGCATTGATGTCGTCGATCATACGAGCGGCCACTTCTTCACCATGCGGACTGTACGGTCCGTCACCAATCAACGCAAACGAAAGAGGCTCGTCAGACACAGCACATGCTGCGAATCCAAAAGGGATAAGAAGAGCGAAGGCAATTCGTTTCATGGCGCTTTTCTGATGATCGTTGCTTTGAGCTTCCACATATCTGCGGGCAAAATCAAACGGGCTGACTTCTCGTTAGATCATTCAGAATGCGACGTGCCTCATCGACTTCATCCTGAATGATCGTATGGCCCATCCCGGGGTAGATCTTTTTTGTTACGAGAGCTCCCATCTCTTCGAAGACCCTGGCAGATTCCTCGACCCGTTCGAGCGGAATGTGGAAGTCCGTGTCCGAGCACCCCAGAAAAACCGGTGTCATTTTCAGATCCCCCTTGAATGATAGCGGCGCATCCTGAGGCCCGATCAACCCGCCACTGAAAACCAGCAATCCGCCGTAGCGGGCCGGATGCCTGGCAACATACTCGGAAGCGAGACAGGCTCCCTGTGAGAAGCCTGCCAGCACAACGCGATCCAATGGAATGCCGGCATCCACTACCCGGTCAATCACGTCCTTGATGGCGGCAAGACCGGAAGAAATCCCAGGCTCATTCTGATGGCGAGCAGCCAGGAATGAAAACGGATACCAGGTGTTGCCCATGGCCTGGGGTGCCAGGTAGATCATGCCTGCGATCGGAAACGCACCGGACAATTCAAGGATGCTGGGCGCAGTCGCGCCGCGACCGTGCACCAGGATCATCGCCGAAGAGGCGTTTTCCAAGGGCTCGCCGGCCGTATATACCTTTTGGCCTTGATGGGGGCCTTGCTCCACGTGTGTCATGTCTGCTGCGTTCTTGGACCCGCTATGATCGGGTAGTGCTTTTCGTGATATATCCGTCACGCTCAATCTCCGGTAGTGTGGCTTCGATCTGTGCGCGACGAGACTCATACCAGGCAGGGAGTTTCAGCGTCGAGCCTAGTTGCTCCACCGACTCGTCGGAAGTGAATCCCGGCTCGTCTGTAGCAACTTCGAACAGGACGCCGCCCGGTTCACGGAAATAGATGGAATGGAAATACTGACGGTCCTGGACCGGCGTCACCCGCAGACCGGCTTCGCGAAGGTGTGTCAGGTACTCAAGTTGCTCTTCATCGTCTACCGTCCGGAAGGCAACATGATGAATGGATCCTGCTCCGAATGCCCCTCTTCCTGCTTCCGGGACATGCAGCAAATCGATGTACAGGCCCCGATCCGAGGATGCACCACCATATCGATACCGGTTGTCCTCCTGGCCGACAAATTGATACCCGAGTTTGTCGACAAGGACGGAGGAAGTGGCCTCAATCTCATTCAATAACAGCGTCACGCTGTGGAATCCACGAAGGGCATGCTGAGCAGGAATGGGCCCATCCATCCAATGCTGAATCGTGGACGGATCGTCTGTCGCGACGAGCTCAATCATCATCCCATCTGGATCAGGAAATGTGATGACCGTTTCGTCGAATCGCTTGCCGATGCTGGCTATGGTCACATGACTGGCACTCAGATGATCCAGCCACCAGGACAAGGAGCTTTTGGGCAGGGCATAGGCAGCAGCGGATGTTTCGCCTGCGCCCAGGCGTCCGCGATGCATGTCCCGCCACGGAAAAAACGTCATGGCCGTGCCCGGCGTGCCCACATTATCCCCGTAGTAGAGATGGTAGGTACCGGGGTCATCGAAATTGACCGTCGTCTTGACCAGCCGTTGGCCCAGGATTCCAACGTAAAAGTCCAGATTTGCCTGTGGATCTGAGGCGACGGCGGTGATGTGGTGGAGGCCTTGAATCGGCTGCATGTGCTGTCAGTGTGCTCGTCGTGAAACGGGTCTTCTACGTGTCACCAGGTATGGAAATGCTACAGCGTTGTGCCGACCCATCGCGCAGGTGCCAGGCGCATTTCGCTACCCCCTCAGACATATTTCTCACCCCGTACGACGGCTGCATCTTGCACGTAAACGATTACGGCGTAATGCTCAAAAAACGTGTCCGCGACATGATCCATGATGGCTTGCGCCACGTCTTCACTTACCAAGGTCTCAATTTTGGTATCCGGCCCTTCCCACTCGGATGCCCTCACGCCTCGCGATCCTTTTCCGGTGGCCTGGGTCAGCGTGTAGCCTTTGGCTCCAAGCTGCACGAGTGTACGCAATAGGCGATCCTCGAGGATGCGCTCGGTAACAATCGTGACAAGCTTGAGCGATACAATGGAATGATGCATGACAGAATGAAACGAATTCGAAAAGACGGAGATACCGGGCAAGCGATACTCAGCCAATCAGCCATTCGGCCAAGGCGTAGTAGAGCGGGATACCCAGCGTCACGTTGAATGGAAAGGTGATGCCCAGGGCACCTGTGAGATAAAAAGTTGGATTGGCTTCGGGAAGCGCTATGCGAACGGCAGCCGGCGCGGCGATATATGACGCACTCGAAACCATGGCAGCAAGCACGGCAGCGCCCGGTACAGACAGGCTTGTAAACTGGGCCAGCCAGATGGTCAGGACGCCGTGCAGAATGGGAACGAGGATTCCGAAGGCTACCAGAAAAAAGCCCACTTTCTTCAGATCCCGCAAGCGTCCGGCCGCCACAATGCCCATTTCGAGCAAAAAGAGGACGAGCGCTCCCTGAAAGCCACTGTAGAAAAACGGCTCGACGGGTTCAAAACCCTCAGGGCCAACAAGCGCCCCAATCACGAGTCCACCCACGAGCAGGATGACACTGCGACCCGAGAGCACTTCATGCAGAGCATCTTTCCAGCTTCCTGCACGCCCATCCCGCATGAATGCAATCATGAGCGCGACGACGATCGCAGGGACCTCCAGAATGGCCACGAGGGCGGGCATGAAGCCTTCCGGTGCGCGCCCCGTCATCGTACCGAAAGTTATCGCTACAATGAACGTCACAGCCGACACGGATCCGTAGTGGGCTGCGATGGCGGCCGAATTAACCCGGTCCATCCGTCCAAGTCGCCTGAGGATATTGTAGGCGATGATGGGCGTGATCAGACCCAGGAAAAGAGTCAGAAGCGCCGGTCCGATGAATACGGATAGCGGTGTCTTGCTCAGTTCAACGCCACCTTTCAGACCGATGGCCAACAGCAGATAGATGGAGAGGCCGTTGTAAAGCGCCGGCGGCAACTTCAGATCGCTGCGAACCAAGGCTGCAATAACACCCAGCACGAATGCCAGAATCACAGGGGAAAGCAGATTGGCCGCCAGTACGTCCAGATTCTCCATGGGGACTGGTTGAAGATGGATGACGCGAGCCGGGAAGAACTCACGGCAACGACGGACTCGGTTCAGATCCCACCAAGGTGTCGTCACAGGAATCGTGACCAATATAACACAGTGGCGGCCCGGGACTGCCAAAGACTGTGGCGTTATATGCTCGTGGCCACCAGTGACAGCACAAATCCAAGGAAGCCCCCACCCAATACAATCCAGACTGAACC
Organism: uncultured bacterium; assembly: GCA_938018055.1. GTDB lineage: Bacteria > Bacteroidota > Rhodothermia > Rhodothermales > UBA10348 > JAAZVD01. The sequence continues at coordinate 54,877 of CALIKL010000023.1, forward strand.
GATACGATATCGGAAAACTGCGACTGCAGCGATTAAGGCCACAGCAATGGATACCGGATCGATGAGCACTTGAAGTCCGATTTCGATAGACACAGCGGCCATAAGCGCTACAGCGGAGGCATTGACGGCGTCCAGAAAGGTGGATACCCAGACCGACGAGCGCAGTGCAGGAATCAGCGGATTGAGCATGCCCACCAGGAGAAATGCCGGCAGAAAGATACCGAGTGTCGCTACCACTGCACCGGGTATGCCTTCTATCAGAAAGCCAATAAACGTCGCGGTGGACAGAACGGGACCTGGTGTGAACTGGCCAATGGCTACGGCATCCAGAAGCTGTGCCTGCGTGATCCACCCCAGTTCCTGCACCAGACCGCCTTCGAGAAAGGCAATCAGGACGTACCCACTACCGTACAAAACGAATCCTACTTTCAGGAAGAACCATCCGAGCTTCCACAGCGAGACGGTTGCCGTTACAGCAACGGTAGCGGCCAGTACCTGGGATGTGCCGGGCCGCAAGAAGAGCATAGGAACCCAGCGCTCGGCCGTATCCGATGTGTCACCATGTGACCGCAACCACAGCATGCCTGCCACCCCGCCCGCGAGCAAACACACGATTTCACTCTGCCCGGCCAAAACACCAGCTGCCACAAGAAAGGCAATCACCGCCAATCGCCACCCTTTGATGGCATTCTTGCCCAGTCGCCACAACGCGCCGAGGATAATGATCAGGACGGCTGGCTTTATCCCCACCAGGAAAGGCGCCACTGTCGGTAAGCTGCCATATGCCACGTAAAACCATGCTGCCAATGCAGTCAGCGTCACAGCCGGGATGATGAAGCTCCCCCCTGCCACGATCAATCCTTTCCAGCCGGCCCGTTCGTACCCGATATGCATCATCATCTCGGTTGAGTTGGGCCCCGGGATCAGATTGGTAGCACCGACCAGATCCAGGAAATGCTGTCGCGTCATCCAGTTGCGACGAGCCACGACCTCATCTTCCAGCATGGCAATGTGGGCAGCTGGTCCACCGAAGGCAATCAGGCCCAGCTTGGCAAACAAGCCAGCCAATTCTCGAAGACGGGATACAGGAGACATGGCGTCTAAGAAACGACGTTATCCAGTAGCTGTTTTGCGTATCGCGTCTCAATTCGTGCTTCCAGCTGGGTCAGAATGCTCAGCATCCCCGCCAACAGCCGGTTCACGAATACAAAATGCTGCGAACCCACCGGACGCCGGTGCTTGTAGGCTTCTCGTCCCGTCAATTGTGGAATGATAGCCTGGAACTGGTCGAGCAAGCGGTCCGCCCCGAAATCATAGGATTCCGGTTGATACAAAGACTCAATGATGGCTCCCAGCTGATCCAGAACGGTCAACAAATACGTTCTCCCATCATCTTCCATGTCGGGCGGCAACATCTCCAGCTCTGCGTAGGCCCGCAGAAGACCGTCTTGATCTGCGTCCATGCGGGCGTGATAGAGCCGAACCAACCCATCACGGAAGGTCAACGGGAACGTCTTGATGCAGCCAAAATCCAATAATCCCAGCCTCCCATCCTCACGAAAAAGGAAATTGCCCGGATGCGCATCGGCATGAACGCGCAACGACGTGCCGGCCACCTGCTCGTGGATGGCATCCCACAGTAACTGCCCATACTGATCCCGCTGTTCCTGGGTCGGCCCCGTCGCCAGCCACTCCTTGAGATGCAGCCCATCAAGCTGGGTCATGGTGAGCACCCGCTCGGTGGTCAGCTCCGGGATCCACCGTGGTGTCACGATACGGGAGCCTTCAAATCGCGTAGCAAACTCTTCGATATTATTGCCTTCGAGCCGGTAGTCCGTCTCTTCCATCATGCGATCGCGCACTTCACCGAGGTATGGATCAATCGCTTCTTTGTCGAGGAATCGGCCAGCCAATCCGCGTACGAGACGCAAGTCCGAGTCTACGCTTTCGCGCACATTCGGATACTGGACCTTCACGACGACACGCGTGCCATCTTTCAGCCTTGCCTGATGCACCTGACCCAGCGAAGCGGCGGCGCTGGCCCGCGTTGAGAATTCCGCGAATACCGACTCTGGTGGCGCCCCAAGCGCCTGGGTAACCAATCGATGAACCAGCGCAGGTCCCATGGCGGGTACCTCATATTGAGCACGAGCGAGAATCTCGGAAAACTGCTCGGGCAAAACGCCCGGCTCCATGCTCAACCCTTGCGCCATTTTCAGAGCCGTTCCGCGCAGCTTGGATAGCTCGCCAAACAGGTCTTCAGCATTGCGCGCATGCAGTTCGCCGCGCGCATCTTCTCTGGATGCTCCTACGGCCCGGCGACTCAGATAGCGGGCGTAATTACGCCCCATCTTGACGCCAGCTTTGGCAGCTGTCAACCCCCGCTCTCGGGCGCCCCCTGGTGGCGCATCCTGTCCTGCCTCTGCATCACGCATGGCCCTGATCCTCCGTCTTTTCGGAATCACTGTCGGTTAAGCCTCCGGTCCCTTCGTCCTTGACCAAATCCTCCTCCTCGAACCACGAGCGGATCAACGGCAGTTTATCCACGGGGAGATACCCTGCCTCAATACTGTATCGAATTACGTCCACCACTTGAGAGGGTATCGGGGTACTCCACAGGCCGGCCAGGACCGTGAGTACTCTGTCAGCAAGGGCTGCACTTCGCTGGCGATCGTCAGTTTCGTCCTCCAATGAGGCCTCAATAAGTTGGACCATTACCTCGGCCATGAGGACCCGATTCGGTGCAAACTCGGCCAGCCAACGGTTGACACCGCTGACATCTTTGGAAACGCCGACGGAGGGCAGTGCCTCCCGCAACGATTCCTGGAATGGCGAAAACCATCCCGCTGCGCTGCGTCGGAACGCACCGGCCGGATGATCCACATCCTCCTTCGTGGCACATTCCTCAACGGCATCCAACAAGATGAAGAAGAATGCTCCCAACCGCTCAGAAAGCGGCCAGTTGGCGGCATCGGGGATATGCTCCAGCTGCTGCTGCGCTTCGGCAACAGCCCCAGCATACTGGGCTCCTTCTCGGTGGGAAGTGGTCATGGATTCAGACAGCGAATGTATTGGTTTGACGAGCAATTACCAGGGCAAGGGGAGACCATTCTGGTAGAATCCGCCTGTCGGTCCGTCCTTGGGCAGCTCCACAGCCCACACGACAGAGGCTCCTCCGGGAGGTAGCGGGCCTCCCCCCGGACCGCCCATACTGGTGGCAATCCATCCGGGACAGACGGCATTGACAAGAATTCCATCAGATGCGAATTCGCGGGCCATGACGGCCGTCAACCCATTCAGCGCAGCTTTGGATGTAGCGTATCCCGGAGCCCAGACATCAATATTGAAAATGGACCCGCTTTCGCTGCTCACGTTGACGATCCGAGGATGATCGCTTTGCCGCAGCAAGGGATGAAAGGCCTGCGTCACCTCCCACACCCCGATCACATTGGTATCAATAAGGCGGCGAACGCGATCCATATCCGCGTTCATGACGCTCTGGTTCCGGTCGTAATCGATTCCGGCGTTGTTGACCAAGACATCCAGTCTGCCAAATCGTTCTTTCACGGTCTCTTTGGCCCGTTCAATGGAAACAGGATCAGTCACATCCAGCTGGATGACCTCAATAGCGCCTGCACCCTCACCAATTTCAACGGCAGCCACCTGACCTTTTTCAAGAGACCGGGATGTAAGGATGACCGTGTGGCCTTTCGCCACAAGCTGGCGAGCGACTTCCTTGCCGATTCCCCGGTTTGCACCGGTAATCAATGTGATGGTCGAATGGGTCATGGTCGGATCCGATCGTGTCCTAGTTTGACGAGATTCAGACCCGAGTCGTTACGCCATTCACCCGCTATTCAACCATGACCTCGGGAGTCAGCATTCACCCTGCACGTGTCGCTGATCAATCAAGTGGACGAATCCAGATATTGCGGAAAGAAAGTGTTGGCCCCGGATCCCCGTGTGCTTGGAGGTGAATCGGCGCACCGACGAAAGGATGGTATTCGGGTTTCCCGATGTAATAGGTCTCCCCTTCCATGTCGACGCTGTCCTGGATCAGGATTCCATTGAAGAAGGCGGTAACGCGTGCGGGCTGGGTCAGATTTCCTTCGTCGTCGAATCGCGGGGCTCGCCAGACAACATCGTACGTTTGCCAAGACCCAGGCGGACGCATCGGATTTACCTGGGGAATGGACTGCTTGTAGGTCGCGCCGGCCATCCCGTTGACGTAGGTCTCGTTCTCATAGGAATCCAGGATCTGCAACTCGTACCCGTTTCCACGATCCAGGTCCCAAGCCATGAACAATCCGCTGTTTCCACGGGACTGACCCGACCCAATCACACCTTGCGGGACCCTCCACTCAAGATGCAACTGATAGTCCTTGAAGTGGCGACGGGTATGGATCCCCCCGGCTTCCTGCACCACCGACATCACGCCGTCATGCAGTCGCCATCCGGCATCGCCTCGCGTCCGGGTACTTGCCCATTCATCCAGATTCGTCCCATCGAACAGAACGATTGCATCCGAGGGAGGTGGCACCGGACCCACATACTCTCCAGGAGTCACGACCGGGGGTACGGGCTCCCATACTTCCGTTTCTTCGGGGCGCATGCGTTCCTGGGCATCAGCAGTGCTGAAAAAGACCGGCAGGAAGGATGTGATCATCAGAGCAAAGAGCATTCGGGTCAGGAAAGGATGCATGGCAATCGAGAGAGCGTGAATAACGAGCGCAAGGTGTCGGCAACATAGCACTGGCCGGCAAGCGTGTGCAACGAGGCCACGAGTTATCAGCCGCACGAAAGCAACCTCGTGCTCAACGCATTGCTCGACGGGTTGCTCACGTGCGTCAAACCCGATATGTTTGACCTGATTGAATCACCCATTGCTCCAGCTCCCATGAAACGTCTCTTTTTTCTGTGCTTCCTCGCCTGTATCAGTCTGCCGGTTATCGCGCAATCGACCTGGATCCGGGCCGGAGGAGTGATCGATGTAGAATCCGGAACGGTTCTCGAAAACCAGATCATCCGCATCGATGACGAGCGCATTGCCGAGATGGGATCTGATCTTCGCGTTCCCCCGGGAGCCGAAGTGATCGACTTGAGCACGTCGTATGTCATGCCCGGATTGATCGAAGCTCATACCCACCTCGCGCTTTCGACGCAGGAGCGTCGCGACTTCGGGCGGTTCTTCATCACCAATGTGATTGAGACGACTGGATATCGGGCAATCCAGGGCGTGACCAACGCTCGATCATTGTTGGAACATGGATTTACCAGTATCCGAGACCTGGGAAACAGCGGGAATTACGGTGATCTGGATTTGAAACATGCCATTGAACACGGTTGGATTCCGGGCCCGGACATGCAGACGGTCGGACGGATCATTTCCCCTTTTGGCGGCCAGTTTCAGCTTCAGCCTGAACACCCGGAGTTGGTAGCTCCCGAGTACCTGGTTGCAGACACCCAGGATGAGATTATCCGTGCGATCCGACAGAACCTGCACTACGGCGCTGACCTGATCAAGATTGTCGTCGATGACTTCGCATATCAGTACACGGAAGACGACCTTCGTTTTGCCGTCGAGTCCACAGAGCGAGCAGGGACGAAAGTAGCCATGCATGTCACGACGTACGATGGCGCCAAAAATGCCATCCGGGCTGGCGCAGCGTCTCTCGAACACGCCTGGGAATTGGATCAGGAGGCGCTGGACATGATGGTAGAGCAGGGCACTTTCCTTGTGGGCACCGATTTTCCTTCCTACTACGCCGGCTACTTCGCCGGGTATGACGATGCGCTGGCTCAAAAGCTGTACGATCAGCGCATCGATCGTCTGCGGCGTGCCTATCAGGCAGGCGTACAAATTGCTTTCGGAGCCGATGTAACCGATCAGAAAGACGGCTTCACCCGCGGATCCCTCACCATTTCTTTCATCTCCTCCTTCAAAGATGCGGGGATCTCGCCGGAAGACCTGCTTCGCATCATGACCATCAACGGCGCCAAGCTGATGGACTGGGATGATGACAAGGGAACGGTCGCAGTCGGTAAGCATGCCGACTTGATTGCTCTGTCAGCCAATCCACTGGACGACCCGGATGCACTGCTCGACGTCCATTTCGTCATGAAGCGAGGTGACGTTTACAAGCAGGGAGGTCGCTTTGTCTGGGAGGTACCGGCTGTGATCGAGGCGACCGAGTAAGGGCGCCTGATAGCCGGTTGAACCCGATCAGGTTCATACGATCAGCCGGCGACTCCTGCCAAGAGCGCTAGTCGCGTTTCTTCCGCTTGACCTCCTGCATGACGACCACGTAGGCAACCCCCAAGGTCAATCCGATTGGAATGCCCATGGCGAGATTACCCAAGGCGGTTCCGAGGGCTACGCCCACACCCGCTCCAAGGGCAATGCCTACTCCCATGGTCGACGGGTCGAAGGTGTTGTTTTGTTCTTCAGACATGGAATGCAATAAGGCGGGTTCTGGAATTACAATTGGGGCGGCCCATATCCACGGCCCGAAACGAAGATATGACCGGGTACACAGCGCCTTCCAAACCGGCTGTCTCTGGTGGGATTCGACGAGTCCTCCTGCGAGGAGAGATCACACTTTGAAGTACCATTTTTTGCGATCCAGCCACCAAACGATCAACGCCCAGACGGTGACAAAAGAGATTCCGAAAAGGAAGGAGGCCATTTTCGGAGAGCCAGGCATGACGCCGTAGAGCCACCCTTTCAACGAACCGTCGCCGACACCGACCAATGCCAGTGAGGTGGCCATCATGCCGGAAGCTACAAAGGCAAAAATCGCATTGCGGCCGTAGGCGACCATCGGATAGGCCCACTTCGTCCATCCCTTCATGTCAATGGCGTGATACAGGATTCCGAGGGTCGCCAATGCCATTCCGGCGGTAAAAATCGTGTAAGAGCTCGTCCAGATGCGTTTGTTGATGGGCATCCAGATACTGACCACCAACCCGATGAGCATTAGCCATCCGGCGGCGACGAACAGTCCGTTGAGTTTCTGTTGATCATCCCGATCCTGCCGGGTCAGCCACTTGCCGGTCAGAATACCGAACAAAACCGAGCAGGTAGCCGGAATCGTTGATATGAGTCCCTCAGGATCGAACGACCAGATGAGTGTGCCGGAAGCGTCCCGCAGTTGTCGCGCCGACCAGGTGTGATCCCCAAAGACGTTGAAGTCGATGTAGAACGCCCAGTTGGAAAACAGCTGGTCCACGGGTGTGTCTGCGGTCGGAAAGCCCATGGAAAGGTCCGGCATACCGAACCCGGGAATGGGGACAGCCAGCATGAACACGAAATAGAAGCCCAGCAAGCCGGCAATCCACCCAAGCATGGCCTTGCGGGTAGGCATCCAAAACCAGAGTGCCGACGCGATGAGATAGCACCAGGCGATCCGCACCAAGACGCCGGGAATACGAAGTCCAGCGAGCCGCGTCAGAAGCGAGTCCTCCCAGCCCGACCCGAGGGCACCGGCAAAAAACAACATCAATCCTCCTGCGAAGACGGACATCCACACCTTACGCCGATCCGTACCGGCAAGCAGGATAACCGATGCAACCGCTCCCAAAACAAAGCCGACGCGAAGCAGGATGCTCCAGATATCATTTTCCTGACCGGTCCACAAAACCCTCGACCAGGAAGCCCCCCACCAACCCAACAGCATCAATGCGGCGGCGCGCGCGACTACGTGGCCCATCAGGGTCCGACGCGAATCACCGCGGGCCAGGCGCTTGGGGAAAGAAAACATCATGGCCACGCCAACCATGAACAGGAAGAATGGGAAAACCAGGTCCGTGAAGGTCCACCCATTCCATGCGGCGTGTTCGAGCGGCCAGTAAATGTGCGACCACGAGCCCGGATTATTTACCAGCAACATGGCGGCAATCGTAAGCCCACGCAACGCATCGAGTGATGCCAGCCGACGACTTGACTGTCCAACGCCTTCAACCATAGGAGATATGCTCGCAGCTTGACTCAAGACGCCCCTCCGGTCTCGCGCCTTGGCATACTTCCGTCGGTGCATACTCCCATGACGCCTAAACAATGATCATGGCCGCACTGAACCTTGCGGGGTCCCATTCTTCCGGAAATACCGATGATGCAGACTCTCATGAGCGGCGGTCCCATTTGTCAGAACCGGAATCGTGTTGGATGACCTGTGACAGATCCTGCACTCGACGGAGAGGGTACCTTTTCCACCATCCAGGCGGGAAAACGATCTGTTCCTGAAGAATGCGGAAGAAGCTGCAACCGCGCAACCCCCGGGGATCCTTCTGATGGCAAAATCCCTTTATTGCCTGTTAACGGGTACCTGAGTGTGCCGCCTTACGGACATCTCGAATGTAACTGGTTTAGTTACATTCAGGCCCCATCGCCAGAAAAGTCCGTTTCATCAAAACCCGGTCCGTCTTGAGACGCATGGGCGCCCGGTTGTGGTGCTTCTCCAAAATGCTCGTATCCGGCAGGATGCAGCGGCATCAGACCCGTCTCGGGAGAGTAGGCGCGAACGCCCTTCTTGGCCTCCTCGATGGTCCCGATTACGGAAACACCTTCCGTCTCATCGATCTTGGGAACGTCCTCTTCTCTGACCGTGAAAAGTAGTTCGTAGTCCTCCCCACCGAACAGGGCATAGGCGTCGATTTCGTCCAGGAATTGGTCGGCAACCGCCCGCGTTTCTGGATCAAATGGAACGGCCGGAATACGCACCGTTGCGCCAACATCAGAACGGCGACCGATATGATGGACCTCGGAGGCTAATCCATCAGAGATGTCAATCATCGAGGTTGGACGAACACCGGCGTCTCGCAGTGCATTGATGATGTCGAGACGGGCATTCGGTCTCAACTGGCGCTGAATGACATACTGGAAGGCGTCCAAATCTGGTTCGTAGGACTCGCCCATGTTTTCCAGCTGCTCGCGCTGATCCAGCAGCACCTTCAGACCGGCAAAGGCACCGCCCACATCCCCGCTCATGCACAAATAATCCCCTACGCTGGCACCACGACGGAATACAACATCCTCCTCTGCTACTTCTCCGATGACTGTAATCGACAAATACAGCGCATGAGCCGTCGAGGTATCGCCACCGACCAATTCCAAGCCGTACGCCTTGCACGCCTCTGCCATGCCATCGTAAAGCCCGTCCATCATTTCAATGGAGAAATTCCGTGGCAAACCTGCAGAGACCGTGGCATACAGCGGGCGGGCGTTCATGGCAACCACGTCACTCACGTTTACAGCGATGGCTTTCCATCCCAGAAACGAGGTAGGAATGAAGGTGCGATCGAAGTGGACCCCTTCAATCAAGACATCCGTAGTGACCACATGCAGCATCCCGTCACCTGCACGGTATACGGCCGCATCGTCGCCGATGCCTTCGATAAGGTTTTCAGAGCGTGGCACGTCGGCCAAACGCTCATTCATGCGATCAATCAGCCCAAATTCGCCCAGCGAAGCAATGGGTGTAAATGACTGGCTCATGGTATCAGGATGCAAGAGTGAAGGAGAAGGGATGGCGATGACCGCCAGCCCTATCGAACGCCGCGAATCAGCCGGTTCTCCCCGGAATACAGATCTTTCCGGAAAATGCACGGCTCCGGGCTCCCGTCACAGAAGGCAAACCCGTTGGAATACCATTGAGCGCCTCGTGGGCCAGAACCGCAAAACAAACGGCTTCTTTCGCGTCAGGATCGAATCCGGTCGCAGCGAACGATTCGATATTCAGACCGGGCATCCGCTCCCTGAGGCCTCGCATGATGGCCTGATTGTGTACACCACCTCCTGAGACCCACATCAGCGTCGGCGTTCCCGCGACGAATTCCTGAACGGCTTGGGCGATGCTGCGAGCAGTCCAGGCCGCAGCGGTGGCCAGGATATCTTCTGAACTGAGTTTCGAGGTCAGTGCCATGAACCGGTCCACCATCTCCGTCCCAAAAAGCTCTCGCCCGGTCGACTTTGGCGGTACTTGCTGGAAGTAATCATGCATCATGAGTTCGTCCAGGACGGACTCACAGGCTTGGCCTCGCAACGCCACCAACCCGTTTTCATCGCGGGCCCGGCCCAGCAACCTGGTTGCGAGGGCGTCCACGATCATATTGGCCGGGCCCGTATCGAAGGCCGTCACATCGGAAGGTGTGGCGTTCGGCGGCAAACTTGTCACGTTGGCAATGCCGCCCAGATTCAAGAGCAGCCGGTGATCCGTATCGTGCGTAAATAGCGCCCAATCCATGTAGGGCACGAGCGGAGCGCCCTGTCCACCAAGTGCTACGTCGGCCTGGCGAAAATCAGCCACCACCGTCACGCCCAGGAGTTCAGCCATGCGGACGGGGTCTCCAAGTTGTATGGTCGTCGCGGCATCCGGATCGTGAAAAATCGTCTGGCCGTGATTACCCACCGCATCCAACTCAGATACGTCGAACCCTGCGCCCTGAGCAACGTCACTTATTACTTCGGCGTAAATGGATGCCAAGCGAGGGTGAAGCGGGCACGAATAGGCCTGGGACAGATCGAATCCGTTGGACGGGTCGGCAATGGTCAGCAGCTCTTCCCGAATGCCTGCAGGCCAAGGTCGCTCGTCTACGGCTTCCACGGTCAGTGCAATCTCTCTCCCGCTGCCGCTGATGCGCACAATTGCGACATCGATTCCATCGAGGCTCGTACCAGACATGCAGCCGGCTATCAACCGTTCAGCAGCTTCGGGTCGGGATCGAGCGGACATGATGCCTGGAGCGACTCACCGAGTCAACCCGCTTTCTCCTTCATTTCCGCCGCGCGCTGCAAGTATTCGTCTTTACGATACGGATGCTGAACAGCCAGCTTCTCGTACACGCTTGCAGCCTCCTCGAAATAACTCTGATTCGCGTAAATACGAGCGAGTGTCTCCGAAACAACGTCCTCGATATCAGACTCCAGGTCATCTGCCGAAACCATGGGAATGTCAGGATCCGGAACGATGGAGGCCGTTTCGAGCTCGTTGATCAATTTATCCAAATCCTGAAACTCCGGAGGCGGCAGGCCTGCACGTTTACCAGGAATGGGCGTCGGAACGTCACTGACCGGCTGCGTTTGCACCGCAGGCGCCGCAGGCAGTGTGACAGGTTGATCGGCAGGCAGAGGCTCAATAGGGACAGGATTCCCGAATCGCTGACGCAGCAGGGCCTCTCGAAGCCCCTGTTCGATAAGGGCCACGCCCGGGCCGTAGTAGGCCGCCTGCTTCCACATTGTCAGCGCACCAGGCGTATCCCCTTCGGCCTCAAAAATGCGGGCCAAGAGCACGTGGGCTGACAAATGGGACGGGACCATGTGGAGGATATTCTGCAGCACGGTCCGGGCCGGTTCAATCCGGCCTTCCTCGATCATCGTAGCGGCTTGTCGAATGTCGGGAAGCGGCATGGCTTCAGGTGGTGCAGGATCGGACGTTTGGGAATTTCCTGTCGCAAGGCCTTTAGAGCAACCCTGCGGATTCACTGGAAGATACGGTTACCAATTGGACGTCGCCGCCGTGAAGACATCATCGGCCACTTTCTCCAGTGCGGCAAAGGCTGCCGTCTCCTCTTGGGAAGGGTCAAATGGGTCATACTCTTCGAATGCTGAGAACGTGCGGCCAACCAGTTCGACATCGTTTACCTGGTCCTGATAGGCAACGCGCGCCGAAATCGTGACACGGTTACGGGTGGCTTGCTCTTGGCCAGAAACCGAGGTCGGTTGGTTTTGATACCGTATGATGGTGACCGTCAGCAAGGCATCTGCACTCGACTCATTGGTCTCCAGACTCAGGCGTGTTTGTCGAACAAACCGGTCCACGAGTAACCGGGTAAGCTCGTCGTCGAGCCCTGTCAGCGTGGATACCGTGTTGTCTTCCACAAGCGGTACCGCAATAGTTGACAGGTGCTCGGGAATGGTCGCACCCGTGAAGCTGTAATACGCACAGCCAGCAGCTCCGAGGGACAACAGGAATACCACGATCAATGCACGAATCCGCGCTACCATCACGGGTAAACACACAGCGCCGTCTACCGGGCAATCACCGTGCTGCGTCGAACGGCCCAACGCATTCTGATTCAGGTCAGTCCGCATTTTCTGCCTCCTCGATGTCCTTGATCTTGCGATACAGGGTGCGTTCGCTGATTCCCAGCGCTTCGGCCGTCTGTCGACGGTTGTTGTCGAATCGTTTGAGTGCCGTCAAGATCAGGTGCCGCTCGGCATCCTCCAACGTAGGCAGCATCTCATTCCCTTCAGCGACATCCTCTTCGATCAAAGACGACACATCGTCGGGATCGGCATCGAATTCGTAGGGTGCATCCTCAATAAATGGTTCGTCTGGACGGGAGATCTCCGATCGATGCATGTCATCGTCATGCATGACCAGCAAGCGACCCGGGTCCTGCAGCGGAGCACTTCCGCGCGCGGCAGCTACCAGCGTTGCGATCTGATCCTTCAGCTCTTTTACCTCACCCCGCAGTTCAAGGAGGGCGCGGTATATCAACTCGCGCTCGCGAGCCCCTCCTTCCTCCTCGGCCGCGCCTTTGCCTCCAAGCGGCACAAGCCCGAGACCGCCACCGGGAGAGTTCACGCCACGCAGGTACGGTCGCAGATCCTCGGCAGAAACCGAAGAACCGCGAAGCAGCACCACGGTCTGCTCTGCCACATTCCGCAGCTCGCGGATATTACCGGGCCAGCGATAGCGCAGCAGGAGCTCTTTGGCAGACAGATCCAGGTCCGGCGCAGACGAATTGTAGCGCTGCCCGAAGCGATGCTGAAAATGCTCGAAAATGGGCAAGATGTCTTCACGCCGTTCGCGCAGGGGCGGCACGTGCAGAATGACCGTGGAAAGACGATAGTACAGGTCTTCCCGGAAGCGTCCGGCCTCGACTTCGACAGCCAAATCCTTGTTGGTCGCCGCGACGACGCGTACATCACTGCGCATGATGTTTGTCGATCCGACCCGGCTGAACTCGCCGGTTTCCAGAACACGCAACAGACGTACTTGGGCCGTCAATGGCATTTCGCCGATCTCATCGAGGAAGATCGTCCCGCCATCGGCTTCTTCGAAGTAGCCGATACGACGCTCAACGGCACCGGTGTAGGCGCCTTTTTCGGCCCCGAACAATTCCGATTCGATCAGACCCTCCGGGATCGCCCCACAGTTCATGATCAGCATCGGATTGTGCCGGCGCGCAGACAGTTCGTGAATGGCCTGGGCAAACAGCTCCTTCCCGACCCCGCTTTCTCCCTGGATCAGAACCGTGATTTCCGTCGCGGCAACCTGGCGGACCCGGTCGAGTGCTTGTCGAATGCCGGATGATTGTCCGACAATTCCAAATCGTTCCTGCAAGGCCTGTCTATCCATGGGAAGCCTCCTCAGACGCGTCCGATGGGCTCAGCAATCAGCGTTGCCGATGTGCAATCGGTCACGCGGACTTTCACATACTCCCCTTTCTGGAAATCCATCCGGTCGAAGACCGCCATCTTGTTGGTGTCTGTCCGACCCGACATCTGCTCGTCGCTTCGACGGCTGGTACCTTCAACAAGCACAACATGCTCGCTGCCGATTTCAGCCCGGTTGCTTTCGAGCGAGATACCTGCTTGCAATTGAATGATCTCGGTGAGGCGGCGTTTTTTCACCTCCTCGGGAATATTGTCCTCGTATTTCCGTGCTGCGTATGTGTCCGGGCGCTCGGAATAAATGAACATATAGGCGTGGTCATAACGGACCTGCTCCATCAGCGACAAGGTATCGCGGTGCTCTTCCTCCGTCTCATCACAGAACCCGGCGATGATGTCCGTACTGAAGGAGATTCCCGGTACAATCTGCCTGGCGCGCTCGACTAGTTCCAGGTACTGCTCGCGACTGTAGGTGCGTCGCATACGCTGCAGCATCTCCGTATTACCATGCTGGACGGGCAGATGGATATAATTGCAGACGTTGTCGCGCTCGGCGTGAACACGCAGCAGCGCGTCAGAGCAATCCTTTGGATGCGACGTGGAGTAGCGGATACGCAGGTCTGGAGAAATCAGGGAAATCCGGTACAACAGCTCGGCGAAGTCGACCGTCGACCCGTTCTGACCATCACGGTAGGAGTTCACGTTCTGTCCAAGCACCGTGACTTCCTTGTACCCTGACTCGACCAAGGTTTTGCACTCATCCAGAATACTGGCAACAGGACGGCTGCGCTCGCGTCCCCGCGTGAACGGCACGACGCAGAAGGAGCACATGTTGTCGCACCCGCGCATGATGGAGACGAAGGCTGAGACGCCGTTCGTATCGTAGCGCACGGGTTGGATGTCCTGATAGGTCTCTTCTTTGGAGAGCTGCACATTTACTGCTGCCTGACCTGTATCAGACGCCTCGTGCAGCAGGTTCGGAAGATCCCGATAGGCATCCGGTCCAACGACCAGATCCACGAGCTTCTCCTGGTCCAGCAGTTTCTCTCGCAGACGCTCAGCCATGCACCCGAGCACACCGAGCTTGAGATCCGGATTGTATTTCGTTTTCTGAGCCCGTAGCTCTCCCAGACGACGGCGCACCTTCTGCTCCGCGTTTTCCCGGATGGCGCAGGTGTTGATCAGGACAATGTCAGCCGCATCCGCGTCGTGCGTCAGGCCATATCCGTTCTCGCGCAGTACGGAGGCTACGATCTCCGAGTCGGAGACGTTCATCTGACAGCCGTACGTCTCAAGATAGACCTGCTTCTTGCCCTCATTGGTCACGGAGACCTGCTTGGGGGCGTCAAGATCATCCAGGATGGGAATGTCGATGGGTGATTGCAAAGCGTTCGGGAAGCACGAAAACGGGAAATCGTGCCGTTTTGTCGGAATTAATGGGTTCAGGACCGGTACAACCCTCGTTTAGAGCTCAGGTTCGCACGTCGGGAAATAAAACCCGACAAAATGTCAGCACGTTGTTCGGGGTGTCCTTGCAGCAACCCGACCATTCAAGGGCGAACCAGAGCAAGGGACCAAACGTATATGCGGCCGCTCCTTGGATACGCTGCAATTGCGGCAGAGGAGCCTTTCCCCGTTGTTTACCAGCTTCCGATTCTTCCGATGGCAGGCCACAATAAATGGTCTAAGATCAAGCGGCAGAAAGCCGTCACCGATGCCCGCCGATCCAAGGCCTGGGCCCGCATAACTCGCGACATCATGGTAGCATCGCGCGAAGGTGGTGGCGACCCCAACATGAATGCCCGGTTGGCCTTGTGTCTGGAAAAGGCCAAGTCGGCCAACATGCCGAAGGACAACATCGAGCGCGCCATCAAGCGGGGCACGGGAGAAATCCAGGGTGCCGACTACGTCGAAATGACCTACGAAGGATACGGTCCCCATGGCATCGCCATCTTTGTGGAGGCTCTCACGGATAACACGAACCGAACGGTTGCCGACGTGCGACACCTGTTCGGCAAGTATGGAGCTGGCCTTGGTCAGAATGGGTCCGTTGCGTTCCAGTTTGATCGCAAAGGCATTTTCGCCATCCCGGCCGATGGAGTGGATGAAGACGAGCTGTTTCTCCTTGCGGCGGACGCCGGAGCGGAAGATGTTACCCGTGACGGCGACGAATTTGAGGTGACGACTCCCGTGGAGTCATTTGGCGCCGTTCAAGCTGCGCTCGAAGAAGCAGACGTCCGTGTTGAAGAAGCCGGTTTGCAGCGCCTTGCAACGACGACGTCCAAGCTGGGTCTGGATGAGGCAAAATCGGTGATGAAACTGATTGATCTTCTGGAAGAACTGCAGGACGTGCAAGCCGTGTATTCCACCCTGGAAATGGACGACGCTACCATTGCCGCCGTGAGCTGATCACAATCGTATCTTCCAACCAGCGAAGTCAGCGCACTGCAACTCTCCTACACTATCCCATGATCATCCTCGGCATCGACCCCGGCTCGAATATCACCGGATTCGGGATCGTGGAAACGGGTGAAGGCAACGACCGCTTGTTGGAGAGCGGTGTCATCCGGGCAGGAAAACCAGATGCAGAAACAGGCATTGCGCCCGAGCATGTGCTGCGTCTGAAGAAGATCCACGAGGCGGTTACACTCCTCGTAGATGAATTCAAACCGGATCTCTGTGCTGTGGAAATGCCGGTCTATGGAAAGAACCCGCAGTCCATGCTCAAGCTTGGACGGGCCCAGGCAGCTGCCATGCTTGCGGCACTGAATCGTCAGGTGCCGGTCACGGAGTACACGCCCAAAGAGATCAAAAAGGCTGTCACCGGAAATGGCAACGCATCCAAAGAGCAGGTACGATTCATGGTCGAAACCATGCTTTCGATGCAACAGGGAGCCAGTATTACACTCGATGCCTCGGACGCGCTGGCGGTTGCCCTATGCCATATCCACCGCGGCGCCAAGAAATCAACGGCGACGTACAAAAATTGGGAGGCCTTCGCCCGTGCCAATCCGGGACGGGTCAAGTAGGGAGGCCTGAATCACAGGCAGCGGCGGAGGACCTAGTGGCGGTCCCTCTTGTTGAATCCGCGTTCCTCGTCACGCAGGCGACAGATGTTCTCCGTCTCTTCCCGATCGATGCCACCGTGGCTCATGTGGAAGATGAGATGCGCAACCTGCTTGTCCTTGTTGGGAGCCTGATTCCACTCGGGATGGGCCTGTTCAATGATGGAAATCAGGATACGGATATACGGATATCGCTCTTCTACCGTTGGCATCTTGCCAACTTCAAGGGCCAGGAGATCCGCATTTCGACCGACAGAACGGTCTACAATCTTGGTGTCGTATAAGATCACGTGATGGGATGGGCTGTGTGATACGGTCGGCCGAAAGACGGGAGATGACGTGGCCGGCTTTGCAAAATAGGCTGCTCAGATTCGCCAACCAAGCCGGATGACCAATCAGGAATCGGACCATTGATGTCCTGCAGCCCCTGTGCACCATTCATTCCGCTCCAAGCCATCAGGTTTTCGTAACCTGAAGGGCGAACCAGCGAGTAGGGCTTCCGTTGAAGGCAGCCGCTCGATCATCATGCGAAATCTCCAGATTCCATACCGCCTTGAGTTGCTTCCCTCTGTTCCGGCCTTTCACCGTCGGGCGCGGCAGGACAAGTACTTTCAGGAAGGACAGCTCGTCTACTACGGGCCGTCTCCCGGTTATTACGGTATCGGTGAAGTGAAGAGCTTCATCGAAGGATTTGTCGCCGTAGATTTCCGGGGAACGGGGCAGTTCGGAGTGCATGAAGACATGTTCAAACCCGAATATCTCATTCCCATACCTCGCTCTACGCTGAGCATACTCTAGCCGCCTCCATTCGTGTACAAAGAGCAGCGTCGGTACACGCGATGTTCGGCTTTGACCTGTTGATCGCATGAGACATCTCTCGAAATCATACTGGGCCCTTTTTTCTCTGGCTCTATTCCTGGCCGCAGGCTGCGGACCCCGCCAGGAATCCATTCCCATGATCGATGGCCGTGTGGACGACTTTGAAGATGGCAATGTCTACAACTATCTGGGGTTCACCTGGGAATCCGTTTCCGGTGGAGCTGACGCAGATGCAACCATCTTCGTGGAGGCAGGCGGCATCAACGACTCC
>CALIKL010000024.1 GCA_938018055.1 uncultured bacterium
GAGACGCCCCGATATTCTCCAGCGTTTCCTTCATGCATCCACACTGACGGCATTTGGTCAGGTCCATCCCCGCTTGGAGTTCGGCTCGGATTTTCTCAATCGGCTTCGGACCCGTCATGCTCTTTTGGCTCCTTTGCTTGGAAATGTTATATTGAGGCACTTCCAGCGAATTCACTAATGCGCAAACGCAGAGGTCGCTTTTAGCCGTAAGGAACAGGCGCATGATCCGCAGCCCCGTTTGATCGCTCGGCGCCTTGAAAAATTCGACATACTTGTATATGGCTCGAATGGTTCTATGCAGCACGAAGTGTATATTCTGCTTGCCGGATTGTCGAGGGCATCGGATCGCAATTCAGAAAGAGGCGGGTCTTCGCAAGGGCCCTGGATTTTATAACCGCACCATTGCTACCCGCAACCCGTTCGCCATCGCCAGGAGCTTTGACCCTTCATGGGTAACAACCGCAATAGTCACCGACATGATGCCTATAAGGGCCGAGGGAATCAGCACGGCAAGTATGAGGAGCGAAAAAACAATGTTCTGCAACCCGATCCACCTGCCTGTGTTACCGAGATTGATCGCATAAACTACCTTGGTAAGATCATCCGTCATCAGCGCTATATCGGCGGCTTCTATGGCGGCATCGGCCCCGGCTGTGCCCATGGCAATCCCCACCAGGCTCTGGTCAGCGCCGGGGAATCGTTGATGCCATCACCCACCATGGCCACCGCACCATACGCCTCCTCCAGTTCTTCTATGATCTTATCTTCCGGCCTGAAATCTGCCCTTACCACATCTATGCCCAGCTCCTTGGCAATGGCCTTGGCCGTCATTTCATTATCGCCCGTCACCCTGATGACTTTGACTCCTATCCTGTGGAGAAATCTTGATGTCCTTGTCGAGCAGTTGGCTGGCGTACCTGGCGTTGCAGATTTCGATGATCTTCAGGGGATGCCGCGAGAATCCTTTTTCTGCCAGCATCGCCGCCACATCGTGTGTGTGCAGAACGAGGAAGCCCTTTTCGCCTGCCTTCTGCTCGGTGGCCGTGACGGCCTCGTCAAATGATTTGTCGGCAGATACTGTTTGCTCAAATCCATTCACTTGTTGCTCTCCTTTTCCGCAAATCGTCTGACCGCAGAGACACCCTCTGGATCAACGCCACCAAGGAGTCGAGTGAACACCCCCTTGGCGGATTGCCACACGATGCGGAAGATGGCGGCGGTGATCAACAGTCCAATGACCGGGTCCGCCACTGGATAACCAAGCCAGACTCCTACAGCCCCAAAGAGCACAACTTAACGTGTGAACCCATCGGCACGGGCGTGGTAACCGTCAGCGATCAGCGCGGCGCTACCGATCTCTTTGCCACCCTTTATATGAAACAAGGCGACCGCCTCATTGCCGAGGAAACCAAGCTACAATCACGACCCATAGACGCTTTACTAACTGCAGGTGGAAAAGATGATCCACCGAGGCGTAGCCCACCAGGATGGCGCTAAACAGGATGGTGAGGACGATGGCCACGCCCTGTCAGGTCTTCCACACGACCATAGCCGTAGGTGAATCGGTTGCTTGGTTTCCAGCGGGCCACCCTGAAAGCGACCCGCAGTGGCACAGCAGTGGCCGCATCACCGAAGTTGTCAATGGTGTCAGCCAGCAGCGCCGCCTGACAGGAAGACGATCACAACCTGAATCAGGGCTGTGGTCAGCAGACCAACCAATGACCACTTGATCGCTCATAGGCCTCGGTGGGGGGTCAAAATGATTGGATCGATGACGCCATGAGTATGGACATGAGCACCAGGTTGATGATCGTGTTCGTGCGCCTGGCTGTCCTGATTCATCATTTCACTTCACGGCTTTAGGTTTCCACCTCAAAGACGCTCCCTGTCAAACCAGCGATAGATTGCAGGCAGGACCAGCAGCGTGAGCAAAGTGGATGTGATGAGTCCGCCGATGACGACCGTCGCCAGCGGTCGTTGCACTTCCGCACCCGTTCTGCGGGAAAGAGTCATTGGGATGAACCCCAGGCTGGCCACCAGCGCCGTCATCACCACCGGACGCAAACGCACGAGCGGCCCCTTGACGATGGCATCCTCCAGCGGTATTTCCCACTCGCGGAGTTGGTTGATGAATGTCACCATGACCACGCCGTTGAGCACCGCGACGCCAAACAGGGCGATGAAACCGACCCCGGCCGAAATGCTAAAAGGCATGCCCCGCAAAAGAAGAGCAAAAATGCCGCCCGTCAGCGCAATCGGCACGTTCAGATAAATGAGCAGAGCCGGGCGGACGGAGCCGAACGCCATGTAGAGAATCACGAAGATGACCAAGAGCGTGACGGGCACTACAATCGCCAGCCGCCGCGTCGCCCGTTGGAGGTTCTCGAACTGCCCGCCCCACTCCAGGTAATACCCGGCGGGCAGGCTGACCTGAGTCCTAATGCGCTCCGCAGCATCGGCGATGAAACTGCCCAGGTCTCGGCCTCGCACGTTGCATTCCACCACGATGCGGCGTTGAATATCTTCGCGGCTCACCTGTGCCGGACCACTGCTGATTTGAATGTCGGCAAGCTGAGCCAAAGGGATCAGTCGACCCTGTGGATCGGCCACGGGAATATTAGCCAGCGCCCGGGGGTCGGCGGCCACCCGCTCCGGCAGTCGCACGACCAGATCGAATCGCCGCTGGCCTTCAAAAATCGTGCTCACCACCTTGCCTACGCGACTCGCCTGGACGACATCGAGCACATCCGCCGCATTGATCCCATAGCGCGCGATCCGCTCGCGATCCACCACGATGCGGATCATTGGGAGCCCGGCAATCTGTTCCACCTTGATATCCGCGGCGCCGGGAACGCTCCCGAGGAGGCGGGCGATCTCATCGGCTTTCGATTTGAGCCCATCTAGATCTTCGCCGAAAATCTTTACAGCTACATCGGAACGCACTCCTGCGATCAATTCGTTGAAGCGCATTTCAATCGGCTGGGTGAACCCAAAGCCTGAGCCGGGCACTTCGCGCTCTAAAGCCTCTTTCATCTTCTCGATCAGCTCTTCCTTGGTTGTAGCCGTCTTCCACTTGCTGCGAGGCTTCAAGATGACGAAGACATCCGACAGCTCGATGCCCATTACGTCCGTGGCCACTTCCGGGCTCCCGGTCCGCGAGACGACTTTGATCACTTCGGGGAATCGGCTGAGCACCTGCTCGATGCGGATCGTTGAAGCGACCGACTCACTCATAGCTACGCTCGGCAAGCGCCAGGCATTCACTACGATGTCCCCCTCATCGAGCCGGGGAATGAACTCCCGGCCAAGCCGTGGAGAGACCGCGAGACTCACCAGAAAGAGCGCGACGGTCACTGCCACGGGGACCCTCGGATGCGATATGACCCACCGGAGCATCGGCGCATACACATGGTGCATCGCCCGCATCAAAAGGGTTTCTTTTTCACTCAATTGCTTGGTGAGGAAGAACGAGACGAGGACCGGCATCAGCGTCATGGCGAGAATCATCGCTCCGATCAGCGCAAACACCACCGTATAGGCCATCGGCTTGAACATCTTGCCTTCGATGCCCACCAGCGACAGGATGGGAATGTAGGCGGCAATGATGATCATCTCCCCGAACTGACTGGCGCGGCGCACTTCCAGGCTCGCGTCTCGAATGATTTCGATCCGCTCCGCCGGTGTCAGCGGCCGGCCGACCCCCCGGCCCCTTTCGCCCAGTCGTCGCACACAGTTCTCCACGACGATGACCGCTGCATCTACAATGAGCCCAAAGTCAATGGCGCCAAGGCTCATCAGATTCGCCGAAATATCAGCCGTGCGCATGCCGGTGAAGGCCATGAGCATCGAGAGGGGAATGACGGAGGCCACAATCAGCCCGGCGCGGAAATTCCCCAGAAAAAGAAAGAGCACCGCGATGACCAGCAATCCGCCTTCGACCAAATTGTTGCGCACGGTGCGAATGACGCGGCTGACGAAATCCGCCCGGTCATAGAACGGCACAATGCGCACACCCGGCGGCAGGGATGGCTTGATCTGCTCAATCATCTGTTTGACACGCTGGACCACGTGGCTGGCATTCTCTCCGGCGAGCATCTGGACCATGCCGACGACGGTTTCTCCCTTCCCCTCAGCCGTCGCTGCGCCGATGCGGAGCATCGCACCTTCGCCCACCTCACCGAGCTGGCGGACGTAAATGGGTGTCCCATCCGCTCCGACATCCACAACTACGTTCTCCACATCATGCATACTGCGAACGAGCGCTTCGCCGTGAATGATGTACTGCTCCTGGTTATGCTCGATGTACCCGCTGCCGGCGTTGGCGTTGTTGCGTTCCAGGGCTTCAAAGACCTTACTGAGGGGGATGCGGTAGGCGACCAGCTTCTGCGGATCAATGACCACATGATACTGCTTGGCCAATCCGCCCCACGTGTTGACTTCGACCACGCCCGGCACGGAGCGGAGACGGAACGCGATCTGCCAGTCCAAGATCGTCCGCAACTCCATCGGACTGTAGCCGTCGCCTTCGACCGTGAAGTGGTAGACTTCGCCCAATCCCGTCGTGAGCGGACCCATTTCCGGTCGCCCATATTGCCGCGGAATTTGCTCGACGGCCCGTTGGAGGCGCTCGCTGACCAATTGCCTTGCGAAATACCGGTTGACGCCGTCTTTGAAGATCACCGTGACAGCGGACAGGCCGTAGCGAGAGACCGAGCGAATCTCCTCAAGGCCCGGCAAGCCGCTCATGGCAGCCTCGATGGGATAGGTGAGGAACTGTTCCACCTCCACCGGTCCCAGCGCGGGCGCTTTGGTAAGAATCTGTACCTGAACGGGGGTAACATCGGGCACAGCATCAATTGTTAGATTGCGCACGCTGTAAGCCCCGATCCCCACCAGCAGTAGCGTGACCACGATGATCAGGAAGCGATACTTCAGTGAGAATTCGATAATTTTGTGCATCCTAACACCTTTGTGCTTGCTTCGGCGTTAGAGGGTGGATAAGAGGGCCAACCAACGCCATGCCGAACTTGGAAGCCATTGATATGTACAATGCTCTCAAGAAGTGCATCGAAGAGGCAGCCAGAGTCAATGTCGCGACCAAATTGGAATTGAAGGTCGGCGAACTTGATGAATCCAAAAATCCCGAAGCTCCTCGGCAAAGCGATTACGCTCTTGCGATAGTTGAACCCACTCACGACTCACCTCCAATCTGTTCCCGCAGCAGTGTGGATTTCAAGTAAAAGCTCCCTTGCGTCACGACCGACTCGCCTGCTTTCACCCCGCTCTTGACTTCGACCCACCCGTCGCTCTGAGTTCCGAGTTGGATATCGCGTCGTTGGAACCGCGTGTCGCCGACTTTCACAAACACCACCGACCTGTCGTCAATCCGCTGAACTGCCACTGCAGGAATCATCACCGCTTCTCGGCCTCTCGGCGTAGGAATGTGAATCGTGGCAAACATCTCCAGTTTCAGCCGACCATCGGGGTTAGGTACCTCGCAACGGACTTTAGCCGCGCGCGTCTTCGGATCAAGAAAGTCGCTCACGTAGGTGATCTTCCCGATGAACGATTCGCCAGGATAGGCATCGAGGAGTACAGTTACTTGCTGACCTTCGTGAATCGAAGCAATGTCCTTTTCATAGACATCCGCCTGTACCCACACAGTGGAGAGATCAGCAATCGTGAAGAGTTCGCGGTCAGTCTCCACCACCTCGCCTTCAGCGACATCGTACTTGATCACGATCCCGTCAAAGGGCGCGCGAAGGACGCTGTGAGAAGCCTCGCGGTGATACTGCCTGTGCGTTTGCGTTTTGAGCTTCTCCAGATCCGCCTCGGTCAGCCCGAACCGATGCAGCTTTTCCTCGACCCTGGCGATCTCAGCCTTTTGGCTGTTGATCGAGGCCAACGCTTTCCTGTACTCGGCGTTTCGCCGCTCGTATTCGGCTCTCGCTACAGCCCCGAGTTCGACCAGATTTTGCGCTCGCTCGAGCGAGCGTTTGGTCACGTCCGCCTCCGCATTCGCATTCTCCAAGGCGGCCACAGCGCTCAGATACTCGCCGACCAACTCACCCAGCTCGATAGTGTCGTAGCCGAGGAGCGGCTGCCCGGCGCGCACGCGGTCTCCCAGCCGCACGTAGACCTTCTCGACTCGACCCCGAGCCAGCGGACGAATATGGGCCACGCGCGTCTCGTTCGGCCCTACGACCCCCGTCGTTTGAATCGTTTGCAGGACGGTCCTGAGTTGCGCCGCTTCAAGCCCCAGTCCAATGTTCTGCTGAGCAGCAGTGTCGAGCGTCACCACACTCGGATTATTTGCTTCCAAGATGTCCTCATGACCACTCGCCTCGTCGTGTGTGCCCGGCCAATGTAAGCCCAACCATGCTATGACGGCGATTACGATCAGGAGAAATACCGCCCAGAGGATAATAATCATCCGGATTTTGCTCCTTCTTTCGATCCACGCCTTGATATTTGTCTCACTCTTCATACGAACCCCCTTACCTAATTGGTCCGCCGATAGCGCGCTCCAGCTCCACCAGCGCCAGGTAGTATTCCTTGAGCACCTCGGTGTAGGCTTTCTGCGTATCAATCAACCGCCGCTGCTCATTGATCACGTCAAAGACGCGCAGCTCGCCAAGGTTGTACGCCGCACGAATGATGCGCAGATTATCTTGTGACTGCCCGAGAACTCGCTGATTGAAAATCTCCAACGCCCCTCGCGCCGATTCATACCGGCTGTAACCCGCATGGACTTCCCTCCGTACCACCTGCTCGACAAATTGCCGGCGCAACCGGGCGGCTTCTCGTCGGGCGACGGCGGCTTGAATGGTGCCTTGATTGCGATTGCGCACGGGCAGCGTGATGGACACGCCGGCGGAGAATAGATCGTCAGTATCGCGAATCGGAACCAATGCTCCTCTTCCGTTCATTCCAAACTGATCGAAGCGCGAGCCGACTCGTGCATAGCGGGCGAAGCCGATCAGATTGGGGATGGCTTCGGCCTGGGCCAGCCGAACTTCCGCCTCTCCGAGTTTCTCTTCAAGTCCTGCAGCTTTCAGGTCAGGTCGTTCGCTGAGAGCTCGCTCGATCGCTTCGGCGAGCGAAATCGTCACCGGCAGTACGCTCAAATCCCCGCTCAGCCGAAGCGGTTCATCCAGGTTCATCCCCGCCAGCATCTTTAGTTCCAGGATGGCGCGGGCAACGTGATTCTCAAAGAGCAGCCGGTCTGACTCGATACGACCAATCTCCACTTGGAGTAATCCCTGTTCAAATGGCGCAGCTTCGCCTTCACGCACGCGGAGTTGAGTGAGCCGATAGTCCTGCTGATTTAATTCTAACAACCGCACGGCAGTTTCCAGATTCCGCACCGCCGCCAGCGCTTCACCATACCGCGCTTTGATGTCGGCTTTCAGTTGACGCTCGCGGTCGGCGATTTCCAGTTGAGCGAGTTCCACTCCAAGCTGCGCTACTTCCACCCGGCACTCTCGTTTCCTGCCAAGTTCAAATGTATGGACATAGCCGAGCGTCAACTCCCGCTCGCCCGAACTGCCCAGGATGGAACCGTTGGTCACGCTCACTTCAAATCCGGGATTCCGACGAAATCCGGCCTGCAGAAGTAATCCTTTGGCTTCGGTGATTCGTTGACGCGCGGCTTGAAGCTCGGCGTTCCGCGCGAGTGCCATTTGGATGAGCCCCTCTACGCTCGTGCCTCTCACCGGATCAACATACTTCGTCATGAGGGTACTCACGTTCGAGTTTTCCCTAGGATCAGAGCCTCCTGCATCAGGTCGCCGGTCAACCGACTGAGACTGTGCCTGGACATAAGGCACAATCGGCCGGATGACCAGACAGAAAAAGAACGATAGAAACATAGACTTTTTGAACCGTTTCCGTTTCATACGCGCTCCGTAATTTTTTTGTGAACCGAGCGGATCGCTCGGCCATCACCGAAGACCCCAGGTGCTTCCTTCATTCGATAGGTGAAGGATGGTATGCTCCTCCCGTATCAGATGAACTCACGCACCACTGCTTATTGCAGCAGGGTGAATCGCCATCGAGTGGTGAACAGCAAGATTAGGAGAAGCTCGGGGGATGATCGGGTGGGTCGCTCGTGGGCCACACTAAGTCTTTAAGCGCTTCTGAGGTGACTTCCACGGAGGTTTTATCGTCAGGGGAAATAAAGATCAACTGCGGCACAACATGATGGCAGCAGCAGAAACACTCGTCCTCCAGCGGGGAATTCGAGTTCTGAGGATGATGCTCTTGTTCGGCGAGCGTGAGTGAAGTCACGCCCTGGCCTGCACAACTCTGATCCGTCAACGCCAGCATCGGCATCCCTGGGAGATCCTCCGGGCAGAGCCCCGGCGTCAGCCAATCGGTTGCCGGAATCAACAGCAGGATAATGACCACCGCCAATCGGAGCATAAGATTTGGAGCCGTAACACTACCACAGTGTACTCCTCAGGTCAACGACCTTTCAAAATCTCCCACGAGGACGCCCTCGCGTAGCGTCTCAACAGATGTTCAACATAGCCGTAATCGGATGCAATAACGGTCAGACAACCATTGCATTTGATCGAACGTCCAGATTTCTTCCCGATAGGGGAACTTTTCGAATGAGACCAGTAATGTGGAGGACACCGATTATGGTGCGCCGGAGATCTCAGTCAACTTAGTGCGATTTAAGAGCTTGATCCGCTTGCGCTGGATGTCAATCAATCCGCGATCTTTGAGTTGGCCTAACGTATGCGTCACCGTCTCACGATAGACCCCAAGCAGGTCTGCCAGGTCCTGGTGACTATAGCCGATGACTTCGCTTCCCTCGCCGGCGAGGTCCACCAGCAACGCGGCCACTCGCGCTTCCAGGTCTTTGAAAACGAATTCCTCCAGACGACGCTCGGTCTCCATCACCCGACTGGCCAGTTCTTCGCAAATCCGCGCTGCCACCCGCGGGTTGCTGAGCAAGAGGCGTTTTACGTCCTGGCGGCTCATGACGCAAATCAGGCAATCATCTAACGCTTCGGCAAAGGTGTTGTGCATTCCCTGCCCCAGAATGCTCATCTCGCCGAAGAAGGTGCCCGGCTCCAGAATCTTGATCGTCAGTTTGCGTCCTTCCGGCGACAGGGAGTAAATCTGCACGCGCCCCTTCTTCAGCAGAAAAAGGACCTCACCTGTCTCCCCTGGGGTGTAAAACACCCGTCCGGCGTTGCAATTGATCATGGTGGTCGCCCGTTCTATCGCTAGCATTTCTTCCCGGCTCAGGTCTTGCAGGATCTTCATGGCCGACAAGTAGCCCAACTTTTCGCTCAGCCATCGGGGGGCCGGCGCTCCGACCTCTGGTTCCGCCTTTGCAGTCGCTCCCGGTTTAAGCTGGCCTGTGAGTTTTTTTGCAAGGGAGGTAAGTGGATTCGGAGGCATATCTCGACCCTCCTCCCGTTTTCAATCAGACAGATTTGAACTCTATCACACTCTCCCTCCCGAACTCAATCCGCGAGCTAAAAAATCACAAAGCTCCTCCTCAGATGGATTCCCCAGGAAACAGACGCGACCGTTCAGCACATAAGTGGGCACGGCAAAGACCTCTAACGCTTGAGTTGACGTTTGATCAAGATCAACGACTTCCACAATGAGATGGGGAAAGAGGTGACTCACTATATTGGCCAGATGCACTGCCTCTTCACAGTTCAGGCAGTGACTCGCAACATAGATTCGCAACTGCGGAGCGCCGTCCAATTCTGTCCGATCGCGTTCGTCCTCGTCACTGAGCTTTGGCATCTTTGGCACAGCGAAACCCCACGTTGTTGAAACTCGCTTCTGGAGGACTCTTGCCGCGAAACGCGACGCGATAAGCTCCACAGTAATTGGGCGAGCAAAACCATGAGCCGCCGCGCGCGACTCGCATTTCACCCGAGGACGGCCCCCTCGGGTTTACTGATGGACTGTGGCGGTAGTAGTCTTCCGCATACCAATCAGCCACCCATTCCCAGACATTGCCAATCATATCGCACAAGCCGAAATCATTCGGTGGAAAGGAGCAGGCCGGAGCCGTGTAATAATATCCATCTTCAAGTAAATTCTTCTCTGGCCAATGCCCCTGCCAGAAATTGGCCAGCACCGTGCCGCCGGGTTTCAGTTGGTTGCCCCAAGGATAAACCTCGCCTCGACGACCAGCGCGGGCCGCATACTCCCACTCAGCTTCCGTCGGCAATCGCTTGCCCGCCCATTTCGCGTAAGCCACCGCGTCATTCCACGAGACGTGCACTACCGGATGATTCATTCGACCCTCGATGGAGTCCTCGGGACCGAGCGGATGCCGCCAATCAGCACCTTTGACCAGCTCCCAATCTTTCTCTCCTTTCCGAAAAACCCACGAAGCGCCTTTACGCTCAGCGTCGGTTTTGTACCCGGTGGTTTCCACAAACCGCGCAAATTCCTCGTTGGTTACTTCGTGAACGTCCATGAAGAACGGCGAGAGGGTGACCGAATGAACCGGCCCTTCGTCATCGTACACTTCGTGAGCAGGATCGAGAGCGCTCGCTCGGTGGGTATGACCAAGGCTGTACTGATGCCCGCCAGCTTGCCGGCTTCCCATTTCGAACGTGCCGCCGGGTAGAAACCTCATGCCTGGCGGTGACACCGGTTTCAATTTGCTCGAGGTGGTATTGAAGCGTGCTGCGTGGTGATAGAAACCGGCCGAAGTGATCGCCAGCGTTGCCGCCAAGGTGGTTACTAACAATGCTCTTTGGCAGCAGAAAATTCTTGTGCACAGATTCAGCATAAGACATCGCAGCCAGCCCAGCCGCCAATATAGGCTCAGACTGGCTGCCTCACAAACGATGATCTTCTTTTCCCCTAACCAACCAAGCCTATCTCGCCGCTCATCTGGCAGGGGCTCGTGCACTATGGTTTCTTCTTACCGCAGGGATTACACGGATTCTGGCCTTTCTTCTTCGCACACGGATTGCACGGATTCTCTGCCGCTGGCTCAATGCTCTTCACCTTAATTGTTTTAGTTCTCTTGTCGAGCGTGCCCGTGACTTTCACCATCTCGCCGGCGAATTTCTCGGGCGTCTTCTGATCATCGAGCTGATAAACAACTTTCTTGTTCTGGTCAGCTAGGACGAATTTGCCGCCTCCTTTAACGCACATGAGCGTACAGTCCTTATCGCTCCCCATGCCCATGGGATGCTTCAGCCCGCATTGACTGTCACCGATCTTTCCCACAAAGATTTGCTCCTTCGCTTCCTTTTGAGCCAGAGCACTGCCCACTGAAATGGTCAAAACAAAAAGCAATGGCGTGAGTTTCTTCATAATCTCCTCCCAAATTTGGAATTTAGAGCCATATTGTATGTTCAGGCGATTCGCCGGACTGTAATCCCGGTTACTTTCCACTCAGATTTCCACCTCGTTGATTACTTCACGGTCGCTTTTTCCCACAAGGATTGCACGGATTCTTGGCTTTCTTTTTCTTGGCGCAGGGGTTGCAGGGATTCCTGGGCATTTTGCCGGGCGACTCGCCTTTGAGTTTCATAGCCGTAAAGACAAAATCTGTTTTTGCGCCCCGGCGTGACAACTGTGACACATTTGTGCCTGCTTGCTCATCCCTTCCATCTGAATGTTGCCTTTCACATCGGTCATCGCATAGTACCAATCTTTGCTGCGCTTCTCCATGACGTAGAGGGTGGTTAGCTCTCCGGGGCGACCGCCGGCGTCTTCATAGCCTTCTTTGATGAACTTGGCGCCGTTCTTGAAGGGGAACCGGCCGCTCTTAATGGCTGCATCAGCGGAGGCATTAGCGTAGGTAACGACGTACTTGCCGCCGTGACCCACGCTCAGGTTAGGCTCGTGCAGTTTTGCCCAGTTCCGGTAATTAGCGGCGTCCTGGTAAACCTTCCCGGTGGCTTTCATCTTCCCGCTCCACGGATTGCAGGGGTTCTGTGCTTTCTTCCCGCATGGATTGCAGGGATTTTGCGTCTGCTTCTTCTTGCTACAAGGGTTACACGGGTTTTGGGCCTTCTGGCTTGACTGTGCCGTGATAACATTTTCGACAAACGGCGCCCCCGACATCTCATCCGCCAGTTGTAGGTATGACAAGCTCACTGCAAAGACAGTCACGGCGAGCAGCTTCGGTGTGAGTTTAGTTCGTTTTAGCATCTTCATTCTCCTTAGATCAAAAAGGTCTGAATAACCAGCTCCCATCATAGTCTTCTTCGTCTCCGAGTTCAGTAAGCTAGATAACAGTTCAACAACCACCTCGCATCAGTCCAACTTTGTAACTTCGGTTACAGCATCCCGCCCCAAAATGATGAGAGACTAAGAATGATCGCCGGGCGATCAAACTTAAAATGGAGAGAAAGAAATGGAAAGGAAAAACGTTGGAAAAGCGATGCTCGCAGGATTTATCGCAACACTGGTGATGACTATGATCATGTACATCGCTCCCATGATGGGAATGCCAAAGATGGATGTCGCCGCCATGCTCGGCGGCATGCTGAGACAAGACATGCCGGAGCCAATGAGCAGCCTGTGGCTCATGGGCATGGTCCTTCATTTTGTGAACGGATCAGTGATTTTTCCTTTGATCTTTGCTTTTTTGCTCTACCACCGCTTGCCCGGCGCGCCGTGGCGCAAAGGCATCATTTGGGGGCTGATTCTCTG
Source organism: uncultured bacterium (assembly GCA_938018055.1). GTDB lineage: Bacteria > Bacteroidota > Rhodothermia > Rhodothermales > UBA10348 > JAAZVD01. The sequence goes on from CALIKL010000024.1 coordinate 12,658, forward strand.
GTTCGTCTCCCAAGCCATGGTCATGCCGATGATGGGCGCTGGATTCTTCTCCAGCCACGCTCCGGAGCCGCTGATGACGGTGATCGGGAGCTTGATGGGGCACATAATCTACGGCGGGATCCTCGGTGGCATTTATGGTGCCGAGCCGGTCGCCAAACTCCGCCCATCGTGAATGTAACCGCGTTACCGGAAAAATTGGGTCAGGAAAAGCGTGAGCCAGGAGGCTCAGGCGCTGGGGATCGAGTTGCTTTACCTATCAACACGCGATTCTCACCTGCATCGAGCAAGCGCCAACCAACTACAAGAACGCGCTGGAGAGCCTCTTAACGCTGGAGTTTCAAACCTTCAACTAGGTACCCGTGATAGGGGAAGGGTCGCCCGTGAGCCTCTTTTCAGGCGCTCACCAACCAAAAAGTCTCAAATGAAGCCGCGTGAAGTATAGCTAACAGCTTGTGATTATGAACTAGTTCATATTCTTCTCCTTCACCCTCGCGTATATTCATAGATGGAGGAGAAAGAAATATGACGTTAGAAGAAATCGAACGGATGTCGGCAACGCTTGAATGTCCTTTTTGCTCGACGAGGAATTTTGATCTCAAACTTCTCTGTGATCTGGGCTATGAGCAATGCCTTCCCACAGCTCAGTGCCGATATTGCGGCCATGAGTTTGATGCCGAATGGTTGATTCAAGCCAGGAGCCAAGGCAATATGATTGAAGGTGAACGATGGCGAAACTGACGCTCAAAGGTACAATGTTATGCGCTCATGAATGCCTGCCTGCGGCCACTCTTCACCGGTTGGCACAATTGGCCAGGAAACTGGATTTCATCATCATCAACGGCCAGGAACTGACGGCCAGTGAATTGGAGAATATGGCGAGGCGGAGTGAGGACTCTGGAGAGCCCATCTGTTTCCCGGATATCCATGATTGTCAGAGTTGCAAATAGCGTTGGAGTTGATCCCGGTCCACAGTGACATAGCCGTAGTGCGATTGGACCAGCCCCTCGCCCTTAAATTCCTGCACCAGCGCATTCACGCGCTCACGGATCAGGCCCAACAGATTGGCCAATTCATCTTGGGAGAAGCGCACGGTGCGCGTCTGGGGGTCGTGCTTTTTCGTTGTCTTGTATTCATCACACAACTTGCCTAACCACTTGATGAACCTTCTCGCGCTGTCGAAAAGGCAAAATCCTCCACCTCTTCTTGCAAGTCTCGAAGCCGCTTCATAAACACACTCATGAAGTCCATCACCGCCTGGGTCTTGCGCCGACAAAGTTCCAGAAACGCGCGCCGGGTCATAATACACACGAGCACATCAGTGATCGCCCGCGCTTGTTGATAGCCTCGGTCTTTCCTATCGAGAAACATCTCGCCGAAAATATCATTCTCATGGAAGATTTCCAGGATTTTCTCCTTGCCGTCAAGAGAGAAAGACGACAGAGTCACCCTCCTTCCCGGATAATGTAGAGTGCGTCGGCATTGTCGCCGATTAAATAATCCCACCAGCGGCGTACTGCCCCCGCGGAGTGATCTCAGAGACCACCTTCAGTTCCTCATCATCACCGAAGCATGCTGGCAGGTTGATCTGACGGACATACCAGAGCCTTTCCGTGACGTTGTCCTCCAATCGGCATATCCGAATACTCATCATATCAAGTCAAGGGATCGCAATCTGTAGCTCTTACTACAGGGCGATGGCTCATGGGACATCGGCTTGGGGGTCAATCGGTGATGCTCGACGGATGTGACAGAAACCTTTCACTGTAGTCTTGGTTACTGAATGTGTTCGGGCTCTCCAATATCATACATCGCCGATGCGTCAGAACTATTCACAATCGAGCCGGGGGGGTAAAATGGCAACTGTACCGTTGATCTCTGAGGAGCAGGCGAAAGATAAGGTGAGAGATATTTTCAACGACATCAAGCGCACGTTTGATGTCCCCTTTGTCCCCAATTTATTCTGGGCGATGGCCAACCATCTGGCCTATCTCAGTCCACGCTCTCCAGGCTTGCATTTCGCGGTGCTTCTGATGCTCTGTACTTCAGCCGGAGCGCAGCAGGCGATAATGGGACGGGTGGTCGAGAAAGAGATGGGTTCTCCGATTCGATCAGAGGTCAGAGTGACGCTGGAGGGCTCGCTTCTTCAAATTCCCCTCAACGCCGTGACTGACGAGTCAGGGGACTTCAGCTTTCAGCGATTGAGTCCGGGCGATTATACTCTCATAGCTTCGGCCGAGGGTTACTATTCAGAAAAGGTCACCCTCACCCTCAAGCCGCGCGAGATTCAGCGCATCATTTTTGAACTCACTCGGATTCAGCAGATCTACGAAGAAATCACCATCGATGCCGGGCCAGAACTGCTCGATGCCACTCAAACTTCAAGTTCGACTCTCATCGAGAACGCGTTCGTTAAATCCTTGCCGCTGGCGCGAAGAAGCCATCTCCCTGAAGTTATAACCGCCATCGTTCCGGGAGCGATTCTGGGACATGATAATCTCGTGCATGTGCGGGGGAATGAAATGTCATTGAACACATTCATCAACGGCGTGTCATTCTTCGACAATACGAATGTGATTTTCAACGCTGGCCTCGATGCTGATGTGATTCAATCAATCAATGTGATCACGGGTGGATTCCCGGCAGAGTTTGGCAATCGTTTCGGCGGCGTTCTCGACATCGTCACCAAGTCTGGATTCGATCGCCGCCATCACGCCAGCCTCACGCTGGGCGGGGGAACTCATCTCAGGCATAACATAGCTTGGGATTATGGCGGCCATAGGAACAAACTCGGATACTATTTCTCTAGTTCTGGGTTGGAATCCAATCGCTTTCTCAATCCGCCGGAGCGTGAGGCGTTTCATGATACGGGCAAAGGCATGAGAAGCTTCGCGCAGCTTGACTATCGAGTCAACGCGAACAATTTCATCAGGCTGATGCTCTCTGGCAGTGGGATGAATTTTGAGCTTCCGAACACGCGTGAGGAAGAGTTGAGGGGCAGGAATTTCTTCGAGCGAAATCGCGAGCAGACGGCGATTCTCACGTGGGAGCGAATCGGATCGAAAGACGCTCTTCTTTCCACTTCCATCTATGAACGGCTGACAAGTTCGCGCCTGGTTCCAACCACTGACCCCGAATCCATTTTCGCCGGGGGCTTGCGCGCTATTCTGACGTTTGGCATCAAGAGCGATTACACTCGCCGTGTCGGCAAGGGGCATCTCATCAAACTGGGTGCCGATGCCGTCCTTCTCAGTCTGCGCGAAGACTTCGCTTTTGATTCGCGAGACCACGAGATCGAGCTCCATCCGTTCAGATTTCGCGGGCGGAATAACGGCGGGCAAGTCAGCTTCTACGTTCAGGACAAATTCGAGGTCTTCAGGAATTTCACCGCTGACCTCGGGCTTCGCTACGATCAGTACAGCCTGGTCACATCGGATTTTAAGTTCAGCCCTCGAATTAACCTGGCGTATTCCATTCCGAAGACCCAATCGGTCATTCATTTTGCTTACAATCGCTTCTTCGCGCCGCCGCCGATCGAGCACGTGCTTCTCAGCGGCTTCCTTGGCGAAACTGGACAGCCGGTCAGACCGTTGCGCAGCAGCCACTACGAAGTTGGGCTGAGCCAGCTTATCCAGGAGAAGCTCCTCATCGCGGTGACCACTTACTGGCGCGATGATGTGAATGCTTTCGAGACGACCGAGATAGCCAACGTGCGAACCTTTGTCCCGACGAACTTCGCCCGTGGCAGATCCTACGGCGCGGAGCTTTCCGTGAAGCTGCCTGAGATTCGACGTCTGGGCCTCTCGGGATATTTCAATTATGCGGCGGCAAGATCATTCTTCTTCGGCCCGGTCGTTGGAGGCTTGTCCGTCGAGAAGCTCGAGCCGGGTGAGAGAACTTTGCCCGCCTTTGATCAAATTCACACGGGCACAACCGGCCTCTCCTGGCGCAATCATCGCACCGGGTTATGGGCCAGCTTCGGGCTTGAGTTTGGGAGTGGAACGCCGACCGCCCTGAGACAAGAAGGAGCGGATGAAGAAGTTCTCGTGCGCCTGCCCGAGCATCTCGTGGCCAATTTCTCTACTGGAATCGATCTGATGAGGAAAGACCGGCGCAAAGTGAGCTTGCAATTTAATGTTGAGAATCTCACGAACCGCATTTTTGCCATTGCGAAGGAGAGCGAGTTTACTCCGGTTCAATTTTCCGCGCCGAGATATGTCTCGGGTTCGATCACGTTTCAATTTTAGCACGTCATGGTGCTCTATGAATTTTGCTGAAATTGAAAAACAGTTCATCCGTGAGAGAGTTTATCCTGATTTTGATTGGGTGAGCTTTGACCGGCCGTCGCCGGTGAACCCACTCACGAAGCCTGTGTCCGAATCTCGCGTGGCTATGGTGACGACAGCCGGCGTGCATCTCAAAACCGATCCGCCGTTCAATTTGAGAAGTCCCATCGGGGATCACACTTATCGCGAAATTCCTAACGACACGCATCTAGATGATCTCGTGTTGTCTCACGTCGGCTACAATACCAATCGCGTGAGTGTGGACAAGAATTGCGTCTTTCCACTGGATCGGCTTCGCGAGTTAGAGGCCGAACGGCTTATTGGGAGATTGGCCCCTCGGCACTTCTCGTTCATGGGCTACGTGGCGGTGACCGACCCACTGGTTAATGAGACGGCGCCTGACGTGGCTGGCAAGCTCAAAGCCGACCGAGTCGATCTCGTGCTGCTGGCGCCGGCCTGACCGGTCTGCAATCAGTCCGTGGGACTGATTCAACGAGTACTCGATGAGGCCGGGTTGACGACCATCTCGCTCACGCTCGTTCGGGAGATCACCGAGATGGTCAAGCCATCTCGCGCCCTCTATGTTCAGCATCCGTTCGGCTACACCTTCGGCGATCTTTATGATCGCGAGTTGCAGCGGCACATCTTGTTGGATTGCTTCAAGGCCGCCGAAGAAGTAACCGAGGCCGGTACGATTCTGAAGTTACCTTACCAATGGACCAAGGATGATCTTCGCGAGAAGCAACTGCTCAAGCTCGCGCACTGAGTCCCGCATAGCCTGGACGACTGTGCCCTCGGCGAGACGTTGGCCGTGGGGGTGGATCAAATTCACGATCGCTATCGGCATGCTGGTGCTTATGGCGATAGTCGTGGCTTCCAGCCAGCAGCCTCAGAAGTGGACGGAACAAGCGCAACTCGATTTCTTGAAACGACATTGGCAAGTGCCCATACCCCGGCAAGGCCAGTCTCCCGCCAACTTCTCTGCGCTGGAGGCGTCCTTGGACCCGGCCAGTTGTGGAGCCTGCCATCTGGCACAATTTGAAGATTGGAAAACGACCATTCACAGCCGGAGTGTTGGGCCGGGCTTGCTCGGGCAGATGCCGGGTCTGCTTCACAATGACCCGGAAACGGCGGTGATGTGCTACTGCTGTCATGCTCCCTTGACCGAGCAGCAAGAAGTGTCTCCAACAGGGTCTGAACTTAAAAAGAATCCGCGCTTCGATGCGAGCTTGCAGAGGCAGGGTCTCACCTGCGCTGGCTGCCATGTGAGAAACTACCAACGGTTCGGCCCACCCCGGCGAGATGGGTCGCTGGAGAGCGCGATCCCACGAGATCAAGCGCCGCATGGCGGGGCGACGCGCACGCCCGCATTCGAGCGCGCCGAATTTTGCATGGGCTGCCATCAATTTGAAGAGGGGGATCGGGCGCTGAATGGAAAGTTGCTGGAGAATACCTACAACGAGTGGAAGAACAGCCCTTACGCCGCGCAAGGCATCGCCTGTCAGAAGTGCCACATGCCGGACCGGCGGCACCTCTGGCGCGGCATTCACGACCCGGAGATGGTCAAGCGCGGCGTGACCGTTGAGTTGCGGACGAATCAACCGCAGTACGCCGTCGGCGAAAGGCTGGAGGCCACGCTGACCCTTACAAACAGCGGCGTCGGTCATTATTTTCCGACCTATGTCACACCCAAAGTCATAGTGCAGATAGAATTGCTAGATGCCAGCGGTCGTCCGATTGCTGGGAGCGTGCAGCAAGAGTCGGTAGGCCGCGAGGTAGCGCTGGATCTGAGTGAGGAAATTTATGATACTCGGATTCCCCCCAAAGGGACGCACACCATGACGTACATTCGCTCTATTGATCAACCAGGAGTCAGGTTGAGAGCAGTCGTTGAGGTGTATCCCGATGAGTTCTATCGGAGGTTCTACGAAGCGATGCTCGCCGGCTCGCTTCCGATGAAGCAGAAGCAGTTAATCAGACAGGCGCTGGCGGAGGCGAAGAGGTCTGCCTACAAAATCTTCGAGAAGGAAATTCGCTTATCCTGACGCTCGCTCATGACAGCTATGGCCCTCTGCGCCTCGTCATGCAAAGCGACGTTCTCCCCTCCCTCTTGACCCGACGGGCCAAGACGAACAAATCCTCCCTTTCGGCTAGGCCATGGCTCGGAGCTAGGCCCCCGTGCTCGCTTGGTAGAAAGAAAAATTGAGTTATGCCCGACCGGGCTCAGGCGTTAAACCTGAGGCCGGGAGAAAGAGACATATTCCGATGTTCGTTGCTGAAAAGGCTTCCTGAAAGCTATGCGGCCGCTGGTAGACCTGAATTAAGACCCCCTTCACGAGAGCCTCTAGCCAATGGTTCACAATCGCCGCAGAAACGAAAATGACAAGGCCTGTCGTTATCCCCCGAATGAGGCTAACGGCTGATCAACCAAGAGGAGTTTGTAGTTTGCATTACAGACGCAATCTGTTCCTTTTTGTATTCTGAGCGTTTCTCGGAAGACTTGATGAAAGTCCTCTGTCTGGGGGCTGGAAGGAGTGGTCGAGTCACTGTACACTGTGGAGCTGCTACCAAGCCTGGAGCATCGCAACAAAGCAGCGATTTGATTCGCTTTGTCGTGGGAGGAAGCAAAGATGAAACCTCACTGGGGAATCGTGCTTATGGTCATGCTTTTAACGCTCAACATTGTCGGCGCCCAGACTTCATCCCGGGAGCTAGTGGTCGGACAGGCTTTCCCCGATATCGTCTTCCCGTCGCTGGAAGATGGTCATCCTCTTTCGCTGGCTCACTTCCGAGGGCGAAAAGTGATCCTGCATATTTGGGCCTCTTGGTGAGCAGGATGTCGAGTCCACGTGCCCGGGTGGCATGAGGCGACAAAGGAACTACAGCCACAGAGCCGCGTGCAGATGGTTGGGATCATTCAAGAGCAACACCCCGACCGCACTCGTCTTTTCATGCAGTGGAAAAAGATGAACTGGCCAATTCTCGTTGATTCGCTAAATCTACTGGGTGTCTCGGTGGTGCCTTTGACCCTCTTCATTGATGAACACGGCATTATTCGCGCCGTGCAACCGAAGCACACTGACTTGGAGGATTTTCTGAAACGCCGCGACCAGATGCCATCCGGGGCACCAGGACGACCCATCATTCGTCCTGACTTGGCGAAGTTGGAAAAGGACGCTCGTGAGGGCCGTCCCGACGCCCTGCGTGCTTGGGGCGATGCTGCGATTCTCTGGGGCGGAGCTGGAAGAATCACCCAAGCCATTGAGGCCTATAGGAAAGCCTTGCAAAAAGAGCCCACTCATGCTCCAACGCACTTTCGCCTGGGCGTGGCTTATCGCTTGCGCCACGACTCACCCTTTCGTCAGATGAATGACTTCCAACAAGCAAGTAACCATTGGGCCGCGGCTCTAGATCTCAATCCCAACAATTACATCTGGCGGCGGCGAATCCAGCAGTTTGGACCGCGGTTGAGTAAACCCTACTCCTTTTATGATTGGGTGAATCAAGCTCGACAGGAAATTCTGGCTCGGGGGGAGACGCCCGTTCCGCTCTCGGTCGAGCCAAGCGGAGCGGAATTCGCCTATCCGAGCAAAAACTTTGAAGCCACCGGAGCGACCAAGAAGGAACCTGATCCCCAAGCTCGGATTCTCCGCGACAAAGGGAGACTGGTCAAAGTTGAGACTGCCGCTGTCCCACCAACTCTCACTCCTGGTTCCACGAGTCGCCTTCATGTGATCTTTCGACCTAACCAACAGATCAAGGCTCATTGGAATAATGAGGTGGATGATTTGATTCTCTGGATTAACCCACCTGATGGCTGGTCGGTGGATGGTCAGCACCATTCAGTCCCCAATCCGCCTCACCCTGTGAGCCAGGATACGAGGACTATTGAGTTTGAAATCAAATGCCCCGAGATGGCTGCACCTGGTATGATGGTTATTCCTGCCTATGCTCTCTATTACGTTTGCGAGGATGTGAACGGAACTTGTCTGTATCGGCGGCAAGACGTCCCACTCCAGATCGAAGTCAAACCAACAAAGAATGAGACAAAGAGGTGAAAATGATGGAACGGTCTTTCTCGCTCCTTTTCTTAGCGACCCTCATGTTGTGCATCCTTCCATGGTCGTCGCCTCCCCTGGCACAAAGCAGCGGGGGAGCGGGTTCGACGCTCAAGCTCGGCGACCTGTCACCGGCTTTTAGCTTGCCAACGAGCATCGGCTCGACCATCGCCCTCAAGGATTACGCAGGGAAATCGACCGTCGTGCTCGTCTTTTATCGCGGCTACTGGTGACCATATTGCCGCAAACAGTTAGCCGGTCTGGCTGCTGACTATGAGAAGTTCAAATCCGTAAGCAGTGAGGTCCTTGCCATCAGCGTTGATCCACCTGAGGAGAACCGTAAGCTCGCCGACACACTCAAGCTTCCCTTCCCGCTGCTTTCAGACGCCAACCACAGAGTCATTGAATCCTATGGCGTCCTTGATGCTGACGGCAAAATCTCAAAGCCCGCCGTATTTATCGTGGATAAGAGAGGTGTCGTCCGGTATCTTTGGCGAGTACGTTCCTCTTCGCCATGTGCTTCCCCTGGTGGATCGGATTCCAGCGCTGGCGGGGGATTTCGTCCCCGGCACCGAGCTGACGGTTGTCTCGATGGGTCCGGCGCGGGTGGGAACGTTCATCTGTTTCGAATCAACGTTCCCTTCGATTGCCCGCACGATGGTTCGGCGGGGAGCAAATGTCCTGGTCAATATCTCCAATGACGGCTGGTTCGGCGCGACGGCGGGGGCCTATCAGCATCTCGCCCATGCGGTGTTTCGAGCGGTGGAGACAGGACGTCCTCTCGTTCGCGTCACCAACAGTGGGATCACAGCACTCATCACACCCCACGGCGAAATCAAGGATGCTACCGAGTTGTTCCAACCTGCGACGCGCCGGTGGCAAATGACGGTACCGACAGCAACCGCATCAATCGAGCACTCCTTTTACACCCGCTACGGGGATTTGTTTGTCCTCGCCTGTGGCCTGGCGAGCCTGGTCATCATGGGCCGGGCACTCCCCTTCCACCACCATCAACTACTTTCTTGATAGTGCCCCTCGTTCCAAATAGACTGGTCGTGGGACGTGGCAGCGAGAAACAGAGGCCCTGAAGATCCTCTCACGAGGAGAGTTTAGATTTCCCGAAGGTGATGAGACGGCAACTGCCACAGACTCTGCGAGGCTCCAGGCTCTTTGCTTGGACAAGTCTACACTATCAGGGAGGGACGATAACAGCAGTACCCCGAAAGGGTTTCGCCTTTTTCACCCCGCCTGCCTTCCTGCTGATTGTATGGGGCGTTGTCCTCGGGCAGGCAGGATCACCGACAGCCGTGGCGTGGGGAGTGGACTCTTCACCGTGCCCGACGAAGATGGTCGCCCGGAGAGCGAGCCTCAGTTCACCCTGACGAAACAGGCCGACCGCGCCGCCTATTGTCCGGGGACGCTGATCACTTACACTCGCCATTTTACAAATCCTCTCCAAACCTCCATGCAGGTCACGATTACCGCCCTGGCCCTGACGCCATTCCAGACGGTCATTTTGACCTTTACCGTTGAAGTCCGATGTTGGCAGCCGCACGCAAATTACCACTACGGCGATGATCACCGGATCAGCTCCTCGTCCCATCACCACGTCACCCGTGACCTCGATTGTCGCGTCGCGCTGTCCGCCGGCGTCGCACCTCTGCGATGGACCGCCCTGGGCCCAGCGCAGCATCACGGGGGTCGAGGATGCTCCCATTGTCGGAAGACCGAACCAAAACAGATGTTGTGAACAACACCAGCGGACCGATCTCGATGTATTCGATCCTGTTCGGTGTTTTCCCCTTCAGCTTTGGCGCTCCTCTCATCCCGGTGGGTTCGCTCATGAACATCATCACCCTGGCGCCGGGCACAAATACGCTCTGCATCCCTTACGCGCCAAACTTCAGCGGCCATACCTGCGTGCAGGCGATCATCCGATGTCCCGGTTTCGAGCCTCAGATCACTCAACGCAACCTGGAGTACACAGAGCTGATCCCGATACGGATACGCAGGGTCCCAAGTATTTCCACCCTGACGCCCCAGATTCATCAGGTGAAGCTCGTGACCAGCGATTGGTTCGACGACTTCTGCTTCGCCCCCCGTGCAGGCGCAACCGGGCCCGTCCTCCCACGCGAGCGCGACAGGCTGCACGCCTCTGATGCGGCCCTGGGGCAACACGCTTGGCCGGCCCTCGTCGTGTGGGCACTCCAGGGAATGCTGTAGCAGTGAGTGAGCTTCAACTTCCGGTGGCTCCGCAGGGGCCGCCGGAAAATTCTCCCGGCAGTAACGATCTTCCCCGAAAATGTCGGGGGCGACTTTCCACACTCCGCCGGGGCGAAGAAGTCTACCCCCCTGGCTTGCGACGTAGAGGACAGAAAGGAGAGTGAAGCACAACGACAATCCCGCTGATGCGTGGAAAAATATTTGCCCCTGCTGCGCCGTCATTCAAGCACGGCGCCGACAGGCTGTCATACGTCCCATCCGGAATACACGATTTTGAAACAGGAAAATCACCCACTCTACGCGCTCCAAATGAGCCCTGGCACTATTGACAAGCTATTGGCAATGGACAATGGCCGAAACCGTATTCGTGCGTTTCGCCGGGTTGCCGGTATCCCAAAATATCGGTGCTATACCTTGTGACGATCCACACCCACGGACGAAGTGAAAGTCAGGCCATCCATGGCTTCTGGACTGAAGTCGGGTTGCCATAACAAGAGCCGCTGCCCGATGAACTGAGTTGTCTGGAGCAGATTCTGGTTCGATGGTTCCCCCACGCGAATCACATGAAACCTCCCGCTTTCTCCGCAACATCACACCCGATGTTGGGCTCTCCCGGTTACACGGACCGGTATCCAGGGCGTTTCTCGCAAGAATACCAGCGAGGGAAAAAACCTCCACCACCAGCGATCAGATCGGCCCAGAACACCCCCGCCCATAAATTGTTTTTCGCGTGTTTTGCGGGCTCGTTCGGTGTCGGAAGAATCTGACATGTCCGAAAAATCGGACAGTGAAGTGTCCGACAGATCGGACAGATGAAGGGGGTGAGGGGACTTAGGGGGATGTGGCGTTATGCCTGCAATTGCCTGAATGTCATAACCATAGTACTCACCGCCTCGTCTCCTCGCGGGTTTTGGCACACCGCTTGCTTAAGGAATTCGCTGAGGAGTCAAGGTGGAGGATGATCGAGCAGAGCCAAAGCGACTGCTCATCGTGGATGACGATGAGACGATCATCGCAAGCTTGGCGTCGCTGCTAGGGTCCGATCCCGTGGTAGTGCGAACGGCTTCCTCATGGGAGCAAGCGGTTGAGCTTCTTCAGAGCGAGATGTTCGATCTGGTGATTACCGATCTGCGGCTGAGTGGCAAAGTGGGAATGGAAGGACTCGACCTTATTTCTCAGATCAAACAACGATCACCGGGGACACGGGTGGTGTTGTTGACGGCCTATGGCTCGCCGGAAATTGAACGCGAAGGCCGCGCCCGTGGGGCTGACGATTATTGGGAGAAGACGCTGCCCGTATCCACTTTGCTTGAGAGAGCACGGGCGTTGGGGCTTCGGGCACGCTCTGAAAAAAGTCAGTCCGCATCACCGGCAAGGAGGCATTGAACTTGACATCGCTTGAAGCATCAGTAAAACTACCGGCCAAGTAGGGCAATTTTTCGGAAGGGTTGGTCGTGAGCTTTCAGGGACGACGACGGAGCCTCTGGCTGGGGCACTGAGAATTTCCATCTGCGTCGGCTCCAACGAGCCGACAGAGGGTTTGGAGAAGATCAACAATGGAAGGGCAAAACATTCGCTTCCGCCATCAAAGAGTGACGCAGTTTATCCAATTAGGCGTGGGGCTGCTGGCCCTGGGGTTGTTGTGGAACCCGAAAACGGTCTCCGTTCAATCTAGCCCAGCGCCGCAGGTCACGCTCACGGTGCCTGCCGAAGTGCTTATCGGTGAAGACTTCACCTTCACGGTGAAATTCAAGAACGCCAGCACCACCCCGGGCGACATTGGCTACGGGCCGTTCATTGACCTGGTGCTCGATGCCGGTGGCGCGAATATCACGAAGCCGCCGCAAATGCCTCCCTGCTCTTGCGACGGCATCACGTTCGTGAAAGCACAAATGGTCGGCGTGGTCGGCGGCCCTGTTTCGCTAAATAGCTTCCCGGTTCTCGCTCCCTGTAACCCGGCGCCTCCAACTGTATCGCTGCCGCATCCGTTCGCCTCAAGCGGCATCGGACCTGTCGCAGTTCCCGCGGGCGCACAACTCATCACCCTGGAGCTTCCCTTCGGCAGTTTCGATCCAACGCAGCCGGAGATTGAGGTTGAGGTCACGGCCCATGTGAGCAATCTGGCGGACGCCGGCACACCGCTCAAGATCTTCGCCCGCGGCGGCTTTCGCTATGGCACAGACCCGCTGGATAATCCGAGCTTTGACCCTCCGATTCTGAGCGACACGATCCCGAACAGCACGGCGTGGAATCAACAAGCTCAGACGACCCCGACCGTCATCACGATCAAGAAAGAATACCTCGGTCCCGAAGACGAGACGGCCACCGGCCCCAATTTCACCGGGTTCTATCCCCTTCAGTACAGTATCACCGTTGACATCGCTAACAGCCAAACGGTCAGCAACATCATGGTGACCGATTGCTTCCCCAACAACCTGGCCTTCCAGAGCGTTGTGTCGGTCTCCCCGGCGACTCCCGCGCCAACGGTGACGCCACCACCGGCAGGCGTGCCCAATAATCCCCCCAACAACTGCTTGACCGTGACCTGGCCTTCGCTCACCGGCGCCCCAGGCCCGGATGCCACCGTTGTTGTCGAATTCTTCATCCCGGAAAAAGACGCCAACGGCAATCCCGTCCTTCCGCCCAATTGCCAGCCCGTTCAATCCGTCAACGACGTTAAAGCCGAGGGCGATTGGACACCGATAGACCCGTGCGATACATCGCCGGCGCACGTCGTCAGCGACATCACCTCTAGCGATCACATCCTCAATGACAAATGCATCGCCATTCAGAAGAAGGTGGCCGTATTTCAAGACACCGGCGCTCCCGGCCCTACGCCGGGAGATGTTCTGCAGTATACGCTCAGTTTCCAGATCTCCGACTTCAAGACCTTCGGGAAGCTGGAGGTTCGAGACCTGCTCTCGGATGGTCAGCAATTTCTCCCAGCGCCCGCGCCGACGCTCACGGTCACGGATCAGTTCGGTACCGTCAGCGGGCCTTTCATCCAGTTTGCGGACTTATTTGTCACTGGTGATCCGAATTCCACCTGTCAGGGAATTAAGGGCACGACCAATCTCGTCTTCCGGGTTTCCCAGAAGATGACCAGCCTGTTTCCCTTAAACCCCAGACACCTGGCGGGAATTCTGACCGGCGGCTGGGCGACGACGCCCACTTCTTCTGTTCCGGCCACCGGTCAGATCGTCTTTTACGCCCGGATACAAGATCAATTTTCCTTCCCTCAAAATCATCCCGGCGACCGGTATGTGGATAAAGATGATCCGCTCGCCAATTGCGTGACGATTCGCGGCGAGGTGTTCACCAATGTCAATCCTCCTTCGCTGCCGACGCCGACGGGCGTGACGGCTCAAGACGACAGCGAGACTCTCACGGCCATTGTGACGGACTTCATCAAGAAGACTGTCTACGCCGTGAAACGTGCCGGTCAGGAGATCTGTGGACCGAATACATCGCCCTGTCCGGCTAAGCCTCAGGTGACGCCCGGCGACGAAGTCACCTTCCGCATCGAGAAAGTCATCCCTTCGAGCGATGCCGAGAACCTCACGATTCAGGATTGGCTGCCGCTGCCGATCTTCGATGTGGCTGATCCCGATGCCACACCGCCCCCCGGTCCCCCTTGGAGCTTCACCAACGCGGCCTGCGGCATCCCCGCGCCCGGTCAAGCCTGCCTTGGGCCGACGAATTCGCTGGCTGTCCCGCCCAGCTTCACTGTTAATCCGACGACTAATAGCCTCACATTCAACTATGGCACTTTCAACGATCCGACGAACACGCCTCGGAAGATAGACCTGGTGTTCACGGTCACCGCCACGAATGATCCTTTCGCCGACGGCCTCTTTCTGACAAACCAGGCACAAGAATGCGAGAAGAACACGTTCAACATGACCTTCTGCCAGACCGCCATTGCGCAAGTCCAGATGGCTGAACCGAAGCTCAGAATCATCAAAGGAGTTGTCGCCAGCGACAATCCCAACGCCATCTTCTCGCCCGCTGCGCCTCCGTCGGGAACCTTCATGCCTCCGGGTGGTTCATGCCCGCGCTTCAACGGAACCATTAATTCGTCGAATATCGGCTCGCTCAATTTGAACAGCAATATTTCCGGCGTGGACGCCAACGACAAAATCACCTTCGCCATCGTGGTCGAGAATCAAGGTTCTTCTCCCAACGGCGTCTTTGACGTGAAGATCCGAGACATCTTCCCGCTCGGACCGACGGATCTGCCGTCGTGCTTCGTTCCTGATTTCAGCACGCTCTGCGTCACCGATGGCGCGGGCAACTCTATTCCGTTCACACTGAGCCCCGGCGGGTTTGGCTCGGTCATCATCGAGCTCACCGACCCCAGCCCAACGACGGGCGCGCTCGGACCTTTCAATCCCGCGAGCGGGAAGAACATCGCCGTCCTCACTTTCGACGCCATGCTTCTGAGCGACATCAAATCGGGTTGCTGCGACAACCGCGCCAGGCTGGAGAACTACTCGAACACCGAAGGCGGACCGAACTTCGTCGCGGCGGGCTTCGGCGGGCCGTTTGAAGATACGGCTCAGGCCTGTGTCGGTCCGAGGCCGTTCGCCAAGTGCATCCAGACAACGTCTGAAGTCCATACGATTCCGCAATCGGCTTCTCAAGGCGGCACGGTGGATGCGGCCATCGGCGAGATCGTCCGCTACCGGCTCATCACGGTCATTCCTGAAGGCACGACGCCGAATTTCCAGATTCAAGACCTGCTGCCGCCGGGCTTAACCTACATTGGCAATCCGAGCGTGATCTTTGTGGCGAATAATCCGGTGATGAGTCCGCCCAGTGCCTTCTGGCCCACCAGTCCCAACCAAGCTCTCGCCCAGTGTCCCGGTCCACCGTTCCCGATCAGCGCGCTGAACGTAGCTGGAGGTCCTTTCACTCCAGGCCTGGGCGTTGATCCCATCTTCTTCGTTCAGTCGCCGACAAACCCCGCTCCGTTCTTCACCATCGTCAATAGCGACAACGATCCCGACCTCGAATTCGCCATCATCGAGTTCAACGCGCTGGTGGACAACATCGCCAGCAATCAAAGCAGCACCACGTTACCCAACCAGTTCCAGGTGCGATTCACAGACGAAGCGGGGAACCAATTCGCCAGCAATTCGGGCACGGTCAACGTCCACGTCGTCGAGCCGAATCTCACGCTGACCAAGAGCGTCTCCCCAGCGGCAGTTGTACCAGGCGCGGCAGTCACCTACACGGTGACCATCGCCAACACCGGCACCGCCGATGCGTTTGACATCGTCTTCACCGATACCTTGCCGCCCGGCCTTAGCCTTGTAGCAGGCTCGCTCACGTTTTCAGCGGGCTGCACCGGAAGCGCGGCAGGCCAAAATGTCAGCGTGACCTGCCCGCAGTTGGATGACGGAACGGCGATCCAGATCACGTATGGGGCGACCGTCTCGGCAACGGCGGCATGTCCGACAACCCTAACGAACCAGGCCACGGTCACCTGGACGAGTCTGCCGGGACCAAATGGAACGACGACCAATCCCACCGGTTCAAGCACACCGGGCGCGTCAGGTGCCATCGACGGCGAGCGCAACGGCTCGAGCGCATTCCCGCCCAATCCACCGAATTCACCCGATCCACCCAACAAGTACCATGCGATGGCCTCGGCGGCACTTATCGTGAATTGTCCACCGTGCGTGGATCCGTCTTCGTTCCCAAGCATGGTCGCCTGGTGGCCGATGGATGAGCCGAATGGATCCACCGTTGTGAATGATCTGGCAGGCGTCAACAATCAGGGCACGCCCACGCCGGGAAGTCCGCTCGGAGCCGCCAATGCTCCGAACGCCGTCGCCGGACAGGTCGGCGGAGCCATCCAGTTTAATCCGAACTTGCAACCGAATGGCCCTCATCTGACAGTTCCGGATCACGCCGAGCTTAACTTTGGAACAGGCGGTTTCTCCATTGACGCTTGGGTCTATGCGGCACCGTCTCCACCAGCGGCACTGTTCTTCTATCCGATTGTGGATAAGCTGGACGTTCAGCTAGTCGCACCTAACATCGGCGCACCGGTGAAGGGCTATGCTTTCTATCTTGACAACCAGGGTACGCCAGCAGGAGCACGCTTGCGCCTCACCCTGGCCGATGGGAGCGCGGCAGCGAATTATATCGGCCCATCCATACCGTTTAACACCTGGGCGCATGTTGCCGTGACCGTGGATCGAACGTCGGGCGCGGTGACCTTCTACGTCAACGGGACACCTACAGTCGTCACAGCTCCTCCCATGCCGACCGGCTCTATTGATACTCCCGGCATCACGCTCTTGATCGGAGAGAGCCGCTTGGGACTTCAAGCCGAAATCCGCATTGACGAACTCGAAATGTTCAAGAGCGTGCTCACGCAGACGGACATCCAAAACATCAAGGTCAGTGGCAAGTGCAAGTGCGCGAGCGTGAGCAACGAACAGGTGAGCTGCAATCCCAATGGCACGTTCAGCTACACGGCCACCCTGACAAACCTGTCCAGTGTCGTGGCGACAGGAATCAACATTGTGCCGCCGTCGGGCGTGACGATCACGCCGAGTTCGATCACGACGCCGCTGTCGCCCGGCCAATCCATCACCGGGACGGTGACCATTAGCGGTCCGAATGCCCAACCGGGTGCCACGATCTGTTTCGACATTGTTCTCACCGGTCAAGGTCAAGTGATTTGTCAGACGAAACACTGCATCACATTGCCCACCTGCCCGGGTGGACCGTGCGTGCCAGCTCCTCCCGGTATGGTCGGCTGGTGGCCGCTGGATGATGCCGTCGGCCAAAGCACTGTGCTGGACTTGGCAGGAGGCAACAACGGGACGACAAAGGATTTAAGCAGCAATCCGGTGAACATCAGTTTGGGCACCGCGCCAGTCAGTCAACTGCCGGCCAGCGGCCTCATACCCAATCCCGTGGTCGTAGATCCGACTGCTCCTCTTCCGCCCCCGACTCCGCGTGGCGCGCTCTTCTTCTTCGGCGGTAGTTTCGTTGAGGTGCCACACAATACCAACCTCAATATCGGCTCAAACGGCATCACCATCACTCTGTGGGCCTGGGCAGCTCCTACACCTATAGCAATCACGCCGCTCATGGAGAAATTTGATCCTGTGAGCGGGAACGGCTACAGCCTCTATCTGGAAGTGAGTGGCAGCACCTACGTGGTCAAATTCAACCTCAACGGAACGATTATTACCGGCCCGAGCGTGCCGCAGGCAACAACGCCGAGTGATTGGCGTTTCATCGTCGCGCGGGTGAGTGCAAGCGGGAGCGTCACGCTCACGGTCTGCGATCTCGTCGGCTCCTGCACAACTTCGCCTTCGACGACGGTCTCAAGTTTCACAACCAGCAACACGGCACCGCTCTGGTTCGCCAGGTCGGCAGGAACTGCTATATGGCTTGCTTTGGACGAAGTTGAAATCTTCGACCGAGCGCTGAAGCCGGCCGAGCTTCAGACCATCTATGACGGTGAGCGACAAGGGAGAAGAAAATGCTCGTGCGTGACGCCGCCGGCGGATATGGTCGCCTGGTACCCCTTGGATGAGCAAGCGGGAGCGACGACGGTGAGCGACATTGCCCCGCCGCCCGACTCGACCGTCAGCGATACAGGCACGCCCAAGCCGGGACCGGTTGGGAGCGGTGGGCCTGATCCCGTTGCAGGCAAGGTCGGTGCAGGAGCTTTGTACTTCTTCGGTCCGTTTGTGGAAGTGCCGCATAGCGCCGACCTCACCTTCCCGGGCGATTTCTCCATTGACGCGTGGATACGAGTGGTGGAATGCGGTATGGGCGCAGGGGGGATCCTCGCGCCAATCGTGGATAAATGGGATCCTAGCACCCAGACCGGCTTCTCGCTGTTCGTGGATCAACCTTCACCGAGCACCGGATTCTTGAAGCTCCAGATCAACAACGCTCTCTTCACGAGTGGGACGTCGCTACCAACGGGAGCTAATCCTCTAGCGAATACCGGCCCGTGGGTTCATGTAGCCGTGACGGTGAACCGGACGACAGGAGTCGGCACCTTCTACATCAACGGCGCACCTGCCGGAACCTTCACAGTGCCATCCGGCAGCATCACGAATACTCTGCCGATGCTCATCGGCGAAATCCGCGTGCCCGGCGGTCGCTGCGAGATTGCGATTGATGAACTGGAACTCTTCAATCGCGCACTCACGCAGCAAGAAGTTCAAAACATCTTTAACGCTGACTCGTCGGGCAAGTGCAAGCCGCAGCAAGGACAAATCTGCGTGGTGAAGTTTGAAGATTTGGACGGTGACGGGGTGCAAGATCCGGGCGAACCGTTGCTGCCCGGCTGGATGTTCAACGTCACAGACCAGAACAATAATCCCGTCGGTACAATCACGACGAGTCCGCCGGGGACGCCACCGGCCTGTTTGACCGTGGCCGCACCGGGAACCTACACGATCACCGAGCAAGTGCAATCGGGGTGGACACCCACGACGCCCAATCCGCAGACCGTGACGGTGCAGCCCGGACAGACGGTTAATGTGGCATTCGGCAACAAGAGGCAGCCTGGGCAAATCTGTGTGGTGAAGTTCGAGGACCTGGATGGCGATGGCGTGCAAGACCCCGGTGAGCCGCTGCTGCCCGGCTGGATGTTCACCGTCACAGACCAGAACAATAATCCCGTCGGGACGATCACGACGAGTCCGCCGGGGACGCCACCGGCCTGTTTGACCGTGGCGGCTCCGGGAACCTACACGGTCACCGAGCAAGTGCAATCGGGGTGGACACCCACGACGCCCAATCCGCAGACGGTGACGGTGCAGCCCGGACAGACGGTTAATGTGGCATTCGGCAACAAGAGGCAGCCTGGGCAAATCTGTGTGGTGAAGTTCGAG